>PBDC01000026.1 GCA_002717185.1 Rhodospirillaceae bacterium
TACTCACACATTAAACCCATGAAAATCGCGTTTCTTATATCTTCGTTGTCAAAGGGAGGGGCAGAGGGTGTTGCTGCTGGCTTATGTAATTCCTGGCAAACAGCAGGTCACACCGTTGACATCCTGACATTCCAAACCAATGACGAGATAATAGGTTATGAGTTATGCGAGGGTATAAACCTCCATCCATTAGCTTTAATGAAGGAGAGTCACTCAGTATTAAAGTTCTTGCAGAACAACATAATTAAAATTTTTAATTTGCGTCGTCGCCTCAAGGCAATAGCACCAGATGTTTTGGTGGCGTTTGTAACAGATATAAACATTATCGCAATTATAGCATCGTGCGGCCTGAGCATTCCTGTGATTATATCAGAGCGCGTTCACCCCGGGGCCCATAAGGTTGAAAGTATCCATAACCTTCTTCGGAAATACATTTATCCTTGGGCGCATACATTAGTTGTTCAAACCCAAGATATAGCTGTGTGGGTTAAAACTAATTTAAATATGCAAGCAGAAGTAGTAGCCAATCCAGTTAGGGAACCGAAATTTCGGCGGCAGGCCCATGTGGATTCACGCAATAAAATTATTGCTGTCGGACGGTTTACACGTCAAAAGGGTTTTGACTTATTGATAGAGGCTTTCAGTAATATTTCAAACAATTTCCCAGATTGGGAATTGACGATCTTCGGCAATGGTCCAGAACGGGCAAGCCTTGAAAGACAAGTTAGGCTCGCAAACCTATCCGAATCTGTACATCTTCCAGGACAATCATTAGAAATTGCAAAAGAAATTTCCATGGCTGACATATATGTTCATCCAGCACGATATGAAGGATTTCCCAATTCATTGCTGGAGGCCCTAGCAGGAGGCCTTTGCTGCATAGGGACGGATAGTCCCGGCGGGGTTGCAGAGATATTAAAAAATGGCGAATTTGGATTTGTCATCGAATCGGAGAATATCGACGAGCTCGCCAAAACTTTATCTATTGTAATGACCAATGAGACCTTGCGAGAGCAATATGCCCATAAAGCTCCGTTAGCTATAAATGGGTTTACTCCAGAAATAATTGCGCGAAAGTGGATTTCCATACTGGAAAACGCGCAGAATAGCTTTGATGTTAAGAATTAGTAAAAGATAGGGCCATTGAACATTTTTTTGTCGCCACACACTAACTGCCAAACTTTATGTGTGGAATAGCTGGCTTTTTCCACACAAGGGACAACTATCCCGGGTCGCCCCAAAAGATTGCGCGAGCGATGGGTGAAGCTTTGGATCATCGCGGTCCTGACGGCAACGGTATATGGGTAGATGAGGGCGCTCAAGCCGCCTTTTCACACCGCCGATTGGCGATAGTAGACCTGTCTAATGCGGGACACCAACCTATGACCTCCAAATCTGGTCGAATGGTAATCTGCTATAATGGAGAAATTTATAACTCAAAAGAAATAAGTGCAGAACTTACGACTTTAGGCGTCAAGTTTCGCGGCCATTCTGATACAGAAGTAATCTTGGAAGGCTGTGCTCACTGGGGAGTAAGACGCACAATAAAAAAGTTAATTGGCATGTTCGCGATTGCTATTTGGGATAAGTCGGAGAAACAGCTCTGGTTGGTGCGGGATAGATTAGGTATCAAGCCCCTCTATTGGACGATAGCGCCAGAAGGCGTTTTTATTTTTGGTTCAGAGTTAAAAGCTCTTCGGGCTCATCCAAAATGTCCGTATAAAGTTGACCGGAATGCGATTTGTGCATTTATGCGGCATAATTATATTCCTGGCCCCTTCAGTATCTACACAAATATAAATAAGCTTCAGCCCGGTTCTATATTGCATTTGAGCATTCAGGAGCCATCACCTAAAATCGAAACATATTGGTCCATAAATAATATCGTCAGCGCAAATCGGAACCGGTATTTCTATACCGATGAAAACCAAGCGCTATCCACACTGGAATCGATCCTAACAGACGCTGTTAAACGGCGCATGGTAGCCGATGTACCACTAGGCGCATTTCTATCCGGTGGAATCGATAGCTCTACTGTCACGGCCATCATGCAAGCAAATAGCACTCAACCAATTTCCACATTTTCGATTGGGTTTGAAGAAGATGATTTCAATGAGGCCATACATGCTCGTGCAGTTGCGAAGCACCTCGGTACAAACCATACGGAGTTATACGTAACACCTGAACAAGCACAAAACGTTATTCCGCAATTGCCGGATTTATATGATGAGCCGTTTGCAGATAGTTCCCAAATACCCACCTACTTGGTGTCAGCAATGACACGCAAACATGTTAAAGTTGCACTTTCTGGCGACGGGGGTGACGAATTATTCGCTGGTTATAATAGATATTTTCAAGCTCGGAAAATGGCCCGGTTCCTCAATTCTCTGCCGTCGTCTGTGAAATCAATAACCGGAGCTGCAATACGGGCTTTCCCTCAATCTTTTTGGGATACGGCTTTTAAACTGGTCCCTGATACAAAACGCCCCTCTCAGGCCGGCGATAAAATGCACAAGCTTAGTAGAGTTTTAAATTCAGAAGGTGATGAATTTTATCGCCGCATAATTAGCCATTGGGCATCGCCCAATTCTATCGTTATAGATGGCGAAGAGCCAAAGGGAATTATATGGCAAAGTTCTCTTAAGAACAGCATTCCTGACTTCACAGAACGGATGCAATACCTAGATAGCCTTACCTATTTGCCGGATGATATTTTAACTAAGGTAGACCGAGCAAGTATGGCCGTATCCCTGGAAGCACGAATTCCTATTTTAGACCACAGGTTGGTGGAATTTTCTTGGCAATTACCAGACCATATGAAAATTCGCAACGGCGAAGGTAAATGGCTATTAAGGCAATTATTATATAAGTATGTCCCCAAAAATTACACTAACCGCCCCAAAATGGGCTTTGGTGTTCCAATAGGAAAGTGGATGAAGGGGCCACTAAAAGAATGGGTCGAAGATCACCTATCAGAGTCAATGTTCAAAAAGCATAATATATTACGCCCGACACCCGTATTAGAAAAATGGCAGGATCACAAGTCAGGGCGCCAAAATTGGCAATACTTGTTGTGGGATGTACTTATGCTTCATGCGTGGGCAGAACGTCATCATCCTAATGGCGTATTATGAACAAAACCGAAATCGAAATTAAGCTTGGCCAAAGGTTCGCATTTGGACAAAATTGGTTGCATTTTCTTGAAACATTGGACGAGAACAAAATAGATCGGGCAAAGTGTTCAATTGTTGATATGCTGGAAAGAGATTCCTTGCATGGCTGTCGGTTTCTTGACGCTGGTTCTGGGAGTGGTTTGTTTAGTCTTGCCGCCCGTCTCCTTGGTGCCACAGTTCACTCATTTGATTATGATCGAAAATCCGTTGCTTGCACTCAGGAATTAAAGAACCGTTACTTTCCTGACGACCCCAATTGGAATATAGAAGAAGCCGATATCCTTGACGATGAACATTGTCAAAACTTAGGAAAATTCGATATCGTTTATTCTTGGGGTGTACTACACCACACTGGCGAGATGTGGCAGGCTATAGATAATGCTGGATCTATGACTAAGGCATCAGGAAAACTATGGATCGCAATATACAACGACCAAGGTTCTCGCAGTCAGCATTGGCTATCTATAAAAAAATCTTATAACGCGACACCACAATTTCTGCGCTGGATAATTCTTTGGCCCACCTTCATCAGGCTATGGGGACCGACGTCAATCCAAGATTTATTTCGAGGCACACCTATGAAAAATTGGCGGTCATATGAAATTGAAAACCCACGCGGAATGAGCCCTTGGCGAGATGTGGTAGATTGGGTTGGCGGTTTACCCTTTGAAGTTGCCAAACCAGAAGATATTTTTACCTATCATAAGCAGCGTGGATTTCAGCTCGAAAAACTTAAAACATGTGGTGGCGGCTTAGGTTGCAATGAGTTCGTATTCTCGCGGAATTAGTTTCTAAACCTTGCTACACTCCATATACCTTGCAAACTTCAATAAATTTAGTTTGCCAGCAACGATACTATTCCTAACATTACTTTCTTTAGCAATATTAGCGAGCACTGTGGCACAACCTGCCATTTTTGACGGTGATACAGGTAGTTATACTTCGATGAGCGATTTTCGTTCGCTCGGCTATCCAATTTTTCTAAAAATACTAAAGTTATTAGGCTTTGGTTACAAAGGGGTTTCGTGGGTCCAAGCGATACTCTATGCAATCTCAACAGCCGTCTTAGTACGAGTACTGGCAATACGCATCGGGCTCCTAACCAGCGCGGGTGTCGCTGCTGGCTTGTTGTTGAACCCTTATTTAACACGATACCAATTTACTATTTTAACGGAAGGCCTTTGGTTATCTGTCCTACTGGTATGGGCTGCCACTCTGATCGAACTACTCTATGCAAAAAAGGGCATATTGCCAAAAGCTGTAGTCCTTGGAGCCTTGACAGGCCTTGCCTTCACCATAAAGCCAGCCTCAATTGCGATGGTTCCGATTTTAGTAATCACCCCAATTTTAATGCACCGATTAATCGCAGTGAAATTAGTAGTGGGCGCTACGGTTTTGTCGGTTCTGGCATTTTTCTTCATCGCTGGAATGGAGCGGAGTGCACACCACCTTATCCATGGGAGTACAGAAAAAAGCCAATTGAGTAATTTAATTTTTGCTCGAAGTTTAATGCTGGAGGATCATCGGGTTTCTGTGAATAGTAGGTACCCGAAGTTGACCGAAGCGCTAGAGGAAGAATACAAGAAGGTTCATTTTTTCTTACGCGAAGTAAGTGACATTAGAGTTCGGCAATTTTTAAACGTTCGTTACGAAGCAATCTCACATTTTGGTTATCGGCCAGCCGAGTTTTACTCCACGGTTAAGCGTACCGGCGAAAAGCCCGACACAATAATACGTGAGTTTGGGATTGACCGAATACTTGCTAACAAAACAAATTTCTTCGTACGAGGTTTGGAGCATTTTTTGGGAATGTGGACAATTTTTAGGGTCAGTACGCCCGGGGGCAGTGCAGCGCTACAGGCATTTCTGGACCGCAGTGGACCACTTCCCCTTGCCCATCTCGATCCTGCTCTGCGTCCAAAAATTAGAGCGAGTTTCAGCGCCTTTTTATTACAATTCGGGTTCTGGGCTACAGGCGGATTGTTAAGTTTTCAAATGCTACTTTTGGGTACCCAATGCCTATTTGCACGAAGGTTATCACGGGTTTCCCTTTTAAATTTGACGATGATTATAACTATTCAGGGCAGCTTTCTAGCTATCGCGATGTTGAACACGGCAATTGAGCGGTTCTCGATTGTGTATTTACCGCTGATCTACGTCGCGTTGGCGCTGACTGCTACACAGTATTTTGAATTTTTCTTGAAAAGGGGCAAAGCATCGCACACGCCACGAGGCTGCCCGGTCCCATAAATCCACGACCGCCAACCCGGTCAAAAGAATTAGCACCGGTTCGAACGGCAAGCGGTACTTAGGCGACCCAATTGGGCCGTTTACCAATAAAAAATATCCAATGCACAGACAGGCTAGTGTCGCGGGAAAGAGAAATTTCGTCGCTAATCGGATCAATCCATAAACCTGTAAGAGACTGATAGAAACCATCCCTGCAAAATTAAACAACGCGATTGCGATATAGGGGGGATTGGCAGCTGAAACAAATGCCACTATTTGACCGACAAGGTTCCCGCCGCCCGTGCGATCAAAGCTGCCGTTGGATAGAGCACGCACGCGTGGATCAAGCAATATGGCGGGCCCCCCTAAGTTTATGGCAGCACCCGAAGCCCAGGCCTTCAAGAAGGCCTGTAAGGGATAACGCTGCAATTCTTCCAGCGCATATCTGACTTCAATCCGACTTTTTTCAAATTTATTGTATGTTTCTGCAACGGGCCCATTCTGAGCTGTCCGTATTTGGATTTTCTGCGCTAATTCCGCCGCACCCAGGTTCCTAGGAGTACCTTCATGGGCGCGACGTACAAGCGGTGCAATCCAACCAGACAGATGCGCGCCATTCTGTGCACTAAGCATAAACGAGCCAAAATTATTATAATTGCGCTCCATGAAATAGGCGGCGGGCGTCCAGGACAGGACTAGAAACATAACGGTGATAAAAATACTTGCGCTTAACCCTCGCCTTTTAAGATATGGAATAGCAAAGGCGAATGGCGCCATCAGAACCGGCAAGGGAAGCACTAGGGTACGGGTGATGATCGCGAGACTCAGCGCCATACCAGCGACGGCGACCCATTGTGTTCCACCGCTTCGTAAAAATCTCGAGCTCGCCGACAACATTGCAGTGAAAAAAAAAGAAAAAGAGTGTCACTAAGGAACATCGCCCCATGAATTATGAAATTAGGTGTCACCGCCGCAATCAGCCCAGTTAACAAAGCAAGCCGGGGCGCCTGCACCGAGGGCAAGGCGGCACCAATCGATGCAATCAGGACACATGTGAGAGAATCGATCACCGATTGCACAATGAGAACGGTGTAAAAAGAATCGCCAAATAAATACCGAATGCCTGCCAAAAAAATGACATAGCCTGGTGCCCGCTCCGAATTCGCAACCAGACGCGTAATTTCAGCCAAGTTGCCAAACTTTTGCGTCATCAATGCCGTCGAACTGTCCCAATATAAAATTCCGTCTTCAGCAAGAAGGCTAGCCTCTGTGGTATCGAGCAACAGTAAATTGCCTATGCGGACCAATAATGCTGCAACTAAAATTATAAAAATGTGCCTAATGACCATCGATATTTTTCACTAGTTTCGATAGGCAAAAATTCTATCAAGTGCCCACGAAGAAACTTTATGATCCGCATGACTCTCGTCGATTAGCACTAAAAAGGCTCCTCCAGAATCAACACGGTCAACTGCAGCTCTAACGGCTGGTTCATAGAGTTTTCCCAACGTATTACGAAAACAACATCGGTCAAATCGATTAAAAATTTGTATTAGCCGCCTGCCAGGGCCGCTCGCCGCCAATACATATTGATCCAGGTAATTCACCGAACGCAACAGTGGTCCGTAATATTGTGGTGGCGCTGATTGATTCACCTCTGCACCCGCTCGGAGGTAGAGCGGATACCCGCCCGATATTGTAAAAACATGGCGCAGCCGCCGATCCACCGCGGCTGCAAGGCCTGCAATCCACCCCCCCGCAGAAAACCCTGCGATGTCAAAATGCGCATAGAGTTTTGATTTAACAGCGTAATTCAGCGTAACCACAACTGGCTCCACATAAAAGCGGATTGGGTTATCTGCAAACGTGAGGATGCGATCCCAAGTAGGTGCTTGCCACCCGAATTTTTTAAAATAATGGGCTGGAAACTGATTCTCGCCATAGCCCGGATAATTAAATGCTGCAACCGTATCCCCGGCTTTCAAAGCGCGCTGTATAAATTCAGCTGCCTGCGCGAATTCACCCGCGTATCCATGGTGATACAAAAACAAACGCCCATTTGGTGTGACTGGTCCCAGAATATAAACATAGGAAGCGTATCCGTAATCGATGGGAATGCGTAACCGTTCAGTCTTGGCCAGTCCATCCAAATTGGCCAGTCCAGGCGGAGCGGCAACCTCTGATATTTCCGCGGATCGTTTAAGGGGAAAAACGCCTTTCTCACCCCAGATTGCGTGGATCAATGCCCGGTGTTTAGCACTGCGCGACTGGCTGTCGCGAATGGAAATTAGTGTCGAAGGATCAGTTTTTAAATATCTATGATGAACCTCTTCGTACATATAGACATCAGCCGCTTTCCAGCGCTTGTACCAGACACGTACACTATCGACCGAATGTGTGAGATAGTAACCTACTCCCCCGATTGCAGCTAACATGGCAAAAGAAACCAACATGGTGATACCGAGTCGTTTCATGAATTCACGGACGTAGATTTTTTCTCTCGACTAAACCGCCGCGAGGGGACGGCCAAAAGGAACACGAGCACGAAGGTAGACACCCACCAACTTTGCCAAACGCCAAAACTCAGCAGCCAGATCAAAAACGCGGTTGTCACCAGACCAGCAGCTGTTGCAGCGTCACGTCGCTTACGTAGCGATATTGCCCGGTAACCAGTCAGTGCCGCTAACGAAGCAATTAGAATAGCGCCAGGCAAACCTAGCTCTAGCCAAATTTGCATCGCCCCGTTATGGGGGTGTAGAGGCAGGCGATCACCCTGACCGATCATTTGCCCGAGGTTATTTCGCAGAATATATCTCTCGCTGCCCCCAGGGGCTTGACGCGATCCATTGAAACCTAAGCCTGTTAATGGATTTTCTTGGATATGTTTGTTTGTGAATTCCCAGATCTGAAGTCTGTGCACTATGGAGGAATTACCGTCGCCCAAAAATTGTCGCACAGGTTTGTCAATAACCGCAAAAAGGCTTGGTCCGATCAAAAGCGTTGCCGCCATGGCAGTGGGCAGCAGAAACCGCAAAAGCTTCGGCGCTGCATATACGCCACAGTAGACAAGAATAGCGATGCCATAAGCTACCAGTGCGGATTCGCTAGGTAACGCATAGGCCATTACCGCCCCTATAGTTATAAAAATCCATCCACCTTTTGCAGTAGCAGCAGCAGCCAGCCAGGCAAACAGCAACAGCACAGCAGGTGCCCTGTTCAACAGTCCGCTATAATTACCGTCTGGCGGCTGGCGGCCTAACAACTCCATCATAATGAAACCCTTCGTCGCCACTTCAAACATGGCCAGCCCCAAACCAAGTGCGGCTCCCATGCAAACAGCAGGGCGTAAAATACGTCGTTCTTCTTCCGAAATTTGATAGCTTCGCAACAGAACATAGGAGCAAGGAAGCCCTAGGGCCGCCAGCGAAGCCAACTTTCTTACCGCACCTTCGCCGTCAACTGACCACGTCAGGGTTATAGCGGCCCATACAAAGAGCAACAGGAAGGGCACAAGAAATGGCCAGTCGAAATTCGGCATTTCATGCCTTCGCAGCAAGTCTATCGCGACGGACGCAAGAATAATAATAACCGCAAGTGGCGCTAACATTAGCGGCGTGAAAAGGCCTAAAATCGGCGCTAAAATTGCAGCGGAGCCCAGAATATGGCCGTAATGTATGCGCGAGAAGAGCATGATTGCGCAGCTGTACTGCACACACGCCAAGTTGGCCATTAAAAAGTCCTGGAGCAAATAGCGTTCCCACGCCTTAAGAAAGGTCTTCTCGTTCGTAGGGTTTTGCCTAACTTTCTGGACTCTAAGGTTTCACCAAGGAATTTAGTGATATGGCATCACCAAGCCTGGAATGTTTTAAACCGAAACACTTAAGTGCAGTACAAACAAGTTTGTCGCCAACCAAAATGACTATTAAGAATAAGAAAAAGAAAGCTAAAAACGTTGCACTATAATCGCATAGATGAATTTTTATAAGTAAACCCGCCCTATCGCTCCCAGCCCACGCCACATGATAAGATCAAGTTAACAACCCATTAGCGATGAGTGTACGAGAGGGATATATGGGTAAATTGGAAGAAAAGTCAGCTATCATTACCGGGGCAAGCCGAGGTATCGGACAGGAGATCGCGGAACTATTTGCTGCGGAAGGGGCCAACGTGGTTTGCGTCGCCCGGACGGTTAGCGAGGGCGACCATCCGCTAGAGGGGTCACTCGCTCGGACGGTCAAAAATATCACCGGTTCCGGCGGCAAAGCGATTGCTATTGCTGCAAACATTTCGCTCGAAGAGGAGTGCCTTTCGCTAGTCGAAAAGGCGCGTACCGCCTGCGGTCCGATTGACATTTTGGTCAATAACGCAGCGCTAAACTACTACATCCCAACGGTCAATTATCCGACAAATCGCTGGGTGCGCTCCTTCTCAGTCAACGTCCATGCCCCATTCATCCTTTCTAAGGCCGTGCTGACCGACATGACCTCAGGCCGCGGCGGCTCGATTGTCAACATCAGTTCCGGCGCAGCTATCGGTCCCGGTCGCGGTCCCTATGAGGACCAGCATGCTCGCGGCGGCGTCATGTATGGCGCTACCAAAGCGGCGCTGGAGCGCATGACCCAAGGGCTGGCGCAGGAGGTGTCGCAATATGGCAACATCTCAGTGACCGCGGTCTCTCCCTCGCGCGTCGTCCCCACACCGGGCACTGTGTTCCATAAGCTAGTCGACGGTATCGAAGACCCCAAAGGCGAGCATCCATCGCTGATGGCCAAAGCTGCACTGCTGTTGGCCACGGAGCCAATCGAAAAGATCAACGGCAGGGTTACCTACAGCCAGCAGATCCTAAAGGAATTTGGTTGGATCAAAGAGGCCGTCGGTCGCGGCATCGATTCAGACGGTTCCGGTTACTCAAAAGTCTAGAGGCAAGCGATGCAGAACTTCTATCAACCCGATCTCGGCGCCAATCCGAACGACCCGTTTGCAAGGGATGCCAACGGCAAGCTAGTGCGTCGCGGTTACTGGCTCGACATGATGGACCAGGCCATCGTACTTATCCTCACTCAGGGGATTGGCGCCCATCTGACTAACGACCAGAAACGTAGGCATCTGGCCGACATCAAACGAGAGCACCTGATTGACGCGATCTGTCAGATCGAAATCCTGCCCCCGGACAATTAAGGTGAGTCGATTCCGACTTTTCAAAATACGTATCAAGTGCAATGATTTTACCAAATATCCAATTAATGACGACAAGCAGAGAGGTTATAATATGAGGCCTAAGATTTCTCGGTACGGTGTAGCCGGTATCCTCGCCGGTTCAGCGCTGGCACTGACGGTAGCTTTAGCGCCGATGGCGCAGGCGGTCGATTTCTCCGGCAAGCGATTGCGCATCATCGTTCCCTTCAACGAAGGTGGCGGCACCGACAGTCTGACTCGCGCGCTGCAGCCCTTCATGGAAAAATATCTACCGGGTAATCCGAAGATCCTGGTCGTGAACAAACCAGGTGCTGGCGGCATAGTAGGCGGCAACTATTTCGAGGCGAACGCCAAGAAGGACGGCACCTGGGTAATGGCGCTATCTACCTCCACCATCATGAACTACATCCTTGGTGATCCGCGGGTGAAGTTCGAAATCAAGGGCTGGGAGCCGATCATCATGCTGCCACGCGGCAACATGGTCTATGCCCGCTCCGAGCTCGGCCTAAAGGGATTGAGCCCAAAAGACCTAGTTACAAAGCTACGGTCGATCCCGAAGGACAAGCTGGTTTTTGGTGGCAAGACCCCAACCTCTTCTGCGATCAATAAACGTATGGCCCTATCCCTTCTTGGTGTTGAGGTCAAAGACGTTTGGGGTATGAAGGGAAATGGCCCAATGGCGCAAGCCTTTGAGCGTGGCGAATTTACTGTCAATTTCGATAATTCCCTATCCTACATGAACAACCGGAAAGGCTTCCGAGATTCGGGCATCGCCACGGAGATGTACACACATGGTGCACCAGACGCGAAGGGTAATTGGACGGATGCAAATGGCAAGTACTACCGTGACCCGACCTGGCCGAATGTACCAACAATTTATGAATTGTACGAAGACGGCACCGGCAAAAAATTTGACAGCCCCGAGGCTAAAGCAACTTTAGCGCTTATCCGCGTCGGCACGCTTGCTAACAAGTCCTTTAACCTGCCAAATGGGGTCGACAAGGGCGCGAGGGACGCTTGGTGGAACGCGCTACGCAAAACTATGAAGGATCCAGACTTCATAAAACGTCGGCCAAAGATCCTGGGCAAGTTCACGACCACAATCGGCCCCGACGCAAAATCGGCCCTACATGCCGCTATGAACCTGTCACCGGAAGAACGCGCCTATGTAAAGAAATATGTGAAGGTTCGGTATAATCTTGACCTAAAGCTATAAACATCCGCGTTCATTTAAGACACAGGCGCCCGGCCTTCAAAGGCCGGGCGATTTCTTTTCTTTAAAAGCTCTTTCGCTTTACTGTGGGCCACCAAGATAGAACGGCATTTCAAAGTTAAGGTAGCTTTCGGTAAACCATTGCAGGAGGCCAGGAGGATATTCCAGGGTCAGAAAATAGGAGAGCGCCCCCAGGAAAACTGCTGCCGACAAGCCTAGCAAGGCGTTTCGGACGTGGCTCAAATTGATCTTATGCGAAATGAACAAGTAGATGAACAAAGCCGCGCCAATTGGAAATCCAACGAGGCCAATGATAGCCAGCATGCCTAGGATCCAGCCGAGATAGTAGAACTCAGAGTGGGTCGTCCCACCGAGAAGCTCGCGGTCTATCAGCACTGCGGAGGGTTTCTTGGCCGCAACCTGCTGGAACAGCACAGCTAAAACGAAGGCGAAACCAAGGATGCCCACGGCGAAGGGAAAAATACGGCCAAGCGTCTCATACCGGAACCCGTCCGTGAATGCGATCACTACGATTGCCAACATAAAAATCGTGAAGCCGACCTGCGGCCATTTGCGCCGCGTCGAGGCCTCGCTGTCTTCCGTATAGACCTTACCGGCGTTCGGATTATATCGCAGTGCAGCAATGATCGACAGCACTGTTAAAATCAGCAGGACGATCACAATTGGCCGTTCGAAGAAGCTGTATCCATAGACCTGAATTGACTGATAGAGCGATGTCTCGATGCGGTCCGACAGAAAAAAGCCAATGAGTAGGGCCGGCCGAGACCAGCCATAGCGCTTCATAAAAGTGCCCAGCGTGCCGAACGCGAACAAGGCAATCAGGTCATTCCAGTCCCGCGTCGCCTGAAATGCAGCAAAGAAGATCAGCACAAGCATGAAGGGGGCCAGAAAGCCGTAACGGATCGTCGTCAGCTTGGCTATTTGCGACGAAAGCAGCAGACAGGCACCAGCACCGAATACATTGGCCAAGGCCAACGACCAGATCATCGTGTAGGTCAGATCGAGATTTTTGGTGATCATCTCGGTACCTGGCTCGATGCCGATCAGAATAAATCCGCTGAGCAGGATCGCGTAACTGCCCGAACCCGGAATGCCGAACAGAATGGTCGGGATCATTGCCCCACCTTCCTTGGCATTGTTCGCCGATTCCGGTGCCAGAACGCCGCGGATATCCCCGTCGCCAAACCTACTCTTGTCCTTGGAGGTCTGAATCACGTGTCCGTAGGCGATCCAATCGACAACCGACCCGCCCAGCCCCGGTAACGCGCCAATAATGCAGCCGATCGATGAACAACGAATTACAATCCACCAGTTACGCACCATGTCTTTCAATCCGCGCAACCATCCACTGCCCAGCATCCCGTCTTTAGAAATTGTCTCATGTCGGCGTACAAGATCGACGATCTCAGGCATGGCGAACATGCCTAGCCCGATGATCACGATCTTGATGCCATCACTGAGATAAGCCGATTCATAGACACCGGGTATTCCGGAAAGCCGGAAGGCACCGTGCGGTTCGTAACCAATCATACCGACGATCAAGCCAATCACGCAGGTGGCAAGGCCCTTAAGCGCATGGTTGCCCGTGAGCATGCCAATCATGCTGAGCGCCAACATGATCAGCATCATTTGTTCGCCAAACCCCATCGCAAGGATGATTGGCCGTGCCGCAAAAATAGCGCCAGTCAGCACCAGAGCTCCGAACAGTCCGCCGAAAAGCGAAGCAGAAAACGCCGCCCCCAACGCTCGCGCGCCTTCTCCCCGCTTAGCAAGCGGGAAACCGTCGACCACGGTCGCCTGGGACGCCGAAGTGCCGGGAATTCCCATCAAAACCGATGGAAAGGTATCGGATGTCGTAGTTGGTGCCAGTAGCCCGATCATCATGGCGAGTGCATGCGATGGATCCATGTCGAAGACAAACGGCAAAAGCAACGATAACCCAGCAACTCCTCCCAATCCCGGCAGCACACCGATCAAGAGGCCCAGGGACGTCCCGAGCAACAAAAACCCCAAATGCACCGGGTTGAATAGCTGGGTCAGTGCATCGATTAAAATTTGAAATTCCATTTTGGATCTCGAGGGCTACTATGGCGTATAGGTGAATAGAATCAATTGATGCCGAAAGTAAAATTTACAGCAGCTAACGTTCGTTATGTTCCGGTCTCAGTCCATCTTCCATCTATTCGGTATCAGGAGATGCCGAATGTCCCTAACTTCGGCGATGGCTTCTATAGTCCAGACCTGGCCAATCAACAACCTCGCCTTATGGCCGCCGATTGGGCCCGGCCTTTGATTTCGGTAAACGCCTAATCGTCGATGCGGGCCTCGTCATCCGCTGACGTGAAGCTCTCCATCCCGTCTAAGATCATAACGGCAATAAGATATTGCAAGTTGACAGCTGGCATGTCGCGGTTGTTAACGACATGAGCCTCCTTGTCAGACATGTTGATCGTGATTGAAGCGATATCATCGGTCGTCAGGTCATGGCCCAAAAAGAGCGTCTGCACAATAGTCGCCGAAGCCACCTAATCAAACACCTTCTCAATATGGTCCCTATCACGCTGCCAACAACTCACACCCGACGCTTATTGTGCGGTGTACGAGATCAGCCAACGCGTCTGCTGTTCCAGCAAACCTGCCAACACCCCCGTGGCGGCGGCACCGCATAGCGGCGCAAAGCTTTGGGTGCTGTGCCTGGCTTCATAGAATTCGTCGACGCCAAGAACACCGGTCAGCCGGCTGCCGATATCGTAGCCTAGCACGATAGTCTTTTAATAACGCCTCGCCGGAGCGAGCTTACTTTTCCGCCATAGCCATGGCGGTGGGAACGACGTTGCACCCCAGATGACTGCGTGAGCTGAAATGCGGAGCATCAGTCTCGTGCACATGCACTGTCATTACGTTGACGAGGTCTGCATTGACGGTGGATGTGAATAGATAGGTCCGAGGAACCGCAGCTACTGGCAGGCAATGCCTGTCGCTCTGCACCCAAGGTGTAGCGGCTCAGCACCTGGATGAACACGCTGATCTCCGGTTAATACATAAGAACCCCAATCTATAAGGCTGCGATCGGGAATTCCTTGCCCAGTTGGGTGCGATGCATGATGCGCCGATGCTTACCGGCATGCGCGTCGCGATGATGCATAACACAGCGATTATCCCACAGCACCATGTCTCCAACCGCCCATGGTCCATGCGTCCACCTGAAACGATCCTGTGTCGCATGATTCCACAAAAAGTCGAGCAGATCCTCGCTTTCAGCACGCGAACAGCCGACAACAAATTGCGACGGGAACATCCTGCGACGACCTAGATAAAGTGCCTTGCGCTTTGTCACCGGATGCAGCCGGACCAGAGGATGGTCCGGGCCTGGCACGTCATCAAGAGTTTCAGGCTTCACGACACCCTGTCGCAAAACACCGGCGGAATTGCGGCTAGAATCCTGCTTGGTATAAAGGCCCTTAATACGTGCCTGCACATCGTCGGGCAAAGTCTCGTATGTTAGGTATTGATTGTTGAAAGAAGTATTGCCCCCAGCAGGTGGCACTTCCAAAGCGCGCAGAAAACTGCCGGCCGGCGGCGTTTCGACATAGGAATTATCGCTGTGCCATACGACTTCGCCACTACCTAACCCTTCATTCTCCATAACTGGATTACCGTCACGATCAAGGTTCGAGATCACTGTAATTTCTGGCACATCGGGGATAGCATCCGCCGGTAGGCGCCCTTGCCTATCATAATAAGCTCGGTTCGCACCCGCCGACGGAACGCCGAACAACGCACTAGCTGCGACATGATCCTGGGGCGTGATATTCTGACCCCGGAACAATAACACCTGGTGTTCGGCCCAGGCGCGATTGAGTGCCGCCACAGTTGCGACATCAACAGGTTGGCTAAAATCAACGCCTCGCACTTCCGCGCCAAGCGGTCCGCCAGTCGGGATAACAGTAAGCTTTTCCACGCTAATGCTCATCGAGCACTCCCTATTGAAGATGGGGAAGCACGTCACGGCCAAATCGTTCGATCGCTCGCATAATGTCTTTGTGCGGCGGTCCGCCGGAATGGGCATGGCGCAGCCGCAGAAGAAAATAGTCGGTACCCACCGCATCGCCCCATCGATGGAACTCAGCGACACACTCTTCCGGCGATCCGGCTATAATACGGTCCTTCCACATATTCTCGAATTGGAACTCCTCTTCCGATTCGATTTCCTTAAAGGCGGTAGCACCATTGCGCCAATAATACTTATAGGCCTGCATGACTTCCGGGCCATAGACGCGGGCGGCATCATTTAAACCATCGCCAACCCAGGCATCGCGCATCAGCACGACCTCCGGCGTTCGGCCGGCTTTACTAGCCGCCTGGCGATAGCGGTCGGCCAGTGCTACATTCTCTGCCAATGGCATACTAGGGCCAAGCACAATCGCATCGCCGAGCCGCCCTGCTCGATCGACGGCCGCTGGCACCCAGCCGCCGACCCACAGCGGCGGGCCCGGCCGTTGGATTGGCAGCGGCAAGACACAAACATCGTCAATGTCGAAATGTCTGCCGCTAAACGAAAAGCGCTCACCTGTCCAGGCTTGCCGCAACACCTCAATTCCTTCTTCAAAGCGTCCGACACGATGCCTCTTTTCGACACCAAAGGCCCGGAAGTCGGCATCTTGGTATCCGAGGCCAACCCCGAGTGCGAGCCGGCCACCCGATATGATATCAAGCGTAACCGCATCCTCAGCGACGCGTAGTGGATGATGCAGCGGCAGCAACAGAACCGACGTGCCAATCTGGATCGTTTTGGTGCGCGCAGCCACTGCCGCACAAACAACAAGCGGCGACGGCAGAAACCCATCTTTGTCCTGATGATGCTCCCCGAAAAAGAAGCCATGGAACCCGCAAGCCTCTGCCAACTCCGCCTCAGCGATGGTCTCTGCAACACAGCGATCAAGATCATCACCGCGCGGTGGATTTGCGATTGAGCTATACAGACCTACTTTGATCATTTTGGATCCCTTAAACCTCAGCGAAAATGTTACGGGTCAAGTTTCGCGCGCAGCGTCTGTTGTCACAAGAGGACGGCGAGGTAGATACAGAAGGCAAAATTCGGCATATGAAACACTTTCTTACACTTCGCTGAACAGGTAACGTCTTAAGGTTAACGTTATGCAACTGCAAAGTTAGAAGGAGAAGTCTGTTGTCTGTCCAAACGAAAACCATTGACTACGCTGATGGCGAAACCGCACTCGAAGGTTATTTCGCTTGGGACGATAAGGTTTCCGGCCCCCGCCCTGGCGTCCTAATCGTGCATGCATGGGCAGGTCGCAGCCCCTTTGAAGAAGATGCCGCGCGCAAACTCGCCGGCCTTGGTTACGCGGCCATGGCGATGGATGTATACGGCAAGGGTGTGCTCGGCAGCGATCCGGAGGAAAACACCAAACTCATGACGCCGTTCTTGGAAGACCGCCAGATGCTTCAGAACCGGCTGAAAATTGGCCTGAACGTGCTGCGCGACCAGGCGGAAGTCGATGCCAAAAAAACCGCCGCAAGTGGATACTGCTTTGGCGGGCTTTGTGTCCTAGACCTGGCCCGGACTGGAGAAGATTTTCAAGGAGCTGCCAGTTTTCACGGCCTGTTCAACAGCCCAGGAAACACGGATGATAAGGTAATTAAAGCCAAAGTGCTCGCGCTGCATGGCTGGGACGATCCAATGGTGCCACCGACGGATGTTGTGGCGCTCGCAGAAGAACTCACCAAAGGCGGCGCGGATTGGCAAATTCATGGCTACGGCAATACTGTGCACGCCTTTACAAACCCTGAGGCAAATGCGCCCGAAATGGGTGCCCTTTACCAAGCGGACGCCGACCGCCGGTCATGGCAGGCATTGGAAAATTTCCTAGCGGAAGTTCTCGAATAGCCCAAATCGTGTTGCACCTATAATCCGCTGACGCTCTGCCTCACGCACAACCTGCATCTAGATCGCCGAAAATTCAGGATCATAGGTTTGTTTCGTTCTCGACGACGGGACGTTGTCGCCCCGTGGCAAGCCAAACGATACCTCCAGCGACACCGACAGCCACCATCACAATCCCAAACAAAATGGATATAGAAAATGCGGTAACCGGCGGCACACCAACAAAGCCGAGGGCGGTAATCATTGCCCCCTCGCGGATTCCCCAACCAGCAATGGAAAATGGCACCAACGTAATAAGCAACACTGGAGGAAACAGTACGAGCATTTGCCAAAAGGTAATCTCGGCCCCAAGGTCCAAGGCGAGCAAAAAGACCACCGCGCAGACCCCTGCGTGTATGAATAGGGATAGCGATAATGTGGGGACAATGCAGGCTGGATGTAAAAAAACGACGCGTGCTCCATGGCCCAGCCCAACGATCTCGTCAGTCAGCTTGCCGCTCAGTAACTTCCGAATCGGCGCAGTATCTATTAGCAGTAGGCAGAAGAACCCAGCATATCCGCAGGCGATTAAAAATGGGACGACCCAACGCAACGGTTGATTACCGATCCACCCCATCAACGCAGGCAAACCGATTGTCGCTATTACTACCAGCCCGAAAAGGGCTACCAACCGGTCCAATAAAACCGTCCGGATTGAAAGGCCGACTTGAAAACCTGCCCGCTTTAGGCGCCACACACGCACCGCATCGCCTCCAATCGAAGATGGTAAAGTCTGATTGAAGAAGAGGCCAATCAGGCTGATACTCCACGCCTTTAGAAATGTCAGCCTGACGCCCATTGTACGAGCCACGAGGACCCAGCGACAGGTTTGGGCAACTGATAAAGCTAGCAATATGATGAAGGCAGAAATCAGCACATAAAGCGACGTTTGAGATAAACCTTCCGACAACGCCGAGCTGTCGATTTTACTTAACAACCACCCCATCAGGGCGGCCGATATTGCTATTTTGATTGCTATTTTGAGCAAATTCCGGTCTCTGGTCTGCAAACCGCAGTCGCGTTTAAGACTATCGGCGAGGCTGATAGTAATGCACCCTCCAATCAACGAGCGATGCACAATTTCTTATGGCAGATTAAGCCTTACTTGTAACCAGTGGCGCCTATTTTTTCGGCTCCGAAATTTTGCATCGTTGCCAGACAGCATGTGGTGACACACGACGCATTACCGTATGCCGAAATTCGTTCCGCCTTGGCAGCCCTCGAAGGCTTAGACCCTAATATTTTCAAGCACAGCTCGATCAATTACCAGGTTTTTGGTATTCAACCTGGTGCGATTAACACCAGACACCGAAATCAGGCGGCCGAAGTTACAATGCGCACTTGCACCCGAGTTAGATAAAATAGCGAAAGATGCTGAATAACCACGGGTGGTGCCGCCTACAAGACTCGAACTTGTGACCCCCGCATTACGAATGCGATGCTCTACCAACTGAGCTAAGGCGGCGAACCCGGAACCTCTAGTAATCCATGATAACAAATTATTCAAGAAACTTCACGAAATATAGCGTGCAAATACACATAAGCCGTTTATGAGAAATTATCTCAAAATTTCCACTTACCCATTATTTTATTTACACGCCGTACCGGTAATATCTTAATTTCTTATCGTTCAGTTAGCGCATTTTGATTAAAGTTAGAAAATGGTGACAGAAAATAGCTTGCCAGGCTTCTTTTTCCGGTCAGGATATTACAAATTACGTTCTCTCCAGAAAACAAATGATAAGAAATGTCATTATACATGATCTTATCTGATTTGAGTTTGATTTTAATGATGTAGTACGAATTCCCTACATCATCATAAATACTGTCAGCGCTCATATAGTTCACTACGCCCTCTGTAAAACCAAAACCTGCAGGCCCAGACGATACCAGCCGGACCCGCGCTAATTGGCCCATCTTCACATATACTGCTTCGTTTGCAGATAACCGAGCTTCGATTATCAAATCGCCATCACTCGGAACTAATTCTAAAACAACAGCGCCTGGGGCGACTACACCTCCCTCCGTAGTATAATAAAGGTATTTAACCTTTCCTTCCATCGGTGCCCGTATGATGGTGCGATTGGTATTATCTTCATACTTCCGCAGACGGTAGTTCAATGCCGTAAGTATTCCTGTAATCTCGCTGATTTCCGCTGCCGTTTCGTGCTTAACATTAGCTTCAATATTTTTAATTCTAAGTCGCGCTCTTTGTATCTCCGTTTGTGCCCTCTTTTCCGCCCAGTAATCTTCTTTTATTCGGCCTGAAATTTCCGTTTCTCTTTCTAAATAGGTTAGATGTTCCATTTTGTTAGAAAGGTCGTCCTTCATTAAATCTGCGCTTATTTTTATCTTTTCGTTAATAAGTGCCAAATATTTCTTATTTTTTTTTACTCTCTCTCTTATTTGATATTTTTCCTGTGTTTTTTCTAATATATCTTTTTGTTGAATTTTCATTCTGTTTTGATAACTGTCCTTCCTTGCTTGAAATAATGACATCGATTTTTCTATAAGTACTGCATCGAACTTTTTTTTCCCAAAGCTCGGTTCATCAAAATTATTTAACTCTCCTTCCAATCGTACTAGATCCGCCTCCGCCTTCCGTTTTCGCGATTGTATTTCATTTAATTCAGATTCCGGCGCCGTTGTTTCTAAAATTATTAAGGGGTCGCCGTTCTTTACAAGTTGACCTTCTGTAACTTCTATTGATCTAATTATTCCCCCCTCTAAATGTTGTATCTTTTGAATTTTCTTTGAGGGAACTACAACACCCTCTGCAGATGTAACTATATCTAATGTTCCATAATTAACCCAAATTCCTATTGCTAACATGCCAAATAGCAAGAAATAGAAAATCCTTCGTGAAGGAAACATAGTTCTAGCTGTTCCGTATTGACTTTGGGCCGGCCTCAGGCCCATCGTCTAAATTCAGGAACTGGCTGCAGCCTCTGAACACCCTTTCATCATTTGAAAATACGATGATAGATTTATCCGATGCGGCCATTTTAGTCAGTATTTGTAAAATTATTTTAGACCCTTCGTTGTCCAATCCAATCGTAGGATCATCTATAAGAACAATCTTTCCGTCAAACGTGAGTGCTCTCGCAAATGCCAACCTTTTTCTATAACCGATGGAAGACAGCTTCCTGATTTGGTTAATGTTAGTATCTATCCCTTTTGGGGAAGAATCTATAACATTATCTAAACCAACACGTAACATTAGCTTACGAATATCATTCGCCGATAATTTGCTATTATATGCTAAAAAATTCTCTCTAAGAGTTCCATTAAAAAACACCGGTATTTGAGGCACATAAATAATTTGCTGCTTCCACCATGTTTTTGCTACCTGTTTCAAACTGATCCCGTCTATAAAAATATCACCTCCTTGTGGCGTTAGCTGACCAGTCAGAATTTTAGCCAATGTCGTCTTTCCGGAACCATTAGATCCGTGTACACACAACGGATTATTACCACTCAGGTTAAAGGTTAAATTATCTATTATTTTTGTGTTACTTTTTCCGTATAAAAAGGAAATACCCTTAATTTCTATGTTTGCCTTGAAGTTTTGAATTGCAATTCCATCAGATTTTTCCCTTTCAAATATCTCAAGTTCCTTAACAAGATTTTTTGCTTCTTCTACTTGAACCCATCCTAGGCTTTGCTGGGTAATAGCTATAACTGGCAGCAGCGCCCGAGCTGCTAAAATGTTGATTCCAATCATTTCACCTATATTTAACGCACCTTCTATAACCAATATAGCGCCTATTGAAACTATTAAGACCGTGAGGACAGCGGTACCCCCTCTTATTAATGCCTGAATGTTATCCTGTTTTTCAGATAGGCTGCTGTCAATAAAATGTAGACGTCGTTCAATCTCTTGGCTATATTTTGTGTTTACATTTTCAATGTCGTAGACTTTTATGGTTTCTATGTTAGATAACATAAACTCATTTAAAGATCTTAAGTCATTTTGAACAGCTTTTAATTTAGAGGAAAGTCGTCTTTGTGTTTTAAAACTAAATATAATAATTATCACGAATACAAATATTATAACTATAGTAAGTACCCCCAATTCCGGAGATAATACGTATATTATTGCTGCAAAAAAGACCGAAAAAGGTGCGTCTATAATCACACAAATATTTTTGGCTGAATGATTTTTTGTTATTATCGTATAGCTGTTTATCAAACGACGAATTACATTTTTTGGTAACAAGTAGAATAATTGAGATCTATCTGAAATCAAACTAGCTAAACTATCTTGCGGAAATTTTTTATTATAATCTGCACAAATTAAATCAGCGGTGCCATACCTATACCTGCGGAACAAATACTCAAACAATACCGATAACAGCGCACCACTGGATAACGTGTATAATGTTTCTACCACGCCATACGAAATAAACTTATTTAATACTAATATTACAAAAATTGGCGCTGCTAAAGCTAGTATATTAGCAAAGATTGTAGATACCGCTAGCTCAAATGTCCTACCAGGAAATGCCCTAAAACCTATTAGGTATTCATTCATTTTTTCTATACAATGTTCCCATTCGCAAATGTGATACTCTCACCCACATCTTCGAATATCGCAAATACGCTGAGTTCATTATCAAAGCTAGCATCGCCATCAGTTTCTTTATATTTCATTATCACCCCGTCTCTACCTGGTAAATTTTCTTCATACAAAATTAATAATGCATCTGTTCCGTCGTTGCCCTGGGATACCGGATTTGCCGTACCTGTCAGGTTGGTTAATTGGTTGGAACTCTCTAAAAGGCTCTTTTCTTGTGCTACTATCTCGTTTTCAGACGCTGTAGATAGGTCTATTGGTAACTCTGAAAATTCGATATCTATAACCGCCGACGAGCTAGATGTAATAAAATCAACAGATTTTGTTGTCACATTATTTAGCAACAATGTATCACTAGCGGCGTTGCCACTTGTAGTCCCATTGCCGCCCACTAAATCACTCTTGTAATCAAATATATCTGGTGTTGGTCCATTACCAAATTCGAAAAATCTTATTTTTGTTCCGTTAAATCTAGTTGTTTCGTCTGCCCCGATAGTCAGGTCTGTATCTCCACTCCTCAGGATGACCTCTTGAAAGTTATTTATTTCAATCCCAGAAAAATCAAATTCATTAAAAATTTCTATGGAATCGTCTGTTTCATTATTTGGATTAGCCGTCGCATTAAAACTTTTTAGACCACTTATGTTAGAACTGCCACCATCTAATAACAACGTTTGTCCAGTCCTATTAGGTAGTACAGGATCTGAATTAACGGTCTGAGTTAGATTTATTTGTTCAATACCATTAGTAGTAACGTCCCTGGCATCGTAGTCATCGCTAAACACATTTAATATGTCTGCGGTACCATTGCCGATTAATTGCGGTATAAGATTTATTTGTCTGCCAGCTATGGTCATCGAAACACCTTCGGTGGACCCTCCAGATAAATCGATGATTTCTAGGGTTGCAAACGAGGTTGTATTTATTGGAAAACTTAGATTAGTTATTTCCGTCGAATTCACCACTAACCTGTCCGTGCCATCGCCACCGGATAAGAAAAGTCCATCGCTAATATCCTGACCAGTGTTGATAACAAATGAATCGTCACCAGCACCGCCTGATAATACATCTCTCCCGAGGCCCATTAAAAATATATCATTACCCCCAATCCCACTTAAGGTGTCAATGTCGGCAGTTCCAACCAGAGTTCGGCCAATATTATCACTAGCATCTATTAAGGTAACACCACCGCCAAAGTCGTCAGCGTTTGCTTCTAACCTAGAAATTCCAGATGATACATTGGTAGTAGATAAATTTAATACATTACCAAATGATTTTAACGTGACGTCGGTAGCTCCCGACGTGGTGGTGATATTATTGAGTGCCACAAATATTTCGTTAGAGCCCTGGAAAATTGTATTTGAGGTAAATACATCTAGGTTTTCAAAACCGCTAATTCCAACAAAAACGTCATCATTTTGTTGTATGAAGGTTAGTCCAGTTTGCGTAGAGGATGTGCCAATTTGTAGGGTATCTCCTTGGCTACCGTTTGTGCCACCTGATATATCATCAGTTCCTAGATCTGAAATAGTCGATATCAATCCATCAGGGCTTGAAACCACTATTGTATCGTCACCTGGGCCAGCCTGGATGATTTCATCTGCTGTGGTAGCGTTTATAATGTCGTTGCCATTTCCTCCAAACAGCAACATTTGTATATCGGGTCGGTTTGGGGATGTTATTTGATCCGCACCATTACCACCAAAAAGTATTGCGCCAAAAAATTCCTGACTGTCGACGTCTAAAGTTAAAGTGCCGAATGTTAACTCAGGAGCCGCTGTACCATCGCCGTTGATATTTAATATGTCATTCCCATCATCCCCAACTATAACCGCTCCTTGTCCGCCACCATCGGGAATTGTGAGCCTTTGATTAAAGCCGCTACTATCGCCGAAGAAGAACTGATCTATATTTTCGGCTCCAATACTTCCCGTTAAATTGCCATCCTCTGTAGAGTAAAAAAAGGTTTGGATGGCATTTACCGGAGAGACAAAGTTTCCTATTAGCAGGATGTCTGAAAGGTTGTTAATGGTTAACTCGTCAGTGCCGTCTACTCCATCTATTCGATCAATTCCATTTAAGCTAACTCCTTGCGTCGCAAAGAAACTAGTATCAGAGTTTAAGCTACTAACCGCATTATCATTGGCATCCGTTAAATTTATGATTTCTGTGAAATCTGCTATTGTGCCTTCGGACGCGAAAGTTTGAATTGCTGCTTCCTGAATAGTTTCTAGGATTAAAGACGATGCCCTTAGACCGGGGTCAAAACCTTGAAGAAATATATCTGCAGCGATAAAATCTTCAACTCCGCTATTATTTCTAGCATTAGCGTTGAGGTTAGCTTCAAAAGCGGCGCCAAAAGCTTCATCTATTGACGCGCCGCTTAACAATGCTTCCCGAAATGTATTCTCACCTAATGACCCGCTGGATCCGGTAGATTCTAAAATAAATGCCAGCCCGCTAGCGTCATTCGATCGGAATACATTGTCTAGCGATCGGAACGCTGCTTCCTCTACAATTCGGATATCTTGTTGGGTCACGTTTGGGCCAGAAATTTGCTGTTTAATTGCGTCTTCTGCGGAAGCCCCCTTAGCAATTGCTGCTTCCAACGCTTTTCCTGTTTCGCCTATTAAAGGCGAATAATTTCGATTTTGATCAAATTCATCCCTTACGGCATCTTCTGCTTGGAACATTGCCTCTCTAGGGTCAGCGCCTTCATCTAACGCTTTCTGATAGACAGCTTCAGCTAATTGTTTTTCTTCATCGGTCGTGCCTATTGCGGATGCAGCTTTTTCAAATGCTTGAGCTTCCGACAAACCGCCACTGCGAGCTTCATCAAATGCGTCTCTGGCATTTTCATATCTATCTGGCTGCTCGGTTTCGTTTTCCTGTCTAGAATTATTTTCATCTTGGTTATCTGATTGTTGGGCGCCCTCTGAGGAGCCCGAATGTTGCTCAGCAGGCTCTTTTGCCTCAGGGGTCACCGCTCCTTCGTCTGGCGGACGTTCACCTTCTTCTGGTGGGGCCACACCCTCACCGGGGGAACGTTCGCCTTCGCCAGGCGATGCCTCTCCTTCGCCGGGCTGGCCCTCTCCTTCACCCGGCCGGCCCTCACCCTCTGGTGGTGCCTCTCCTTCGCCCGGCTGGCCCTCACCCTCTGGTGGTGCCTCTCCTTCACCCGGCTGGCCCTCACTCTCTGGCGGTGCCTCTCCTTCGCCCGGCCGGCCCTCACCCTCTGGTGGCGCCTCTCCTTCGCCCGGCTGGCCCTCGCCCTCTGGCGGCACCTCTCCTTCGCCCGGCTGGCCCTCACCCTCTTCCTCTACGCCTTCGCCCTGTTGTTCGGTGTTCTCTCCTTCGCCCTCACCAGCCTCGCCCTCTTTTTCACCCTCCTTCTCTCCAGATCCCTCTTCCGCATCCCCCTTTGCTGCCGGTCCAGCCTCATCATCGCTTTTGTTTTGCTGCTGCTGTTGCGTGTTCGTCGTGGGAGGCAGGACGTTCTGGATCTTGCCGTACAGGTTTTGTAACTGGTTGGCCGGTAACACGACCGGCACCGGCGGCGCTGTAAAGGCGCTGCTCAGGCTTGTTGTCTGAAAGGGTACCGACATGATCTGCGTGCCGGCAGAGTTGCTGACCGCGATCTGACCAACACCGCCACCCGCGTCAGGAAGAAGCGTAATCGTATTCGCTGAACCCTCCGCTGCTGCTTTACCGGCAACGGTCGTGCCGCGAATACCAATAGTCGCAACCGGTGTGGTGACCTGCATCGCATCGTCGCCAACCTTCGCAATCTGGCCAGAGACAAACGAGAAGACACCGTTGACGACGCTGAAGCTACTTTGCCCGCTATTGCCGCTGGGGTCATATATCAGTTCATCGATAACAAGCCGGCCGCTTTCACCGAGTGCAAAGCTTGTGTCGTCTACAAACTTTATGCCGACGTTTGCGTTGGCCTCGGTCTTCACAATATCGCCGACAAAAACCTTTGAACCCTTCTCAGCCTGGACCGTACTGCCATCTGTTCGCGTTAGTTGCACTGCTCCTTCAAGAGATTCAATGACACCAACCGAAGGGACGGACACGCCCTGAGCAAGCTGTGCAAACTGGCCCGGCGTAATAGGTCCAGCCAGCTTCAAGGCAAGGGCACCTCCGATGACTGACGTGCCATCGGCATTTAACAAATCCGGTGCTGTTTCAAAGGTAAAATAGTCTTTAACAAGAACTTCTATGCCATCGCCAGACAGCGATAGATCAGGACCAAACTGGCTATATTCTGCAGATAAAAGAAAGTCACCGTTCGGAACCCGAACGTAATCTTCAGCAACATCCAGAACTACAGGCTTATGCCCACCAAACACATCGTTGGTATGACCCGTCAGATACTCCAGTTCCTGATGGGTAAGCGCCATAAATATTCCCTTACCTTGGTACCTTAACCTTATCCAAGGTCAATATGCCTATCGCTGACAGCATATTGTAGGCAGATATTAAGAGTTGGCCTCTTGCTGTAGACGCGTCTGACCTTGCATTAATAAGTGCCGTTTCTCCTGACAAGATGTCTATAAGAGAACGCTTTCCGAGTTTTCTTTCCTTTCTTGCTAACTCTAAAAATGCCTTTGAGATAGATGCTTGCGATTTCAAAGCTTCCGCATTGCTTTTTTGAGTAATATATTGATCGTATCCATTGCTTACAGATTCAATAACTAATTTTTTAGCGTCATAATATTGTTTATCGCTCGTTTTGAAGTTACTCTTTGCTGCATTAAAATTGTTTATACTAGATAAGCCTAGATTGAAATTGTACGACAGTTGTAACCTTAGATTTGATTCTTTTGCATAACCCTGGGTGCCGGCAAGATTAGATTTGTATTTTTGTTCCGCAATAAGATCAATNTTNGGTGAAAATTGTTCTGCCTTTGTTTGTTCAATAGACTTTTTTGCTATGCCTCTTCCAGTTGCCAAAGATGCCANTTGTAAATTGTTTTTCAGTGCCAANTTAATGGCGGATTCNATCGTCGGNGGTATNGACCCANNGGGTAATCCAATTTCAGATAAAGATGNTTCATCAAAGGGCAGATCACCAAACAAGGCTTTGTATCTATTNCTTGCTGTTTTTAAGGCTCCAAATGCCTGGATATACCTTGCTTCAGCGCCCGCCAATTGAACCTTCGCCTGAAGAACGTCGGTAGAGAACCCAGCCCCTTTCTCAACCTTAGCGTACTCTAGTTGTGTCTGGCGCTTGATATTTTGTACCGATAGTTTTGCATATTCCCAATTTTTATATGCTGTTTTTATGCCAATCTGTGCCGTGATGGCTTCTAGCAATAGGGATTGTTTGGTTAGTTCTAATGTCTGTTTAGCTTGAGAGACCCCAAGTTTTGCAACATCAATGCGTTTGTTTCTGGCGCCATAATCGAACAAAGGTTGAGTTAACGTTAGCGATAACTCTCTTGCTGTGAAATCAGTGTCTGGAGTAACATTCGGATTGTTTCTGTCTTCTTTCCCCAAAGTTCCTGTAATGCCTAGGTTAGGGAACCATTCCTTTTGGGATACTGATACTGCTTCATCCAAAGATTGAACGGTATATTTAACCGCCCAAATACGCTCATGATTGTTCAGTAACTCTCTCGCTTTATCTAGAAAACTAGCCTCACCCTGGACAGAAATACCCAATGTAAAAATAAAAAAAAGAATAAAAAATGTTTTAATGGGCATTTTTATTTATCTTATCATTTTTTATTCGATACTATTCTGACGACAACAATAAATTCGCGTTAGGGATATATTATAGTTTCAGGACTATAGTATTTTTATTTACTTGGCACATAAACAGCATATCTTACAGATCACAACAATATTGGCAATTCATGTGAGGGTTTTAATTATATCACTGTGTTTCCTACCAATTTTACTTCGCCTCTCTAGGCGCTCGATATTGTGAGAGACCTTCTACTATTTAACACTATAGCGCTTTTTCAGGTAGCGCCTTACCCGGTTCATCTTTCTGCCCAGGTGGTACCTGCCACGACAAACTCGCAAAAGCGTCACAACTGGCGCAGTTAGCGCGCCAATCTCCAGCAATTGAACCGCAGGAATTGCAGTACCACGCATGTTCCATTGGCGATCTCGCGGCTTCCTCAAGCCAGCGGCGCGCTGCTTGTAGGTCGCCATGCTCCTGTTCTTCCAGATTTGCCAACAGGCGCAGCACACGCACCGAGCACTGCTCTGTGCCTGCCGGCTCTAAAAGGCGACGCGCCTGGCCCCACAACTGCGCGGCCAAACTGGCCTCGGCGAGGGCAAGATGGCTTTCAGCATGATCCGGGCGTAAGTCGTGCAGTCGCTGAAACCGTTTCACCCGCGGCAGTGGCGCCTCGCCCTCGCCGCCAAGATCGTCGTAGGCAGCGGCCAATGCCGGATGCGGTTCAAGGGTCCACGCGGATTCGATCACTTTAGCTGCACGCCGCGCCTTGCCCGCGTCCATAAGGCTCTTCACGTGGGCGACCGTCGCCGGAACCAGGCCCGGGTCCAAATCGTGCGCCCGGCGCGCGTGTTTCACCGCAGCAGCGGTCTCACCCACCGCACCAGTCTCTCGTGCCATTTCGATAGCTACGGCAGCACGCTGGCGGCGGCCTGCCGTAGCATCAACAGCACCCAGCTTTATCACCTGCTGCAGAGTGGTGTCCGCAGCATTCCAATGGCCCGCCTTAACCTGAAGCTTGAGCAAATATTTTAACACCCAAGGTGTGTTGGGCCGAAGAGCCTGCGCCCGTCCGGCCAGGCGCAGCGCTTCCGACTGATCGCCATTACCCACCGCTTGCATTAGCAGGCCGCGAACACCCAAGAATGCCATTTTGGAATCGTCTAGCATAGATTCGAAATAACGCCGCGCCGCGTCTTCATCACCATCGAGTTGTGCCGCCTGCGCTGCCAGCAACATGGTTAAGGGTGGGTCGTTCAATAGAGTATCTGCGCGCCGGGCAAAACGTTTCGCCTCGCGCGAATCACCTGCGGCCACCGCGACCATCCCCTGGGTCAACGCCTGATAGCCGCGTTGCCGCTTACTCGCCCCACGGTGCTCGATAATGCGCCGCGGCGCTCGGAGTAGTGACCGCCAAATCCGGTAGAGCAATGCAACGATGGCAGAAAAAATTACGACGGCGCCGATCAGCAGACCCACCTGCTCAGTATAGACAGCGTAACCCATCATCTCGATCTCAACACGACCAGGATGGTCCGCAAGCCAGACAGCAAGACAAACAGCGCCAGCGATCAGCAGGAATAGTAGAATGATCCGTATCATTGTGTCGGTGAATTTTCGGTTGTGGCCGTTTCTAAAGCCTTGAGCGCCCAAAGACGCAGCCTGTAGAGCGCCTGGTCGGCGACAACCCGGCGCATCGCATCGCGTGCCCAGTCACCGGCAGAGCCTCCAGCCTTTTGCAACGCCTCAGCCGCGCCTTTAAGGTCATTCGTCGTCAACGCCGCGCGTGCCCGGCGCAATTCACCCGCCATCCCAGACCCTTTGTTTACCTGCCGGATAGAGATCACCGCGTCTATCTTGCGCAAAATGCGATCGGACCAGCTGTCGGTCTCCGCCACCCAAATCGGCTTGCCTCGGTTACCTATGATTGCCTCCAGCCGGCTCACCAACTGAGATCGTGTCGGAATTCCAGTCGCTGCATGCGCATCCAAAACCGCGACTGATTGGGTATAATCCTCGTCATCAGTCTTTGCCAACTGCTCGATCGACGCCAGTGCAAAGGCATAGGGCAGACCTTCCCCCAGAGTGACCTCCAGCGCACCGACGGCAACTAACACCGACAAATTCCTGACGCTGCTCTGCGCCGTATCGACGGCCGCTTGATCCATCTTCTGCGAAAGGGCATCCACTGTTTCCTGCATTCGGGAGAGTGTCGCGGCACTGCCGTCATCTGCGGCCCGCACTTCAGAGCGTGCTGTCTCAAGCGCCTGCGTCAAAGCGTCGACCCGAATCGAAAGCGCACGCAGCTGAGGGGTTAAATTAGTTTGTGGTAACGACGCATCGCTCCGTTGCAAGCCGTCTAGCACCCGTTCAGCTGCAGATATCCGGTTCGTCAGATCGCGCCCTTTTGGGCGCCGCTCAAGGGCGTCGAGCCGATCTATCACATCGCGTGGCACCTCAGCTTGCGGAATGTCGTGGATCAGAGGTGACCATTTGGGGAACGTCAAAATACCTGTAGCTGCAATAATCCCGACGATCAGTGCAGGCCACACGGGACCAATTCTGCTTGCCTGACGGCGGTGCTCCGCAACCGCAAAAGTCTCCCCAGCAACTTTGGTTACCGTATCGGGACCAGAAGACTCATCTTTCATTGCATCATTTATCTGCAGGATAGCGATTTCGAGGCCATCCGCCTTCACCGCCTCGAGAACCACTTGCCGCCGGTTCTCAGGAATGTTCTTGCGGCTCTTCCACCCTTGGATTGTCGTCGCCGCGATACCGAGGCGCGATGCCATGGGCCGCACGCCTCCAAACGCGGAAATCACCATCTCGGTATCGCGCAACGGATCGTCCAGTGTCCCCGCCCGTTCCTCTTGCTCGACCAAGTTTTGGTTAGCATTTCCGCTGTCTATCATAAGGTACTTAGCCTGTTATCCAATGTGGCCAAAAGCGAAATCTGGGTCGGTTCAGGGGCGACTAGGACACGCCTCCACATGATATGATCCGCCGCTGATGCGACTGCGTTGCTCAAACAGAGGGCATCCAGCCTTTCGCAGGCCAATTCCAATCCCTGAGAAATGGCAAGATCGACGAAGGTCTTGGCCGTACGAGGCGAAAAAAACAAAACCAAATTCACGTCCCCATTCAGAAGAGCCATACAAATCTCGTGGCTGATCCCCGTCGCTTGATGGGCATTGTAGATAACCGCACGACGCACCGCGAAGCCCGCCCCTTCCAGACGGCCCGACAGATTACCAGCTACCATTGTACCCGCCGGATGCAGCAATACTCCCCCGGTGGTGTCGCAGCGTTGCACGACGAGGGCCGCCAACTTCTCGACATCGCCCCCGGCGCTTTCGACCTGCGAAAAACTGTTCTCCGCAGCCACGGCACCGGTGCGGTCGCCGACCGCATACACCGGTATTTCACGGTCCGGCATCAACGCGGCAAACGCTCGCACCCCATTGGCGGACGTGAACAGTATGGCCTGGACGCCGGCAAGATCGATTAGCGTGTCGGTCAATACAGAGATGCGGAGCATCGGACAGATGAATGCGCCAATGCCTCGCCGCGCCAACGCCTCGACCAGCGGTTTCGCATCATGTTGCGGTCTGGTGACGAGCGCGCGAATGGCTGCCTCCTGCGGGCGGGGCGTGATCCTACGGAATGATTTCTAACGTTCCAACAACCCCGTGAATTCATTCTACATGGCTGGTATATATATCAGATTCACAAACCTCGGAGAAACCAGTAACGTTTCCATCTAAACTCTATTTGATGCAGACGATCGTTCGGCCCTGTCAATTAAGGAACTTCGCACCAGCAAGGGCACGAAGCTCCTCGCCTGCATCACGACCCAAAGCCTTAGCATCCGAGACGCGTCCTTCCCGCAACACAGCGTGCGATGAGCGACCGTCGGGACTGGCCACCAAACCCCGCAAACTCAAGCCACCATCGCCGGTTAGTTCCGCGAGCCCGCCGACCGGCGTACGGCATGATCCGTCCAGCGCTGCAAGCAGGGCACGTTCCGCGTCAACCTGGTAGGCGGTGTTACGATCGTGAATACTCGTCAACAAGTCCCGTGTTTCTGTGTCAGCCTCGCGGCCCTCCACACCGATTACGCCCTGCGCAACAGCCGGAAGCATTTCCTCGGGCTGCATCAGACAGGTTGCGGAATTCGCCATGTCCAAGCGCCGAAGCCCCGCATAGGCCAGAAACGTCGCGTCGGCTTCGCCTTCGTTCAACTTTCGTAACCTGGTGTTCACGGAACCGCGCATTGGTTGAACCTCGAGGTCGGGTCGAAGCATCCGAAGCTGCGCCTGGCGCCGCAAGGAAGCGGTACCAACAACCGAACCCGCTGGCAATTCCATTAGGTTCCTAGCCTTGTTGCAGATGAAGGCATCTCGGGGATCTTCCCGCGGCAACACGGTCGTAATTGCAAGCCCATTCGGCAGAGCCGTTTCGACGTCTTTCATCGAGTGGACAGCGATATCGATGCTGCCGTCGAAGAGGCCTTCCTCGATCTCCTTGGTAAAGAGGCCTTTGCCACCAATTTCAGCCAGGACACGGTCCTGCACCTTGTCACCCGTGGTCCGGATCACCACGATATCGACTTCCAGCCCTTCATGCTTTGCCTGAAGGCGGTCACGAACCTCATAGGCCTGCGCGAGTGCCAACGGCGACCCGCGAGTACCTACTTTTAAACTCCCATCCATTTACTCTCTACCCAGTTCAACTTAGCGCCGAACGCATTTTTCAAACAGTTTCGACCGTTTCGCGACAGGCGAAGCTGTTCATGTTAATAATGCTTTAATTTATGCATGTCACAGGCATTTTAGATCATGTCGCTGACCATCGCCGTTATCACAATCTTCTTCATCGGCTGCGGCTACTACGCCTACAAGATGAAAAGAAACTATCCCACCTTCACTAAGGAGCAACTGCTCGAACAGCATCGACGGTTCCTATCTGAGCTCGAATCCTCGCGCCGGTATATTGGAGCTACCTATTTTAACAGCGTCGAAAAAGGGTCGGCAGCGCAAGCGGAACTGACGCTGCGGGGTTATGACGTAGAGAAACTGTTACGCGAGCGGACTTTCGCCGAGGAGGAAGGACGAGAGATGAATTGGAACGCGTGCAAGGTTTCGTCAACATCCCCGTCCATCGAAAATTTGCGAAGCCAGCAAAGATGATCGTTCTCGGCATTGAAACTTCTTGCGACGAAACCGCAGTGTCCATTGTTCGGAAAGACCGGACCATACTGTCAAATTTAGTCCTCTCACAGTTGGAAGAACACCGCCCTTATGGCGGCGTCGTGCCGGAGATCGCAGCGCGAAGTCATCTCGAACATATCGACGGTCTGGTGAAACGTTCCCTTGAAGATGCGAGGATGGATTTCGCCGCTTTGGACGGCGTAGCGGCGACCGGCGGGCCTGGACTGATCGGCGGCGTACTCGTCGGCATGATGACAGCCAAGGCGATTGCGCTGGTACACGATCTTCCGTTGATAGCGGTAAATCATCTGGAAGGGCACGCCCTGACCGCACGACTGACTGACGGGGTCGACTATCCCTACCTTCTTCTCCTGGTTTCTGGCGGTCACTGCCAGCTCCTCGCTGTGAATGGCCCCGGAGCCTACCGACGCTATGGGACAACCCTCGACGATGCGGTTGGTGAAGCGTTCGACAAGACTGCAAAACTTCTGAATTTACCCTATCCAGGTGGCCCAGCGATAGAATTGGTAGCCAGTCGCGGGCGTCCCGACCGCTATATTTTTCCACGGCCGATGCAAGGCCGACCAGGCTGCGATTTCTCCTTTTCCGGGCTAAAAACCGCAGTGGCCAGAACCGTCCGCGACACCAAATTGAACCAGAGGGTCATCTCAGATGTTGCTGCGTCCTTCCAAACAGCGGTGGGAGAGGCGTTGCTGGATCGGACCCGCAATGGGCTCCACCGCTTCAAGACGGAACATCCAGAAGGGTCAACTTTGGTGGTCGCTGGCGGCGTTGCCGCGAACGCCCATTTGCGCACGAAGCTGGGAGAACTTGCCAATGAAAATGGGTTCCGTTTCGTCGCGCCTCCGCCAAAATTGTGCACTGATAACGCCGCGATGATCGCCTGGGCCGGGATCGAACGGCTGCAGCAGAACATGACCAACTCGCTCGATTTCGCACCACGACCACGCTGGCCCCTCGAAGAACTGGCGGCAGCTTCATGACGCGCGTCGCCGTTATCGGTGGAGGCGCATGGGGGACCGCTCTAGCCTGTGTAACGTGTCGCGCTGGCAACGATACAACTCTATGGGCGCGCAATGAAGCGGTTGTGACATCGATCAATGCCGGAGAGGGCAACCATCTTTACCTCAAAGACGTAGCTGTCGAGCCAGACATCGTAGCAACATCGGATATGGAAGCGGCGACCGCGGGCGCGGACATCGCCCTTATCGCTGTCCCATCACAGTTTGTCAGGAACATCACCTTGCGCATGGCCCCCTCCGTCGCCATCGGCACACCTATCGCGCTGTGCGCCAAGGGCGTGGAGCGGACAACCGGGGCCCTAATGAGCGAGGTGCTCGCTGAAACCCTACCGCAGGCTAAAATCGCTGTGCTTTCGGGGCCAACCTTTGCGCAAGAGGTCGCCCGCAATTTGCCTACCGCTGTTACCTTAGCCGCCTCAGACCGCATGATTGGCGAGCGATTAGCTTCAGCGATCGGAGTGCCACACTTCCGGCCCTACCTGTCCGACGACCCGATCGGAGCGGAGATCGGCGGTGCGGTCAAGAATGTACTAGCCATCGCCTGCGGTATTGTTACCAGTCGGAAATTCGGCGACAACGCACGTGCGGCCCTAATCACACGCGGACTCGCAGAAATCGTGCGCCTCGGCTTGGCAAAAGGCGCTCGTGCTGAAACCCTTATGGGACTGTCCGGTCTCGGCGATTTGACTTTGACCTGCAACGCGATGCAGTCGCGCAATTTCTCGCTTGGAGCTGCTCTCGGAGAAGGGCGGCACTTAAATGACATTCTCAAAGAGCGCAATGCCGTAACGGAAGGGGTCTTTTCTGCTAGTTCCATCACCGCTCTCGCGGACCGGCTTGGGATCGAAATGCCAATCTGTCACGCAGTCGACCGGATAGTGAACCGTGATGACGCGATAGATCGTGTGATCGCCGACCTGCTCTCACGACCGTTTGCGCGTGAGCAACAGAACCCCGATTGACCAAGTGACAGTTACACGCCGACAATAAACCAACCTTACAGCGAAACAAGGACCCTGATATGCTTTACGCGATCTATTGTGTTGACAAACCGGATGCTACTGCGTTGCGCACCGAGTTGCGTCCGCCGCATCAGAAATATCTGGCAACACAGACGGATATCATAGTACTCGCAGGTGCTACCCAGACAGATGACGGTGAAACAGCAACCGGCAGCATGTTCATCGTCAATGTCGACGGCCGCAAAGAGGCCGAAGCATTCGCGAAGGGAGATCCATTCAACAGCGGCGGCTTATTTGAGAAGGTTGTTGTGACTCGAATGCGTAAGGGTCACTGGCATCCAGAGAATGGCGACAAGGCATAACCCTGTGTGGTTCATAAGCATAATACAAACACAGCCGGCGCGTTAGGACGATGTGCCAGCCATGTCTAATCGAATGATCAGCGCCAAAAGCTCCACCCTTATCGGTTCAATCTTTATCGTCGACATTCCCAAGGCTACTGCGTCCAAGAAATGAATTTCTGAAGAACCAATTACAGAAAATAATCTTTTTGCCATTAACCTAAGCCATGTGGATGAGCGCCAACGAATAAAACTAGAAGGTGCGGGAAATACGGAAGAGGCAAGCGAGATGAATTACTGGCTCGTAAAATCGGAACCGGGCTCCTGGTCGTGGAACGACCACGTGAAGGCTGGCGTAGCGGAATGGGACGGTGTCCGAAATTACCAGGCCTGCGCCAACATGAAGGCAATGAAAAATGGTGATCGCGCCTTCTTCTATCACTCGGTCAAAGAAAAGCAGGTCGTCGGCCTGTTGGAAGTGGTCAAGGAGTACTATCCCGATGCGACCGATAAGAGCAATCGTTTCGGAATGGTCGATTTCAGGGCTTTGAAGCCAGTCGAAAAGCCAGTTACCTTAGCCGATATCAAAGCAACGTTGGAACTTCAGAACATGGCGCTTGTCCGTCAATCGCGACTCTCGGTATGCCCTGTGACCGCCACAGAATGGCGCCTAATACTTAAAATGTCGGGCACTAAGGCCTAATTCAAAGGAAAGGCTTTCCAGGGCCGGTCAGGAATTTTTTCCGTAAACAGCGGTATTTGCGCTAAATTCGATAGGGTTTGCCGGTTCAGCGCCATCTTAAACTTACCTGAAAAGGGGGTATGGCCCGCGAGGTCACCATGCGTCTACCGTTTCAAATTTTTTGGCTTCTCGTGATCGCAGCATTGGTTGGCGGTGTCTGGTGGTGGTTCGCCCAACGTGAGGGTACAGCGGCCCGAGACCAGATGAAGCCACACCGCGCAAAAGCCACACTGGTCTTAGTCGAGCCGGTCGTTCTAGCGACCGACAAGCGCATCATCCGTGCTATAGGCACAGGTCATTCCCTGCAATCAGCCGATCTCTACCCTTCCGTTTCCGGGGAAGTAGTGCTGGTCGCGTTTGAAGCCGAACAGAGGGTTAAATCCAATCAGGTGCTGCTGCAGCTCAATGACGAAGACGAGCGACTAGCAGTCAAGCTGTCCCAAGTTGCCGTAAAGGAAGCGACCCGTCAGGTAAAGCGGCTAAAAAAGCTCGCGCCCTCCGGCACGGTAGCGGAAGCGCGGCTGGAAACCGCGTCGTCAGAGCTAGAGAGCGCCATACTCCGCCTGTCACAAGCCAAAGGGACGTTGAAAGACCGCACCATCTTCGCACCTTTCGATGGCGTAATCGGCCTGTCCGATATCGATCGCGGAGACAGGATTACACCCAACACACTGATCGCGACACTGGACGACCGCTCGTCCCTATTCGTGGATTTCAATGTCTCCGAGGATGCGTCCGCGCGCATCCGGCGAGGCGACCTGGTCACTATGACCGCCTGGACAATGCCCGGCCAAACATTCACCGGCATTGTATCGGCGATGGGCAGCCGAATTGATCCCGTCACGCGGTCACTCAGAATTCGTGCGGAAATTGCAAATCCGGAGGAAGCGGTTCGTCCCGGCACCTCTTTCGCCGTTAACATCAAGATTTCCGGCGCCCGTTATCCAAAGATTAGCGAAGTAGCCGTGCTGTGGAGCCGCGATGGTGCTTATATCTGGCGCGTCCAGAACGGCAAGGTCAACAAGGTTTACGTAAAGGTCGTTCGCCGCGAAGGTGGAAAGGTGCTGGTCGATGGCGATTTGAAAAAAGGCGATTTCATCGTCGTCGAAGGGGTCCAGGGCCTGCGGCCAGGTAACAACGTGAAAGCCGCACCACGCGAGCACGGTACGAACAATAAGGTCAAATCGTGATGGCCAGCGTAGGTGGCTTACCGGCCTTGGCCGTGCGCCGCCCGACCCTAATCGTCGTGCTGAACCTGCTCATCGTCATCGCCGGGCTGGCCGCAGTCCTTGGTGTCGAAGTCCGCGAACTGCCTGATGTGGACCGGCCCATCGTCATGGTCCGGGCCTTCTTCGATGGCGCTTCGCCCGAGACCATGGATGCAGAGGTGACCAGCGTTATCGAAGGTGCCGTTGCCCGCGTTAACGGGGTCAAGGCGATCAACGCAGCCAGCGAAGAGCACAATATGCGGGTGCGGGCTGAATTCGCGATGAATATCGACCTCAACATCGCTGCAAACGATGTTCGCGAGGCAGTTGCCGCCATAGAGCGGCAGCTTCCGGAGGGTGTGGAAGACGTGACGGTCACCAAGGCGGATGTCGATTCACGGCCGATCATCCGCCTCGCGCTGGTGAGCGAAAGCCTTCCACAGGAAGCTTTGACACGGCTTGCGCAAGATGACGTGTCAAGCGAGCTTTCCAGTATCTCCGGCGTCGCGGCGGTCGTTTTATTCGGCCGTCAGGAAGAGGTCCTGCGCATTGTCGTCGACCCGATGAAGTTAGGGCGGTACGGCCTTACGATTGACGATGTCGCCCGCGTCGTGCGAGGGGCAAGCCTCGACATACCAGCTGGCAGCTTAAAGTCAGACGATCATATGCTGCTGGTTCGGGCCGATGCGTCAGTCTGGCGGCCCGGCGAGGTCGAAGCTCTAGCATTACGCGCAAACACGCGGTTGGGCGACGTAGCGCACGTCTTCTACGGGCCTGGGGATCCACTCAATAATAGCCTTCTGAATGGCCGCAAAGTCGTCGGGCTGGGCATCATCCGCCGAGCCAAATCAAACACGATTGAGATATCCGATGCAGTCGACAAAGTAGTTAACCGGTTGAACCGGCGACTGAAGGATACGGAACTTGTTAAAATCTCGGACGACTCCCGTTTCATCCGCAGTTCAGTACGCGAAGTCATCACCACCCTAGCGATCGCCGTCGGCGTCGTCGTCGCAGTGATCTACGTATTCATGGGCGCACTACGTCCAACATTGCTGCCGGCGGTGACAATTCCCGTCGCGCTTGTCGGCACGGTGGCGGCAATTTATCTGCTTGGTTTTTCAATTAACATTCTCACTTTGCTTGCTATCGTTTTGGCAACCGGACTGATTGTCGACGACGCCATTGTCGTCATCGAAAACGTACAGCGACAGCGCGGGTTAGGACTGCAACCACTCGCCGCTGCCGTGGTCGGCACACGGCAGGTCTTCTTCGCCGTCTTGGCAACTACGGTAACCCTGATTTCCGTCTTCCTTCCGATTGCCTTCCTGCCCAGTATGGCCGGCCGGTTATTTACGGAGTTCGGCTTCGTGCTGGCAATTGCCGTAGCTATCTCGTCCTTCGTCGCGCTGTCACTGTGTCCTATGCTAGCGTCGCGGCTGCCCGAGCGGGAAAGCACGCTGCCGGCACCGCTAGCCTGGGTCGGCAATAGGCTGAGCACCATCTATCGTCGTATTCTAGAATTTACCCTTTCGGCGCGCCTGCTGGTGTTGGGCGGAATGGCGCTGGTCGCGCTCACTGCCATCGAGTTCTACCGCAGCATCGACGAGGAGTTGCTGCCACGTGAGGACCGTGGGGCCATCATCATCATGATGCAGGGACCCGACGGGGTCGGACTCGACTATATGGACCGACAGGCGGTCCGCGCCGAAGCACTGCTTGAGCCACTGCGCAACCGCGGCGAGATCGAGAACATCTTCTCCATCGTCGGCCGCTGGGATCTGAACCGCAATTACATTATTGCGCCGCTGACCGAATGGGGCGCGCGGCGCAACCAACTGGAGATTTCTCAATCGCTGCGCAGCCCGCTGAAGGCAATTCCCGGCGCAACGGCAAGGGTTCGAACGCCGAACAGTCTGAACCTGCGGCGCGCCGGCGGAAAGCTGGAATTTGCGCTGACCGGCCCAAATTACGCCGACATCGCCACCGCAGCCGACCTGTTCCTAGCTGCGATCCATGAGCGCGCGCCACAGCTAGATGATCCAGAAATCGAGTATCAGCAGACTCAGCCACAGCTAACCGTCCGCGTCAATCGGCGCAAGTCGGAAGACCTAGGCGTATCCGTTGAGGCGATCTCAGCTACACTGCGTGCCATGGTCGAGCGGTTGGAGGTTACGGAGTTAAACGTCAACGACCGCTCGATCCCAATCCAGATTGAATCGGCAAGCGGAGCTATCGATGATCCGCGGGACCTGCACAACCTGTTCGTGCGCACTGACAACGGAGAACTGCTGCCTCTGTCCGCCTTCGTCACGTTGGAGGAGGCGGGTATCGCAGCGGAGCTCGACCGCACCGGTCAAAAGCGGGCCATCGAGATCGATTCCGACCTGGCGCCAGGGGTCTCGTTACGCGAGGCAATGGCCGCTGTCGAAACTTTGGCGAACGAGGTCCTGCCGCCAGGCATCGGTTTACGCTTCATCAACGAGGCGGCAACCTTGGACGATACTTCGCATGAGGTCGCCATCACCTTCGCGATTGCTGTACTGGTCGTGCTACTGGTCCTGGCCGCCCAATTTGAAAGCGTGTTGAGTGCCCTCGTAATTGTGCTAACCGTACCATTCGGCTTGGCCGCAGCCATCTTTGCGCTGCACCTGACCGGCACGACTCTCAACATCTACAGTCAGATCGGACTTGTTATGCTAGTCGGCCTAATGGCGAAAAACGGTATTTTGGTCGTGGAGTTTGCCGACCAATTGCGCGACCGTGGCTTGCCTGTCGCTGAAGCAATCCGGGAGGCGGCGATGGTACGACTGCGACCCGTCATCATGACTATGTTGTCGACCGTGCTAGGTGCCTTGCCCTTGGTCCTGGCGAGTGGCGCCGGCGCGGAAGCGCGGCAAGCGATTGGTTGGGTTGTTTTTGGTGGGCTGGGTATCGCCACTATCTTTACTCTAATCCTGATCCCGGTCATCTACAGCCTACTCGCCCCGCTTGCCAAGCCGCGTGCCCATGCAGGCGTTCGGCTGGACCGGGAGCTGCGTGCCATGGCGAAAGTAACGGAGAAATAGAAGATCATTTGTATTTCAGATATACCTGCGTGATCAGCAATTTGGATTGCTCGCACCAGATGACGATGCCATCAAACTAAGTCAGATCGACGTGTGCCTGACTGATGTATTCTGTTTGCCTTTGAGCACGCGCAGCCGTCCAAAATCTACGAACATGCTCTGCGCCAAAAGTACTGGGAGCCACACCCACGCTTTTAGCACCAAGTATTAGGTGAAACTTCGGCCCACTACGGCCTAAAAATCCTTTTCCAAGAAAACCGCATTCTCAAAGATCACAGCTCTCTCGATGGCGTAGTTGATTGGTTGGGACGGATCTGCATGTATGCAAGGTAACCTAGGATGCAACCCGCATATGTTTGCTTGCAGCAAGTGTTTCCGCAACCGCGAGCGGCGGGATACAGGCACCAGTAGTCCGTCGCACTCTGGAAAGGCATTTGGATTGGCGCAACGTCACCGAGCGGAGCATCACGCTGCTGTTACGGATGGGCGTGCCAAGCGGCAAACACATCGGACGGGATAACGTGCATGCTTCCCTATAGCCATACGTCTCCTCGCCTATCTTCGACACTGCTTGACGGTCGAACCAATTGGAAAACTGGCAGAAGACTTCCGCCAGCATCTTGTTCGAACTGGAGCCGCTCATCGCAGTGTGAAGAACTGCAGCCTCACTGTTTTCGCCCCTCATCAGACGCTTGTCAGTTGGTCAATATATGACATTATGAAACATAGAAGAGTGGTTAACGTGGCATTATAATCGCCGCGCGAAAATCGAACAGGTCAGGTAAGGCACTCGAACAATGTCAGATGATGAACTATTCCCGGTTCCCGAATCCTTTGCCACCGGCGCGCACGCGGACAACGATACATACCTCGAAATGTACAAGCGTTCGGTGGCCGACCCCGAAACTTTCTGGGCCGACCAGGGCAAACGGATCAACTGGTTCACGCCGTACACAAAAATCAAGGACGTCTCCTACGAAGCCGACGACCTGCACATTAAATGGTACTACGACGGCACGCTGAATGCGTCGTACAACTGTCTCGATCGGCATCTAGAAACGCGCGGCAACCAAACCGCGATCATCTGGGAAGGCGACGACCCGGCGGAGGACGCGAAATTCACCTATCGCGAACTACATGAGCTGGTCTGCAAATTTGCCAACGGGCTGAAATCAATTGGCGCCAAGAAGGGTGACCGAATAACCATCTATATGCCGATGATCCCAGAAGCCGCGGTCGCGATGCTGGCCTGCGTGCGCATAGGTGCAATCCATTCGATCGTCTTCGGCGGCTTCTCACCGGACGCGTTAGCCGGCCGGATCCACGACTGCAATTCCAATATTATCATCACCGCCGACGAAGGTCTGCGCGGGGGCCGCCCGGTCCCGCTGAAGTCAAATACCGATGTGGCGCTTGAATCCTGCCCCTCAATCGACAAATGCGTGGTGATCCGACGCACCGGCGCCGATATTGGTTGGAGCGAAGGCCGTGACGTTTGGTACCACGATCTGGTCAAAAAGGCCTCAGCCAAGTGCCCGGCCGAAGAAATGAATGCGGAAGACCCGATGTTCATCCTCTATACCTCGGGCTCTACCGGCAAGCCGAAAGGTGTGATGCACACGACTGGCGGCTACATGGTCTATGCATCGATGACCCACCAGTACGTCTTCGACTATCACGACGGCGACATCTATTGGTGCACGGCAGATGTCGGCTGGGTCACAGGGCACAGCTACATAATCTACGGCCCATTGGCGAATGGCGCGACGACACTGATGTTCGAAGGCGTCCCAAACTATCCCGATGCGAGCCGACACTGGCAGGTCTGCGACAAACATCAGGTCAATATTTATTACACCGCGCCGACCGCGATCCGCGCGCTTATGCGCGAGGGAGACGAACCGGTTAAGAAAACTAGCCGCAGTTCGGTTCGGCTGCTGGGTTCTGTTGGTGAACCGATCAACCCTGAAGCCTGGTTGTGGTACTACAACGTGGTTGGGGACGGCCGCTGCCCAATCGTCGACACCTGGTGGCAAACCGAAACCGGCGGCATCATGATCACACCATTGCCAGGTGCGACAGCCTTGAAACCCGGCTCAGCGACCCGCCCATTCTTCGGTATCAAGCCGGCGCTAGTCGATGCCAACGGAAACCTGCTGGAGGGCGCCACTTCAGGCAACCTTTGTATTACGGACAGCTGGCCCGGACAAATGCGCACGGTCTATGGCGACCACGAGCGCTTCATCGACACATATTTCAAGAGCTATCCAGGTCGGTACTTCACCGGCGATGGTTGCCGCCGTGACGAAGATGGGTACTACTGGATCACGGGCCGCGTCGACGACGTGATCAACGTCTCCGGCCACCGGATGGGGACGGCCGAAGTCGAGTCCGCGCTGGTCGCGCACAATCAGGTGGCCGAAGCCGCAGTAGTCGGCTACCCGCACGATATTAAGGGTCAGGGGATTTATGCTTACGTTACATTGAATGTTGGGACAGAACCAACCGAAGATCTTCGTAAAGAGTTGGTACAGTGGGTGCGCAAGGAGATCGGCCCAATTGCCACGCCCGACTTGCTGCAATGGGCGCCAGGCCTGCCGAAAACTCGGTCCGGTAAAATCATGCGCCGTATCCTGCGCAAGATTGCAGAGGATGATTTTAGTAATCTTGGCGACACCTCTACCCTGGCGGAACCCGCTGTGGTCGACGATCTGGTCGAGAACCGAATGAACCGGTAACCGGACGCAGCTTGCCTCGTTCAAAGCACCGTTTTCCGTTCCAGAATTGCTAGTCCAAGATATCTGCATCACATGCTTTTAGAATTGGTAAGTAGGCCTCTGTGACTTCTGTCACCTCATTGACCACTTCGGGAAGCTGACCAAAAGCCCGCGTTCCGCATGCGCCGCGTTTGCAATCCATCTGCCGAAACAGTACACCCGGCGCGCATGCCCGTAATGTCTTATCCCTTTAAGCTAGAAACTTGACCGCCTTAGAACGCGAAAATGCCGCTGTCACACGCGGGCCGCTGTTTGTCATCGCGGGATCGCACGCTTCGCTTCACTGGTGCGTAACGATCCTGTTCGTCCTGCTGCCTTTCATCAAGGCCGAGCTCGGCCTCGACTACACCCAAACTGGGTTCTTGGTAACGATCGTGCAATTGGCCGCCTTTGTCGCCAATATCCCAAGCGGCATCATCGTCGATGTGACGGGACGACGTACGGCCTGTAAACTGATCTCGCTCACCGTCTGCGGTTTGGGGTTAGCCGGACTTGGCTTCGCTCAGGGTTACTGGGCGCTGGCAACATTCGTTGCGATAATTTCGATCACTAATACGCTTTGGCACCCAGCAGCGATTGCTTTTTTGTCAGAGTCTTACGCCGACCGACGCGGCCTCGCGCTCTCATTCCACACAATAGGCGCCAGCCTCGGCGACGCGGCAGCACCCACCGTCGCAATATTTCTGATCGGAATTATTGGTTGGCAGAGTACGGCAGTCTTTTGTGCTATTGTTCCAATCGCAGCAGCTACCCTCCTATTCTTCTTCGCCAAGGCCAGCCCCGCCATGCCGAAAATGGCATCCAGCAGCAGCCTGCGCGATTACATTGCCGGCCTGCAACAGCTGATCAGTGATCTGGAAATTTGGAAAATCTGCGTTATGGCCGGCTTTCGCGGCACTGGCCAAAGTGGGCTACGTACCTTTCTCCCGCTATACGTCGCCGCGGCTTTCGCTTCCCATCCATTCTTGATCGGCGCGTCAATCACCGTCTTGCAACTGAGTGGCGCCGTCGCCACTCCATTTGCAGGCGGCCTGTCGGACAGAATTGGCCGCCGCCCGGTGCTCTTCTTTGGCTTCGCAATCTCTTTTTTCGTTATCGGGCTGATGCCCTTGACGGACTCGATACCACTTTTAATCTTCCTCATCGGCCTCGCCGGCGTCTCGACCTTCGCCGTGCGCCCGGTCATCCAAAGCTGGGCGATGGAAAAGGCGTCGCCGCAATTGGGTGGTTCGATGGTTAGCCTGTTGTTCGGCACTCAATCCGCTTTCTCCATGGCGGTACCTGTACTGGGCGGCATGATCGCCGACGCTTGGGGGATCGAATACGTGTTTTACGCGCTGGCAGCGACTGTCGTTATAGCAGTCGCAGTCGCCATCACGATCCCAGAAGATGGCAGAAACTGATTGGAAAAAGCATAGTTGAATGCTGAACAAGAGACCGTAAACTCGGAGCCGTTTCTCACGATATCGAAAGCAGCCTATGCCGGACTCGTTAACGCTTTTGCTAGGCGGCCAAATGGCCGCCCCGCGCGCCGATTACTTGAAACAACATCTTACCACAGACTGGACAGTAAAAACCTGGGTCGAAGGTGAACCATTCGAGGACTTCACTGCCGTCGCGCCAACAGCTGACGCATTTGTCGGCGGCTTTATCAAGGGAGACTGGCCTGCTGTGCCGAAACTCCGGCTCTTCCAGGTGCCCTTCACTGGCTACGACTGGATCGACCCGGACAAGTTGCCCACGGGCTGCCAACTTTGCAACACGTTCGAGCACGAAACCACAATCGCCGAATACGTCCTGGCGACGATGCTGGAATGGGAGTTTGGTATCAGTGAGGCTGACCGCAAGTTCCGCGTTAACGGCTGGAAAGGGAGGCAAATGGGCTACGGCCCAACCCATGGCGAGCTCTATGGTAAGACCATCGGCATCGTCGGCTATGGCCATATCGGCCAGGAGGTAGCGCGCCGCGCCCTAGCGTTTGGGATGCGCTGCATCGCTGTTACCCGCACAATTCGATCGACAGAAGAACCGCTAACCTGGATCGACACGATGGACTCGCTCGACAAGCTGCTCGGCGAAAGTGATTACGTCCTAATTGGACTGCCATTATCGAAAGAAACGCGGGGCCTGTTCGATACGACACGACTTGCCCAGATGAAACCCGATGGCGTCCTAATCAATGTTGGCCGCGGTCTCATTATCGACGAAGGTTCACTTTACAAGGCATTAGTCGACAAGACCATCGGCGGAGCCATCATCGACGTCTGGTACGGCTACCCAACGTCGAACAAGCCGGATCGTTCACCCTGGAACTTTCCCTTCAAAGAGCTCGACAACATCGTTATGACGCCGCACAACAGCGCGCTCAGCGACGACATGCACGACCGGCGCTGGCGCTTTATCGCAGAGAACCTGGATCGGTTCAGCCGCGGGGAACCGCTTCTCAACGTCTGTTTTGAAGGAACGGCCGTTTAACCAACCGCCTGGCAACCTAACAATTCCGTCCTGTAAAAGCTGTCACATCAGCAAGCGGTCGCATTAGATCGCGCTTGATCTGGAACTGCGCTTCCAACGACTTGCAAGCGCCGAGCAAGAAATTGTCGCCTCGGTAAGGACCAACGATTTGTAATCCAAACGGAAGTCCTTGTGGGTCCTTGCCCGCTGGCAGGCACAGCGCCGGATGACCCATCATTGTAATGGGAGCGGTAATGTTGCCGCGCCCCGCCCAAAGATCATTCTGCTCTTGATCCTCTTCCTCTACCAACCGGGTATTCGCCACATCGATTTCCTTCAAGGTGTAGTTGGGCAACGTACGGCCAGGCGTGATCAGCAGGTCATAGTCCTGGAAGAACGTTTGGAAGCGGCGGAAAATTCTGGTTTGCGCAGCCATGGCTTGAGCGGCATCCTGACCGGTCATCGCATCGCCACGCCGCAGGTCCGTACGCGCCTGCGGGGTCAATCCGGACCGGTNTTCCAGATAGGCGCTGTAACGGCTTAACTGCACCANGGATCGAAGCTGCAGATAGGCNTCGTGAATGCCTNCCATATCCGGNTCGAACCAATCGCATNCCGCGAAGNAACCTTTGAACTGGGCGACCTTCGACCGGAATGTTGCACAGGAATCTTCGGTCGCTGTGACAACGCCGAGGTCTAAGCTCACCGCTACCCGGAGCGTGCTGAGATCAATTGAGCATGCCGGATTGCTTAATACGGAATCGACTGGTCCGCTTAAGGGATCGCGAGGATCGTCACTCATCATACCCCGCAGGAACAACCGTGTATCATCGATGGTTCGCGCCATCGGACCCAACACTGACATGCCGTTCCAGCCTATAGGCTTGCCTTCAGACGGCACCAAACCCGCCGTCGGTCGCAATCCAACGATGCCGCTGACGGAAGCGGGGCCCCGGATACTGCCGCCAAGGTCCGACCCAGTTGCCAGTGGCACCATTCGTGCTGCCAAAGCGACCCCTGCACCACCCGAAGAGCCGGCACAAGTGCGCTCCAGATCAAACGGATTGCGCGTAAGCCCGTAGATTGGATTGTCCGTCGTCAGCCCATTTGTCAGCGGTGGCACATTAGTCTTACCAACGACGATACCGCCCGCCCGGCGGATCGTCGATACCATCTGGCAGTCTCGGTCAGCGATCACATCGGCAAAAAGGGGCGATCCTTTGGTGCTGTGGAGACCCGCAACGTCCTCAGCTTCCTTAACCGCAACCGGAATGCCATGCAACAAGCCGAGAGGTTTCCTCGCTTCGATCGCCGCCCCCGCACGTTTTGCGTCCTCCCGCGCCGCATCGAAACACAGCTCGACCATTGCGTTGAGAACGGGATTCACCGTCTCGATCCTAGCGATACAGCTGTCCAGCACCTCAAGTGGGGTCGCCTGTCGCGCTCCTATCATGTTGCGCAATGTCGTCGCGTCGAAATCACAAAGTTCTGTCATCATGTCCTACGTTTATGTGTCATCAGGTATCACGATCGAACCTAAACAAACCCAATATTTCCACTGACAGCGCTATTTTCACTTGGCTCGCGCTCATAGCTTCGTAGCATGGTGTTAATTCTATAATGCGTAAAGAGCGCACTAAAAAACGAGAGGGCCTGCCGACTTGAGCGATAGGGATAGCCGTGCAACCGTCATCACAGGGGTCGAATATTCCGACGAGCAAGCCTCCCTGTCATCGTCAAAAGTAAGGAAATAAGGATTGTGAGTAGCGAAAGAGCTTATTCAGCTACTTTCAGCGGAAATTTTCCAAAAGTCCCGTAAAATGCCGTCCTTCAAATGCGCGCCGTTCCGTTCGCGGAATCTTGGTATGCCATCACGGTTCGACGGGACACCGCAGCCACAAATCAACTGTTCTAAGAACTCTTATTAATCAATTTTCGTCCGGTATTTAATAGGGTTCGTCGTTTTTAAATTGGTAATAAAAGGCTGAAACAGGCGTTTTTTTTGGTGAAAAATTGCCTGACACCTATAACTGACCCTGACCCTTTCGAGCGATTTAGCTTGATAAATCTTGCCCTTTCGGCCATTTCTAAAGCTAGGTATAGGAGCGTTTCAGGAGTATTCGCCAGTGTTCATTCAGACTGAAGAGACACCAAATCCGGCAACGTTAAAATTTCTGCCGGGCCAAACCGTCCTCGATTCGGGAACGGCAGATTTTACCGACCAAGCAGATGTAGGCGCGCGGTCGCCTTTGGCAGAAAGCCTTTTTGCCGTGGAAGGTGTCGTTGCTGTCTTCTTCGGCAAGGATTTCATTACCATCACAAAATCGCACGATCAGGATTGGTTCGTCATGAAACCGGCACTGCTTGGTGCAATCATGGAACATTTCACCGCTGGTAAGCCGGTGATGACGGAAGAGGCGCTGTCGGAAACGCTTGCGAACAACGAAGACGATGACGAAGTCGTCTCACAGATCAAAGAGTTGCTGGAGACGAGAGTGCGACCGGCCGTGGCCCAAGATGGCGGTGACATCACGTTCCACGGCTTCGATGGGGGCGTTGTCTATCTGGAAATGCGCGGCGCCTGTGCCGGATGTCCGAGTTCGACGGCAACGTTGAAGATGGGGATCGAGAATATGCTGCGGCACTACATCCCTGAAGTCGTCGAAGTCCGCGCATCTCTCTAACTAGGATAAACTCCGCGCCAGGCCGGCATTAGAACGACGGTTGGAAACACGGGGCGTTACATAGGGTCACTATAGATGAGATCCTCAGGACGTAATTCAATAAAAGCTTTGAAAGTGGTCTTAAGCACAGGAGCACTTGGAGCGGCCATTATCGGCGGTCTGATTATGTCCGCGAACAGCGCGATTATGAACGATTTGCTGGAACACTGGAACCAGACTGATCGGGAAATAGTGGCGAGCAAACCCAAAATGGCGCGCGCCAACAACCTAGCCAAACCAAATATCGTTCAGGCATTCGCTTCCGTCGCCAAGGTTAAGGACGCCTTCACCAGTGCAGGCTACGAACTGGATGCGGTGCGTTGGGGACAAGTCGCAGTGCCGCGCGTTCTTCTCGCATCGTTACCCTATGACTTGCCTCAAATGCGTCAGGCGCAGGATCGAAAGACCGTATTCCTGCGCTACATGCTACCCTACGTGCTGGAAGCCAACAACAGAGTGCTGCATCAACGCGAGCGGATGCTGTACCTTCGAGCCAAGGTCGAGAGGGGTCATCGTCTCGGGGAAAAGGAAGCGATGTGGTTCACAGCGCTTTACAAAGAATATCGGGCGAAGCCTGGTGACTTCGAAGCGCTCCTGTTACGTGTCGATACGGTGCCTGTTTCACTCGCCCTGGCCCAGGCCGCGGTCGAAAGCGGCTGGGGAACCTCCCGTTTCGCCCAGGAAGGCAACGCGCCCTTTGGGCAATGGACGTCGAACGCCTATGCCGGCCTGGTACCAAAGGAACGGAAAGCCGGTATGACCCACAAGGTACGGTCGTTTGATAGCCTAAAATTATCGGCGGAATCCTATCTCCGCAACCTAAACACCCATCGCGCTTACAAAGGATTGCGCCAGATGCGCAATGCCTTCCGAAAAGAAGACAAGCCAATCGACAGCATCGCGATCGCCGGAACTTTGTTGAAGTACTCCGAAAAAGGGATGGAGTACGTCAATCTGTTGCGACATATCATTAAAAAGAACGATCTGATTGCTCTCGACAGCGCCAAGCTTGGAGAGGCCATTTTGGATTTTCGCCCCGGCGCTTAGCAGCAGTCAGTTGGACTTCACGTAGAACTGTCGGCCAAACCAGCGCCAACGGGCATCCGGACCCGGCAGGGTACAGTTCAGTCGCGAGCTGCCCTTGCGGAACGGTTTGGCAAAACGAATTTCGATCCGCCGTTCACCCAACCTTATCAGNTNAACNTTNCCNAATTGNGAGTGATAACAAGCCAATTGNNGCAGGNNCCNCATGTCNGGGCCAACGCTGAACCCGTAGGCAGGTGGNTTAGTAGCGATGAGCGGATCAGCCGGAGTGATATCCTCAACCGGCAGCGGCATCGCATTNACCGCNCGCCGGAACCGCGCCAGNTTGGCAAAACTTTCATTGAAGGCGAAACGCGGCAAGAAATAGATGTCGTCGCTGCTGTGAGCTACCCCAGAATGCTGCCCAAACGCCGCCTTGAACCCTTCGGCAATCACCAGATCACGCACCTCATTACTCATTTCGCCATAAGGATAGGCAAATAGCGAGGGATTGACAGACAACTCCTCGGAAATGCGCCGGCGGGCATGAAGTATTTCTTTACGGTTCCGTTCAAGTGAAGCCCCCGCCATATGCAGGTGGGTGCGCGTGTGATTTCCAATTGTTACGCCACCCTCCGTCATCTCTCGAAGATGATCCCATGTCATGAACCCAGAAGCGCGGGCATCAACAGACTTCGTCGCGACAAAGATTGTGAACGGCATGCCGGCCTGTTTCAGGCGTGGCCACGCAATGTCGTAAATTGAGCGATAGGCGTCATCGAAAGTAATCGCAACCGTGCGGTCCGGGATCGCTCCACCTGATTGCAATGCCGTAACTAGCTTTTCCAAGGACCAGACTGTGTACTTTTGCTTCTCGAGTAGCGAAACATGTGCCTCGAACTGCTCTTTCGTTACGCTGGTTGAAGGAAAAACCGCTTCTTCGCCGATCCGATGATACATAATGATCACACCGCTGCCGGCGGTCGCGACCCCCGGCGCAATCATGACCACAAGGATTGCCAGTGATAGATAGAGGTGCGTCACTCGGTTGAGTTTTGCGCAGAAATCATGCAAGCAGATATTCACTCGCACATTTTAGCGCCGTATCGCCTATTCTCTCAAGTAATATGGCAATCGTGTGTATTCACCCAACAATTAATGAAATTACTAATACGGAGCCAGAGATGACCGATAGACCTGTTCTCGATGAAGCTGCCTGCAACCTATTGTTCCGTGAAGCGCGCAGTCATAATGGCTGGCTCGATGAACCGGTCGGTGACGAAGCCCTGCGCTCCGCCTTTGACATCGCCAAAATGGGACCGACGAGCGCAAATTGCTCGCCGATGCGCATCATTTTCATACGAACGGACGAAGAAAAAAAGCGGTTGGAACCAGCCCTAAGCAGCGGTAATTTTGACAAAACTATGGCCGCACCGGTCACCGCGATTATCGCTAATGACTATCAATTTTATGAACATTTTGACTTCCTATTCCCGCATGACGACGCGCGATCCTGGTTTACCGGCAATCAAACCCTGATCAACACCACCGCTATGCGCAATGGCAGCCTGCAGGGTGCCTATTTCATGCTCGCTTGCCGCGCGGTCGGACTGGATGTCGGCCCGATGTCCGGGTTCGAAAACGATTTGGTGGACGCTGAATTCTTTAAAGGTACACAAATTCGCTCCAACTTCCTCTGCAACGTCGGTTTCGGTGACACGTCCAAACTGTTTCCGCGCAGTCCCCGTTTCGCATTCGAAGAGGTTTGCACGCTGTTATAGAGGGAGGAAACCTTTTCGCATGGCGATAGTGTTAGGGCTTGATTCGGCGACTGAAGCGTGTTCCGCAGCAATATTGCAGGACGGCTACGTCACCGCGCACCGCTGCGAAACCCTGCAACGCGGGCATGCTGAACGTCTTATGCCGCTAGTAAGGGCGGTTATGGTTGAGGCGAATATCAGATTCACTGATTTGGATTTAATTGCCGCGACAGTCGGGCCAGGAGGCTTCACCGGGCTGCGTATCGGACTTGCCAGCGCCCGCGGACTGGCGCTCGCCGCCAAACGCCCGCTTATCGGTGTCACAACTTTGGAAGCGATTGCACGGGCGCAACCGGCTCGGGACATCCCACTCTTGGTCGCCTTAGATACAAAGCGAGCCGATATCTATCTGCAAATCTTCGATCTCGAGGGCCTGCCGCTGACCGAGCCAGCCGCATTGATGCCGTCCGATATTGCCAACTTGCTTCCCGATGGACCGATCGCTGTCGTCGGCACCGCCTGCGAAAGAGCGATTGTCGCATTTGCAAAAACTCAGCGCGCGCATGTCATTACGGAGGCCCCGAAGTTGCCAGACGCAGGGATAGTTGCCGCTATAGGTCACGAAAGGTACGCATCACTGTCCGATACCGTGCTAAGGCCACTCAAACCTCTCTACCTACGGCCCCCAGATGCACGTCTGCCAGACACGGGATCCCCGTGAACGATAAAAGTGATATATCGGTTCGTTTTGCCGAGCCAGGCGATCTCGACGCCATGGAGAAAATCTACACGCAGAGCTTTTATGAACTTCAGCCAAAAAATTCGATCGAACAATACCTGGTTCCACTTGGAACCTGGGCTCTTATTGCATTTGTTCACATAAAAGGAGCGAATATACCAGCAGGTTACGTGCTGACACGAAATGCTGTGGACGAAGCGGAGGTCTTCAGCATCGGTGTCGCGCCCACTTTTCGAAAACGAGGTGTAGCTTCTACACTTTTGACTACGATGGAAGAAGTCGCCCACCTTCGCGGGGCCCGTAGCGTCTTTCTGGAAGTGAGTATAGACAACCAGACTGCGCGAGCCCTTTATTGCAAAGCTGGATACCAAGTGATCGGGAAAAGGCCCAATTACTACCAAAATGCTACCGGCAATCGGGTAACCGCATTGGTTTTGCACAAAAGTGTAGAAAAAATAGATAATCGAGAACCTATTTGATTGTAATTAGTTACTAAATTAGGGCCAACAATTGTCAATAAATAGATTGCACTTGTCAATTTTACTTGACATTTAGTCAGGTGTTGGTGTTGTTTTTTATGTGTAGTGATGAGTTGGTCGAAAAAAATCAATTCTCGCTATTACTATTATAGAAAGTCTCCGATTATACAGCGCATTACTCACGTGCTGGGTCGCAAGGGTGTAGATACGATGTCCGACGCCAACGATGCAGATATAAAAACAAGCGAGGTTCTTGGCCTGACGAGCGAAATTGTAGCAGCACACGTCTCTAACAATACGGTCGCGATGTCGGATCTACCGAACCTCATCGAACAGGTTTACAAAACATTGTCGAATGTAGGCAAAGGAACAGATTCGCAGAGTGAACGCCCGACGCCGGCCGTTGCGCTGCGCAAGTCGGTGACGCCCGAATACATTATCTGCCTGGAAGATGGCAAAAAGCTCAAAATGCTTAAGCGGCATCTAAAAACGGCCTATAACATGACGCCGGACGAGTATCGCGAGCGGTGGGGGCTGGCGAGCGATTACCCCATGGTTGCCCCAAACTACGCCAAACAACGCAGTAAGCTCGCGAAAGCCATTGGACTTGGCACGCGGCCGCGCCAGGGTGGCAAAAGTTGAAACAGACCATGAGGTTAATTGGCCATTTCATGATGGTCGTCTGACCGCATTGGCACTATATTAGAGGCTTGCTAAGCACCATTTTTGTTGGCTAGCTATGGCGAGGATAAGCGGTGCGAGATCGAATAATAGAATTGTGCCATGAAAAGGGCCTGAAAATTACTGGTCAGCGCCGGGTAATCGCTCGTGTTCTGGGGGAAGCTGACGACCATCCCGACGTCGAAATGGTGCACAAGCGAGCAACAGAAATCGATCCGAAGATCAGTATCGCAACAGTCTATAGGACGGTCCGGCTGTTTGAGGAGCACGATATTCTCGATAGGCATGATTTTGGCGATGGACGTGCCCGCTATGAGGAAGTCTCAGAATCGCACCACGACCATTTAATCGACATAGAAAGCGGCAAGGTCATAGAGTTTCAAAACGCCGAGATCGAGGCGTTACAGCGTGAAGTAGCTAAACGTCTGGGCTATCGGCTTGTCGACCACCGACTCGAGCTATATGGCATCCTGACGGAAAAGGACTAAACCGAAATTGCCTTACCCAAACGGTGTGCTAGTGACCACCGCTTGTCACCACGCTTGGACCGATGATATTATCGATCATAGAAAATTTGGACCGGATGCGCTGTTTACAGAAATGATCCGAATCCCCGCAGTTTCTGCATCGGTGGAATAGCTGCCCCAGTGAAACGGCTCTATATCAAAACTTACGGCTGCCAAATGAACGTCTACGACTCTGTGCGCATGGCGGATGTGTTGGCACCACATGGTTATGAGCCGGCGGAATCACCGGACGACGCCGACATGGTCATCTTGAACACCTGTCATATTCGTGAGAAAGCAGCTGAAAAGGTCTACTCCGACATCGGTCGCTTGCGCCCCTTCAAGCGCCGAAAGGAGGCTGCAGGCGAACGGATGATCATCGCGGTCGGCGGCTGTGTCGGCCAAGCGGAGGGCGAAGAGATCATCGCCCGGGCCGATAGCGTCGACATGGTCTTCGGACCGCAGACATTTCACCGGCTTCCAGAATTGGTCGCCCGCGTAATGCGCGCGAGAGGTGAAAAGGTGGTGGATATCGAATTTCCCACAGAGGACAAGTTCGATCATCTACCGGAAGAAATTTCGCCGCAGGGCGTTTCCGCTTTCCTTACCATTCAGGAGGGATGCGACAAATTCTGCACATTCTGTGTCGTGCCCTACACGCGTGGCGCCGAACAGTCGCGACCGGTCACTGCGGTCGTCACGGAAGCGCGTCGCCTTGCCGAGGCCGGTAGCCGCGAACTCACATTGTTAGGCCAAAATGTGAACGCGTATCACGGCAAGGGGCCCGATGGGACAGAATGGACTTTGGGACAACTACTATTCGAACTGGCTAAATCGGCACCAGCAATCGAACGATTGCGTTACACGACCAGCCACCCGCGCGATGTGGACGACACACTGTTGGCCGCACACCGCGATATCCCGCAACTGATGCCCTATCTTCATCTACCTGTACAGTCAGGTTCCGACCAGGTCCTCGCAGCAATGAATAGGAAGCATAGCGCGGACGACTACCGTCGCGTCGTCGATCGTCTGCGGGCGGCCCGCCCAGATCTCGCGCTGTCCTCCGATTTCATTGTTGGCTACCCAGGAGAGACAGACCGGGACTTCGCTGCAACACTCCGGCTCGTAACAGATATCGGCTATGCACAGGCTTATTCGTTCAAATACAGTGCCCGGCCCGGAACGCCGGCAGCCACCCAGGGCCAAGTGCCTACGGCAGTTAAGAGCGACCGATTGGCTTCCTTGCAACAATTGCTGCGCGCGCAGCAAACAGCTTTCAACCACTCGAAATATGAGGCCGTAATTCCGGTTCTGTTCGAGCGAAATGGTCGATATAGCGGTCAGATACTGGGACGGTCTCCCTATATGCAAGCAGTGCACGCTGAAGCTCCACAGCGCTTAATCGGCAACGTGGTCCAGTGTCGCGTCGTAGAGGTAATGAACAATAGTTTGAAAGGCGAAGTGTTAACGGTCGATATGGACCGCGCAATCGTTCAAAAGGCCAGCGTGTGAGCACGCTCTACAGTTCCGAGACCGCTTCGGTCCATATACGGTTCGACGACAATAACCTACTACCCCTGCTGTTCGGCGCACATGACAGGCACTTGGCGCGTATCGAGCAGCAATTGGACGTTTCCTTAGCGAGCCGGGGTAACCACATCACCATCGCCGGTCCTGCTGACGCGGCCGAGACGGCACGAACAGCGCTTCGCAATTTGTATAAGCAGATAAAGAATGGAGAATCGGTGAACGAAAGCGTGGTCGATGCGGCCGTTCGTATGGCGCATGATAACGTCCCCAGCCCCCGCGACGGAATAATCCAAATTCATCGAAAAAGGATCGCACCACGCTCGAAAGCGCAGAGCTGTTATATCAAAGCAATCCAGGAGCACGATATGGTTTTCGCGATTGGCCCCGCAGGAACGGGCAAGACATATCTTGCGGTTTGCGCTGCTGTGGAAATGTTCAACGCCGGCAAGATCGATCGTATCGTCCTCTCGCGACCAGCCGTGGAAGCAGGCGAACGGCTAGGTTTTCTGCCAGGCGATATGCAAGAGAAGATTGATCCCTATCTACGGCCCTTATTCGACGCGCTTAACGACACATTACCCGGCGAACAGGTTGTTCGACGAATCGCAAGCGGTGAGTTTGAGGTGGCACCGCTTGCTTTCATGCGCGGCCGGACGCTTGCCAACGCGTTCGTCATTCTAGACGAAGCGCAGAATACAACGTCCACACAGATGAAAATGTTCCTTACCCGTCTCGGCGAAAACAGCCGGATGGTGATCACCGGCGATCTTAGCCAGGTCGATTTACCGACCGGCACCCGGCCTGGGCTGAAAGATGCCATCGATACATTGGAGGGCGTGCCTGGCATCCGGTTCATACGGTTTTCCGACGCCGACGTTGTTCGACCGCCACTCGTAGCGCGGATAATTAGGGCCTACGATACAGCAGGTCCCAGTCAGGACAGCTCGCCATGACTGCACAGCTAAACATCGAGATAAGCGTAAAAACCCCGCGCTGGAGTGATTGTCTCCCTGATGCAGCAGCCTTGGCGCAACAAGCGGCACAGATGGCGTGGCAACGGTGCGGAGACAATCGGCCGGACACCGAGTTGAGCATTGTTCTGGCCGACGATTCGTTGTTGCTATCGTTGAACGATCGTTACCGGAATAAGAACGAGCCAACCAATATCCTGTCCTTTCCTGTGGATGACGATGCGCAGCCCGAAATGCCACGCCTCCTGGGAGATGTAGTTCTTGCATTCGAGACAATTTATCTTGAAGCGGAAACGCAGGATAAAGCCTTCGCCGACCATTTCCAGCACCTCTGCATCCACGGTGTTCTTCATCTGTTGGGACACGACCATAAACATGAGACCGAAGCGGCGGTAATGGAGGCGCTGGAAATTGCCATCCTCTCGGCAATGGGGGTTTCTAATCCCTACGCGGATCCGCGAATGAAGAGGCCCACATGAGCGAAAACACGCATTCGCTTTCATCCTCTGCAGAGGACTCCGCCGATAAGGACACGGAATCATCACGCTATGGTGGCCTCTGGGGCTGGTTCCGTTCGCTGACCGGATCTAAAAACGGCGACTCCGCATTGAGAGACACGTTCGAAGAACTCATCGAAGAACATGAGGAACGTGTCGCGTCCATCGACCCAGGCGAAAAAGCACTCATCGAGAACATTCTCAATCTAGGTGGGCTTACCGCACGTGATGTGATGGTCCCGCGCGTAGATATAGGCGCCGTTGAAGTTAACACATCGCTGGAAAACCTCGTCAGCCTTATCAATAACGAGGCCCATTCCCGGCTCCCGGTTTACCGCGAGACGTTGGACGACGTCATTGGGATGGTCCACATCAAGGATGTTTTAACCGAGATGGGCAAGGAGGGCGGATTTAGCCTGCGCCGTATATTGCGCAAAATTCTTTTTGTCGCCCCGACAATGCCCGTACTCGACCTACTGCTGCAGATGCAGATGACGCAACTGCATATGGCCCTCGTTGTTGACGAGTATGGCGGCATCGACGGGCTCATTACGATCGAGGACCTTGTGGAACAAATCGTCGGCGAAATCAAGGACGAGCACGATGCAGATCAGGGACCGCAGCTGGTCCGCAGCACCCAAGGGTCTGTGGTGGCCGATGCACGCGTCTCGATAGAACAATTCGAGGGACAGGTTGGCCCGATCCTCACTGGGGATGAACGGGAGGAAGATATTGACACGCTGGGTGGCCTGCTCTTCACACTGACGGGTCGCATTCCAACACGCGGTGAACTGGTGGTTCATGAACCTTCAGGTGTAGAGTTCGAAATCTTGGACGCGGACCCGCGACGAATTAAACGGTTGCGCGCGCGCAAATTGCCGAAGCTGCGGGTGGCCGATGTGTAGCCGCGAGAATTGATCCAGGCAATAGCGAAACGGACTGCGACGCTAGCCGGATGGAATCGTTACGGATCAGCGTTCCTCTTAGGTGCAGTTGCGACCTTGGCTTTGCCGCCAATTTCTTTATTCCCTTTACTATTTCTTGTTTTTCCACCGCTCGTCTGGCTACTGAATGGGGCAAAGCGGCAGCGGTCCGCCTTTGCTGTCGGCTGGTGGTTCGGGTTCGGGTTCTTTGCCTTTGGCCTTTATTGGACCGGCAACGCTTTGCTCGTGTTCGCTGCCAAGTTTGCCTGGCTGCTGCCCTTCACCATAGCCGGTCTTCCAGCGTTCCTTGCATTGTTCAGCGCCGCGGCGACATTGATAGCCTGGCTTCTGCAAGGGTCCCTTAATCGCGCAATCGGCCTAGCGCTGGCCTGGGTCGCCGGAGAATGGCTGCGCGGTCATATACTGACCGGTTTCCCCTGGAATCTTATCGGCTACGCCTGGGCAGATAACAAAGGTCTGGTGCAACTCGCCGCTCTAGTCGGAATTTACGGGGTCAGCTTAGCGGCAATCCTTTCCGCGTGTTTGCCCGCAGCCTTGGTTGACCATCGAAGCCCATGGCGCATCGCAGCCGTAGCTATCGCCCTACCGTTATTAATCTGGATAGGGGGCACCTTAAGGCTCTCTAACACACCGGGAATAGCTTATGTCGACGGCGTTGGGCTGCGCATTGTTCAATCGAACATCCCCCAAAAAGAGAAGTGGTCGTCAGACTATCAGGAGCGTAACCTTCGCCAGTTTCTGGAACTCAGCCACAAGAACCGACCGAACTGGGTTACCCATGTGATCTGGCCGGAGACAGCGGCGACGTTTTTTCCGAGCACAAACCCCCGCTTGCTTCGCGCCCTATCAGCCATCGTCCCGACGGGTGGGCTACTCATAACCGGGGCACCGCGCCGCATTGATAAAAACCGAAGAGTCGCGAACGCCATGTTTGCCCTTAACGAAACCGGCCGAATCATCGCGCACTATGACAAATTTCATCTGGTCCCGTTCGGTGAATATGTACCCTTTGCGAACATGCTGCCAATCGAAAAGATCACGCATGGAAAACGAAGCTTTACTCCCGGACCAGGCGTGCGGACTATAGCGCTCCGCGGCTTACCGCCCTTCAGCCCGCTGATCTGCTACGAGGTAATTTTTCCCGGTAACGTTGCCGACCGCGCGCAACGCCCGGCCTGGCTTCTGAACCTAACCAATGATGCTTGGTACGGAGTTTCCGCCGGACCGCATCAGCATTTGGCACACGCGCGTGTCAGGGCAATCGAGGAAGGGTTGCCGCTAATTCGCGCGGCATATTCGGGCATATCGGCAGTCATTGACCCCTATGGGCATATCTTAAAAACACATGCCCTCAACGAACCCGGTGTCATTGACACTCGTTTGCCAAGAGCAGTCCCCGCCCCTCCTTACACTAAATTGGGCGACATTCCTTTTGGGATTATATTATTACTATTTGGCGTAATTTTATTTCTCGCTAATCTAAAAAACATTACGCATAACAAGCATTAAAAACAGCTTAAATACCAGTTCCCCCAGGGTCAGTTCATTGCGATCTACTACGCACGGCAAATTACCATTTAAGATTGACAATCACGGTTTCATGGGCTTTCACAACCAGAACCGATTTGGAAACTGGAAGATCCAATCCAATTGACATTCATGTCAGCAGTCGTATTGGATTATGCTGAATGCTTCTCGAGATGATCAAAGAGAATTTCAGCGACGCGATCAGTCTGACATGTCAAAACGTGCAAAAAGTTAAAGCGACGCACCAACATTGTTGGATCGAGTCGTCTGTTAGATCTGACTGGTGTACACGTTTATAAGTTTCGTTCTTTTCAATTCTGCAAAAGCACTCGCAAGCACCCCGATGAAAGGGTAATTACTCTCAGAGCGGTAAATATCGATTTGCTTGACGCGCTGAGAAAATCTGCCGATAGTCGCGCTCGCGTTTCAAGGCTCAGATGCAGTTCAGTTATTCGGCAAAATTTCCACAAAAAAAGGGGGAGTCGTGGCACAAGGCGATTTTCTATTCACCAGCGAGTCGGTTTCCGAAGGTCATCCCGACAAAGTTAGCGATCGCATTTCCGACGAAGTGGTAGACCTATTCCTCGGTGCTGACCCACATTCTCGCGTCGCGTGCGAAACCCTATGCACGACGAACCGTATCGTTCTTGCTGGTGAACTTCGGGGGCCGGAAGGGCTTATTGACGGCACCGGCCAAGTCAACGCTGAACAGCTAGAACAAATCGCCCGCAATGCGGTCCGCGAAATCGGCTACGAACAAGATGGGTTTCATTGGAAGAACCTCGATTTTCAGTGTCACTTGCACGGGCAGTCGGTCGATATCGCGCAAGGCGTCGATGCGGCTGGCAATAAAGACGAAGGAGCCGGTGATCAGGGTCTAATGTTCGGCTACGCCTGCCGTGAGACTGATGCTCTGATGCCGGCGGCAATCCACTATAGCCATGAAATTCTGCGCCGAATGGCTGAAGCCCGGCACACGAATACAATCTCCGGCTTGGGGCCGGATTCGAAAAGTCAAATCACGCTTCTTTATGAAAACGGTGTCCCGGTCCGGGCCACCTCAGTCGTCGTCTCTACGCAACATGACGAACGATTAGAACAATCAGATGTGCGAGAAATCGTCCGCCCATTCGTTGAAGGCGTCTTGCCGAACGGATGGATGTGCCCAGAAGACGAATTTTACGTTAATCCCACCGGCCGTTTCGTAATCGGCGGCCCGGATAGCGATGCCGGAGTCACGGGCCGAAAGATTATTGTCGACACCTATGGCGGCGCGGCGCCACATGGCGGCGGCGCTTTTTCCGGCAAGGATCCCTCGAAGGTCGATCGGTCAGCCGCGTATGCCGCCCGCTATGTTGCAAAAAATATCGTTGCTGCCAGCCTGGCGCAAAGGTGCGAGATTCAGGTGGCCTATGCCATCGGCGTTGCGAAACCGCTCTCCGTCTACATCCATACCAAGGGAACCGGAACAGTCTCGGACAACAAACTGGCGGGCGCCGTAAGCGAGGTGATGGACCTCAGCCCACGCAATATCCGTGAACATTTGAATCTGAGCCGGCCGATCTACGTGCCGACTTCGGCTTATGGTCATTTCGGGCGCAAACCAACCGCCAATGGCGGGTTCTCATGGGAGCGGACAGATCTCGTCGAAGATCTGAAAGCCGCTTTGACCTGACCGGTCTTTTGGCCCCGGGCCCCCATAATAACAAGAAGATTCTGTACGGCAGACGGCAAGGCCGCCCGCTGCGGAAGGCACAACGGGATCGCCTATCAGGCTTTCTGCCAAAAATCTCAATTGAATCACTCCAAAGTCTCGACGAACCGCACACGCTGTTCGATCCACCAGTGAAAGTCATATGGCTTGAAGTCGGGTTTGGCGGCGGCGAGCATCTTGCGGCGCAAGCTCAGGCGCATACAGAGATAGGTTTCATCGGCTGCGAACCCTTTATTAACGGTGTGGCCAGCCTAGTCCGAACCGTGGAAATAGCGGACATCAAGAACATCCGGGTTTACGCGGGAGACGCTCGCCTTCTCATCAAAGCGTTGCCAGACCGATCGATAGAAAGGTGTTTCATTCTGTTTCCTGACCCCTGGCCGAAGCGTCGGCATCATCGTCGACGCATCATCTCGCCGGAAACGCTCACCGAGTTGGCCCGTGTCATGGTCGATAGCGCGCGGCTTCGCATGGCCAGCGATCATCGCGATTATGTGCGTTGGATGCTGTCCCTCACACTGCGGAATGGTGCGTTCGAATGGCGCGCGAAAGGGCCGGATGATTGGCGTACCCGCCCCCATGATTGGCCGGCAACCCGATACGAAGAAAAAGCGGCGCAACGGGGCGAAACAAGCATCTATCTCGAGTTCATCCGACGCGCCCATGCAGATAAATAGCTTGAGAAAGACGGCCATATAGCTTAAACAGCTGATTAATCCCATAAGCCGTTTAATCGGTTAATGTTGTGGGTGGGCCCAGTGCCCGCCCTTTTTTAATTCCGTTCGGGAGCGGAGATTTGGACCCTTCGAGGCGCGTTGAAACCATCATTAGGCCGATCCTGCAAAATATGGGTTTCGATCTGGTGCGCGTCCGGATTTCCGGAGCGGGGCAACGAACGTTGCAAATCATGGCAGAACGCTTGGATGACGGCATGATGACAGTTGAGGATTGCGCTACAATCAGCAGATCTATTTCGGCGTTGCTTGATGTGGAAGACCCGATCGAGGGCAGCTATTCGCTAGAAGTTAGTTCGCCCGGACTGGACCGGCCGCTGACCCGACCGCAGGACTACACGAGGTTCACAGGACTAGAGATAAAAATTGAGCTGCGCCTCCCAATAAATGGGCAGCGGCGCTTTCGTGGCCGGATCGCAGGTTTTGCGGATGATCAGGTACAGCTAGATTCGGAAGGCACGCTTTTATCGATTCCTTACGCGGATATAGAGCGCGCAAAACTAATCTTAAACGACGAATTGCTGGCCTTAGCCAGCGAAACGCAACATTAGGAAACCGTGCGAGAGGCGGATAGGGACATGGAAGCCGTTGCGAATCTGACAATGGAAATCCTGCAGGTTGCCGACACAGTGGCCCGAGACAAGGGTATCGGCCGAGAGCAGGTACTCGAAGCGATGGAACAAGCCATCCAGAAAGCTGGCCGGACAAAATACGGTCTAGAGCACGATATTCGCGCGACGATCGATCGCAAGACCGGCAGCATCCAACTGGCGCGTTATCTGGAGGTGGTTGAAGAGGTAGAGAACGAGGCAACACAGCTGACGGTCCATCAAGCGCATCACAGGAAGGCCGACGTCGTTCTCGGCGAATTTCTCGTCGATCCGCTACCGCCGATCGATTTCGGCCGCATTGCCGCGCAAACCGCTAAACAGGTTATTGTTCAACGTGTGCGCGAAGCCGAACGCGAACGACAGTTGAGGAATACAAGGATCGCGTTGGAGAGATCGTGAACGGCCTTGTTAAACGAGTCGAGTTCGGCAATGTCACGGTCGATCTCGGTCGCGCCGAAGGAGTGCTGCGGCGCGACGAGTTCCTACCGCGCGAGCATTTTCGCCGTAACGAACGGGTCCGTGCTTACATTTACGACGTACGGCAGGAACCTCGCGGTCCGCAAATTTTCCTCTCGCGCACCCATCCGCAATTTATGGCTAAATTATTTTCTCAAGAAGTCCCGGAGATCTACGACGGAATCATAGAGATCGACGCCGTGGCACGCGATGCGGGAAGTCGAGCAAAGATCGCGGTGCATTCGAACGATAGCAGTATCGACCCGGTCGGTGCTTGCGTCGGCATGCGCGGCAGCCGCGTGCAAGCCGTAGTCTCCGAATTGCAGGGTGAAAAAATTGACATCATCCCGTGGTCTCCGGATCCCGCCACCTTCGTCGTCAACGCCTTAGCGCCGGCCGAAGTGGCCAAGATCGTTCTGGACGAAGATCAGAATAAGATAGAGGTCGTCGTGCCTGACGACCAGCTGAGTCTGGCAATTGGCCGCCGCGGTCAAAATGTACGGCTGGCCTCGATGCTAACCGCTTGGGATATCGACATCCTGACCGAAGAGGAGGAATCGGAACGTCGACAAAAAGAATTCCTGTCGCGCAGCGCACGGTTCATCGAAGCACTCGATATCGACGATGTCATTGCACATCTGCTGGTCACTGAAGGGTTCTCCTCTGTCGAGGAAGTCGCCTATGTGCCGACTGAAGATGTCTCATCGATTGAAGGGTTTGATGACGATCTGGCAGCAGAGCTACAGAATCGGGCGCGGAATTTCCTAGAAGCGGAGAGTAACCGCTTGATCAAGGAGCGCCGTGATCTAGGCGTCACGGACGAATTAGCTGAACTGCCCGGCTTGACGGGGCCTATGCTGGTCAAGCTAGGTCAAGGAGAAGTGAAGACGTTGGAGGATTTTGCTGATTTGGCTTCCGACGAATTGATCGATCCAGAAGAAGGCATTCTAGCTTCCTTCGATATTCGGGAATCCGTAGCGAACGACTTAATCATGAAAGCCCGAGTTGCGGCTGGTTGGTTTACCGAAGAGGAACTTCGGGCCGCCGAGCTAGAGAAGCTGGCAGACGAAGAACGCGCGGCGGAGGAAGCCGAGGGTGGTAAAGAGATGACGATGTAATTAGGGAACAAAGATCTCAGGCATGGCAGTAAGCAGCGCAATAACCGAACAGCCAGCAGGCAAAGAGGCAAGGCCGCTTCGCCTTTGCGTAGTATCCAATCGATGCATGCCAAAGGACGAGATGGTGCGTTTTGTAGTAGGACCGCATAATATGGTTGTGCCAGACATTATTGGTAGGCTGCCCGGCCGCGGAATATGGTTGAGCGCCGACCGGAATGTCATTAAGACGGCCTGCAACCGCAACCTCTTTGCATATGCGGCGCGCCAAAAGGTTCAGGTCAGTGATGCCTTGGACGACCAAGTTGAGGAGCTGTTGGTTCAGCGCTGCACTGAGTTCCTAGGCTTAGCACGTCGTGCAGGCCAGGCGGTCTCGGGGTTCGTTAAAGTAAAAGGCTGGCTGCGGGAGGGGCGTGCAGCTATCTTACTCGCAGCGTCCGACGGATCGAACGTCGGGCGCCGCAAACTTCGGCAATCCGCCGGCAATTTTTCGGAGGTGTGCTTGCTTCGATCGGCCGAGCTCGGCGTTGCGTTCGGCCGTGAAGAAACAGTGCATGCCGCTTTGGCTCCAGGCGGTTTAGCGGAGAATTTTTTAGAAACTGCGGCGCGTTTATCCGGCTTCCGTCCGGTAAACAGGAAATGCGATGAGTGAAATTAAGACACAAGAGAACAAGCTAAGCCTGAACAAGCCCGGGCGATTGGAGCTGAAGAAGACGGTCGAAACCGGCCAGGTTCGACAAAGCTTCAGCCATGGCCGCACGAAAGCTGTCACAGTCGAGGTCAAGCGCAAGCGGACATTTGAACGTGGCACTGGTGGCGGAATGCAAGAGGTTAAGGCCAAAGCAGATGGCATTGCCGTCGGTGACGACGCCGCGTCAGTCGCCCAGAGTCGACTGACCGAAGACGAACGCGCCACGCGGTTGCGGGCATTGCACGGTGCTGTAGAAGACGCCGAACGCCGACGCCTGGAAGAGACAGAACGCCATCATAAGGAAGAAGAGATAAAGAAGAAGCGGGAAGAAGAAGCCCGCAAAGCAGAAGAGGAAGAACGACGCAAATCCGAAGAGGAGGCCCGCAAGAAGGCAGAAGCCGAAGCGGCAGCTCAAGCGACAGAAAGTGCGGCCGAGGCAGAGGCTGCTATCGAGAGGGCGCGCAGCGCGCCCGCTCGCAAAGCGGAAGCAGCCCCCAGCACCGACGAAAAAAAGGGTCGCGGCCGGCGTAGCACAGGCAAGGTCGATGCCAAACAGACACAGACCCTGCGGGCACGGCAGGAGCCGCGCCGTCGTTCGGCGAAGCTGACGATTTCACAGGCTTTGGAATCGGAAGACGGCACCATAGAGCGCGCACGCAGCATCGCGTCACTGAAGCGCGCCCGAGAACGCGAAAAACAGCAGGCACGTCAGCTGGCCGGCGAACTCGACTCGACAAATATCGTGCGCGACGTGGTCATTCCAGAAACCATAACTGTAGCCGACCTAGCAAATCGTATGGCCATACGTGGCACAGATGTGGTCAAGGCGCTTATGAAGTCTGGGGTTATGGCCAACATCAATCAGATCATCGATGCGGACACCGCGGAGCTTGTGGTCAGCGAGTTTGGACACCGTGTCCGTCGCGTCTCGGAATCCGATGTCGAAATTGGTCTTGAAGGCGGGCCTGACGACGAGGAGTTTATGGTTCCGCGCGCGCCAATCGTCACTGTTATGGGGCATGTCGATCACGGCAAAACTTCATTGCTTGATGCTTTGCGTAAGACAGATGTGGCATCTGGTGAAGCCGGTGGAATCACGCAACATATCGGTGCCTATCAGGTCAATTTGTCCAGCGGCGCGCAGATCACATTCCTCGACACGCCGGGCCATGCAGCGTTCACGTCGATGCGTGCCCGGGGGGCCAGCGTGACCGATCTGGTTGTGCTCGTCATCGCCGCCGAAGACAGCGTACAGCCGCAAACCGCAGAAGCGATCAGCCATGCCAAGGCTGGAGACGTGCCAATCATTGTCGCGATCAACAAGATCGACCGTCCCGACGCGGACCCGAGCCGAATCCGCAACGAGCTGCTGTCACACGAGATCGTCGTCGAAAGCCTTGGCGGCGACGTGCAGGACATAGAAATCTCCGCTACGGAGGGTATCAATCTCGATGGGCTAGAAGAAGCCATCACACTGCAAGCTGAGTTGATGGAGCTCAGCGCGAATCCCGACCGGACAGGGCAAGGTGCTGTCGTTGAAGCGCGACTGGAGCGTGGCCGCGGTGCGGTTGCGACGCTTCTGGTTCAGCGGGGCACCCTGAAGATCGGCGATGTTTTTGTCGCCGGCCCAGAATGGGGCCGGGTGCGTGCCCTGATCAATGACCGCGGTGAAAATATCAAGGAAGCCGGGCCCTCGACGCCAGTGGAGGTCCTAGGGCTGCAAGGCGCACCAAATGCGGGTGACGAGTTTGCCGTCGTTGAAGACGAAGCGCGCGCCCGCGAAATTACCGAATATCGCAAACGCAAAGTGCGAGATTCTGAGCTCGCATCCAGTGCCCGCGGTACGCTTGAACAGATATTCGATCAGATCAAGGAAGGTGAAGCGGCAACAGCGCCGATCCTAATTAAAGGCGATGTGCACGGGTCGGTCGAAGCGATTAGCGTGGCATTACAGAACCTCGCAACTGACGAGGTCGAGTTCTCAATGCTGCACACCGGTGTGGGTGGTATCACCGAATCCGATGTTGGGCTCGCAGGCGCCTCAAATGCTGTGATTCTCGGCTTTAACGTGCGCGCCAATCCGCAAGCACGCGAAGCGGCCAAGCAGGAAGGTGTCGATATCCGCTACTATTCGATCATCTACGACTTGATCGATGACATGAAGCAGCTCCTGGGCGGCTTACTGGCGCCAGAAATCCGTGAAAACATTATTGGTTATGCCGACGTGCGCGAGGTCTTCAACATCAGCAAGGTCGGCAGAGTCGCCGGCTGCTACGTCACCGAAGGCCTTATCCGCCGAGGTACGAAATGCCGACTATTGCGCGATCAGGTCGTCGTATTCGACGGCAACCTCAAAACGCTCCGGCGCTTTAAGGACGACGTCCGTGAGGTACAAAACGCCTTTGAGTGCGGTATAGCATTTGAGAACTACAATGACATCAAGCAGGGCGATGTCATCGAATGCTACGAAGTAGAGGAAGTTAAGCGCGCGCTTTAGCCCGACGAAAATTACCGGACCCCGCAAACCGGGGCGTATTCAACATGGTAAAGAACAAGCAACCTTCGCAAAGACAGCTCCGCGTGGGCGAAGCGCTCCGCCACGCCCTATCCGACGTCTTGGAACGTGGCAACTTACGCGATCCCGCCTTTCGCAATATTTCGATCACTGTTACTGAAGTGCGCGCAAGCCCGGACCTAAAAAACGCGACGGCTTTCGTCATGCCGCTCGGCGGCGAAGCAGCCGATGCAATTGTCGAGGCGTTGGGACGAGCGGCTCCGTTCCTGCGCAGTGCTATCGCCAAACAGGTCGAGCTACGCCATGTACCGCGCCTACAATTCAAAGTCGATCGGAGTTTCGGTCAAGCCGACCATATCGATGCGTTGTTGCGTCAGCCCCAAGTAGCCCGCGATTTAGGCGAGAACACCGGTGAGTCGTAGTCGGCGCGGCCGCCCCGTGCATGGCTGGCTGGTCATCGATAAGCCCAGTGGGATGACCTCAACCGCCGTGGTCAACAAGGTGAAATGGCTACTAGATGCCCGCAAAGCAGGCCATGGCGGCACACTGGACCCAATGGCGACCGGCCTATTACCCATCGCATTTGGAGAGGCAACAAAAACCGTCAACCATGTGATGGCTGGCACAAAAGCCTATCGCTTTACTCTTCGCTGGGGCTCTAAAACCAATACCGATGATGCCGAGGGCGAAACAATCGAGAAAAGCGACGTCCGGCCGAACCGAGCCACCGTCGAAGCCACTTTAACGCGCTTCGTCGGACGTATCGAGCAGGTTCCACCAAAATTTTCCGCCGTCAAAATCAATGGTGTCCGCGCTTACAAGCTGGCGCGGGCCGACAAGACGGTGACTTTAAGCCCACGCGAGATCTTTATTCACGATATCCAGGTCATCGGCATCCCCGATGCAGATCACATGGAGTTTGCCGCCATTAGCGGGAAAGGCGCGTATATGCGAGCGTTGGCACGTGACATAGCCCAGGCGATTGGCGGATTAGGCCATATTACTGCTCTGAGGCGGACTTCTGTTGGTCCATTTGACGCACAGGACGCGATTTCGCTGGACGAACTAGAGTCAATTGGTCAAATTGCGGACCGTGAGCAGAAACTGCTTCCGGTTGAGACCGCGCTGGACGACATCCCGGCGCTGGCCGTCACCGAAAGCGAGGCGTTGCGGTTGAGAAACGGTCAGCCAGTAGCGCTGCTGCGGAAGGCCGATCTTAAACGTATTGCCGAGCTTAAAAACGGCGATACTGTTCTCGCGAAAACGAGTACCAAGCCCGTGGCGCTCGTGCGCTACGCGGGAGGTGAAGTAAAGCCATTCCGTGTCCTGAAACTTTAATTCAAGGAGCTATCGATGTCGATCACGGCTGAAAGAAAACAGGAACTCATTGGCGAGTTCGCTACTAAGTCCAGTGACACGGGCTCACCAGAAGTGCAGATTGCGATCCTGACCGAACGGATCCGAAACCTGACGGAGCATTTGAAAACACACAAGAAAGACTTTCATTCGCGCCGGGGCCTTCTGATTATCGTCGGACAGCGCCGTCGCTTGCTCGACTACACCAAACAGAAGAGCCAGGAACGGTACGAAGACCTCATCAAAAGACTGGAATTGCGGCGCTAATCGCGCCGCTAAGACGTGGCACATTCATCATGTGCGCAAAAGGCGCCATGTCCCGCACAAAAACGACAACAATATCGGATGCCCCGTCGCACGCCATTCATCCTCCAGAGTGGCACGACAGCATTCGCAGGCATGGGTCTGCCAATGTGGCTTTCCGAAGGACTGTATGTGAAGGAATATAAATGTTTGAAATTGCGAAAAAAGAGATCACCTGGGGCGGCCGGCCTCTCACTTTTGAGACCGGGCGTATCGCGCGCCAGGCTGACGGTGCGGTTCTAGTCACTTATGGCGGGACCAAAGTACTGTGCACTGCGGTTGCACAGAAACAACCCCGTGCCGGTATCGATTTCTTCCCTCTCACCATTAACTATCAGGAAAAAACCTTCGCCACTGGCAAGATACCAGGTGGCTTTTTCAAGCGCGAAGGGCGTCCGAGCGAGAAGGAAACGCTCACCTCGCGCCTGATCGACCGGCCGATCCGGCCTCTCTTCGCCAAAGGTTTTCGAAACGAGACACAGGTCATCTGCACCGTTCTCGCTCACGACCTGGAAAACGACCCCGATGTAGTGGCGCTGGTTGGCTCATCAGCGGCCCTAACGATCTCCGGCATTCCCTTCCTGGGCCCACTTGGCGGTTGCCGTGTTGGTTATATCGACGGCGAATATGTGTTGAACCCGCAGTTGGATCAGATGGAATCGAGTGACTTAGATCTCATCGTCGCCGGCACACAGGAAGGCGTTATGATGGTCGAGTCGGAAGTAGGCGAGCTCGACGAAGACACAATGCTCGATGCCGTCATGTTTGGCCATAGAGAGTCGCAAGTGGTCATCGACGCTATCATCAGCTTAGCGGAAAATTGCGCAAAGGATCCATGGGAAATTCCGGAGCCGCCGGCAAACGAATCGTCGATTTCTAGCCGGCTCAGCGAAATTGCTGAAGCATCTATCCGCGACGCCTATGCGATTACTGTCAAGCAGGCTCGCGTCGAAGCGGTTTCGAACGCCAAGAAAGCAGCGATTACCACCCTTGCCGACGAGCAGGGCGACGAATTCGACGAACAGCTCGCGGCCAGCGCGCTGAAGAACCTCGAGAAGGATGTGGTCCGCGGCAGTATCCTGAAAACTGGCATACGGATCGACGGTCGCGACACCAAATCAGTGCGACCAATCGTCGCCGAAGTAGGTGTTCTAGACCGAGCACACGGCTCCGCCCTTTTTACCCGCGGCGAAACACAAGCGCTGGTCGTAACCACCTTGGGCACCGGCCAGGACGAACAAATCATCGACGCGTTAGAAGGAGAATATCGCGAACATTTCATGCTGCACTACAATTTCCCGCCCTATTCAGTCGGTGAAGCATCCTTCCTGCGCTCCCCCGGCCGCCGCGAAATCGGGCACGGCAAGTTAGCTTGGCGTGCCATCCGGCCGCTGCTACCAGAAAAAGAGGATTTCCCCTACACCATTCGCGTCGTCTCAGAGATCACCGAATCGAACGGCTCGTCTTCGATGGCAACCGTCTGCGGCACCTCAATGTCATTGATGGATTCGGGCGTTCCGATGGCAAGGCCCTGCGCCGGCATTGCAATGGGGCTAATCAAAGAAGGCGACGAGTTCGCCGTACTATCTGATATCCTCGGTGACGAAGATCACCTCGGCGATATGGACTTCAAGGTTGCCGGGACAGAAAGTGGCATCACCTCGCTGCAGATGGATATCAAGATTACTTCGATCAACGAGGAGATCATGAAGGTCGCCCTGGCGCAGGCCAAGGATGGCCGGATGCACATTTTGAAAGAGATGGAAAAGGGTATCACCATAGTCCGTCAGGAGGTATCGCAGCACGCTCCGCGCATCACCACCATGACGGTGCCTCGTGACAAAATCCGCGAGGTAATTGGCCCAGGCGGTAAGATGATCCGGGAGATTTGCGAGACCACCGGCGCCAAAATTGACATCGAAGAAGATGGTACGGTCAAGGTAGCGGCTGTAGATCAAACGGCGAGCGATAAGGCGGTAAACTGGATCAAGTCAATCACTGCGGAGCCTGAGGTTGGCGTCATCTATGAAGGCAAGGTTGTCAAGATCATGGATTTCGGCGCCTTCGTAAACTTTTTTGGTGCCCGTGACGGCCTCGTCCATATCTCGGAACTAGCCAAGGAGCGAGTCGGCACAGTCGGCGATATTGTGAAAGAAGGCGAAACCGTAAAGGTCAAGGTCCTCGCAATCGACGATCGCGGCAAGGTGAAACTATCCATGCGGGTCGTCGATCAAGAAACTGGTGAAGATCTGGGTGATGTTCCTCGCGATGGACGGCGACGCGCCAGCGCCGAATAATATGAGTAACAAAGGCGAACGGGTGGCCCTACTTTAGGCCACCCTTTTTCGCTTCGATGCTTGTTTTCGGTTAATCGGGAGAGGCCATGCCTACTATGTTATATCCAGCGTCCACATGGATGATCTCACCAGTCGTCCCCATGCCCTGATCTGACAGCAAAAAAAGCGCCGCGCCGCCGACCTCGTCCAAGGTGACAGAACGACGCAAGGGCGCATTCTCCGCCTGCCACTTCATTACGAACCGAGCGCCACCGATCGCTGCCCCAGCCAACGTCCTCATAGGTCCAGCGGAGATTGCGTTGACGCGAATTCCATCTGGCCCCAAGTCAGCCGCTAGATAGCGAGTACTTGCTTCCAATCCAGCTTTGGCAACCCCCATGATGTTATAGTTCGGCATCACACGCCGCGATCCGGCATAAGTCAGGGTCAAGATGCTGCCACCATTTTCCATCATCGCCGCACCCCGTCTTGCGACGGCTGTGAAGGAATAACAAGAGATCTCCAAGCTGCGGGTGAAGTTCTCTCGCGTAGTATCGAGATAACGACCTTTCAGTTCAGCCTTGTCGGAAAACGCAATGGCGTGGACAACAAAGTCCAGGCCATCCCAGGCCGCCCCTACCGTTTCGAATGCTCTGTCGATCGATGAATCGTCCGCCACGTCACATTGCGCGGCAACCACCGATCCCACACTATGCATCAATGGCCGAACACGCTTTTCAAAATTCTCATCCTGAAAGGTGAAGGCGAGTTCAGCACCGTGTTCTGCCAAGGTCCGCGCTATACCCCAGGCGATGGAATGGTCATTGGCTACGCCCATAATAAGCCCGCGCTTGCCTTGCATAAGGCTTTGCCGTGTCGTCATTCAACCTTTTCGTCCACCGCTTATGTCGCGATTTGACGCCTTTATACCCCAAGTATTTCTTTTCGATCGTTACGGTTTGTTAGTTCCGCTATCCGTCATACCGTTTGAACGCCAGCGTAGCGTTTGTACCACCAAATCCGAAACTGTTCGAAATAACGCAGTCGAGCGCAACATCGTCCTGACGCTCGCGGATGATTGGAAATTCAGCCGCCTCCGGATCAATTTCGTCGATATGGGCGGATGCGGCGAGAAAATTGTTTTCCATCATGAGCAGAGAATAGATGGATTCCTGTGCACCCGCTGCGCCCAGTGAATGGCCCGTCAGTGACTTGGTCGAACTAATCGGCGGCACGCTGTCGCCAAACACTTCACGCAAAGCCGACAATTCTTTCACATCACCGATAGGTGTCGAGGTGCCGTGCGCGTTGACGTAGCCAACTGGCATGTTGAGGCCATTGAGCGCCTGTTTCATACAGCGCACTGCGCCTTCACCGGACGGCTGGACCATATCGTGGCCGTCTGAGGTGGCACCATAGCCCGCGACCTCGGCATAAATCTTCACGCCGCGTGCTTTTGCGTGTTCAAGCTCTTCGAGCACTACCACGCCAGCGCCGCCAGCTATCACAAAACCATCGCGATTTCTATCGAACGCGCGACTGGCCACTTCCGGGGTCGCATTGAAACTCGAAGACAAGGCTGGCATCGCGTCAAAAAGTAATGTGAAGGACCAATGCAACTCTTCGCCGCCACCGGCGAAGACGATGTCCTGCTTACCCCATTGGATGAGTTCAGAAGCGTTACCTATACAATGAGCACTGGTTGAACAAGCCGAGCTAATAGAATAGTTGACGCCGTGAATCTTGAACGGGGTCGCCAACGTCGCCGAATTCGTACTCGACATCACCTTAGGTACGACGAACGGTCCGACGCGTTTTGCATTCCTCTCACGCATGGTATCGACCGCCTGCACCATATTTTGCATGGACGGACCGCCGGATCCCATAATCAGGCCAGTGCGTTCGTTCGAAATATCGCTTTCTTCGAGCCCAGAATCTGCAATCGCTTCTTTCATCGCGATATAGTTATATGCCGCCCCATCGCCCATAAAGCGAGCTTGCTTGCGGTCAAGGTAATCGCTGATATCAAGCTTCACTGAGCCATGCACATGGCTGCGAAACCCGAGCTCTTCATATTCCTCGCAATGAACAATGCCAGAACGACCCGCTTTCAGGGAATCGAGAACCTTCTCTTTATTGTTCCCGATACTGGAAACGATCCCAATACCGGTAACCACAACGCGTCGCATTGATCGAACCTCGCTATTGGCCTTCAGCCGGCGTGAACAGGCCAACTCTGATGTCTTTCGCCTCAAAAATTGATGTACCGTCAACTTGCAGGACACCGTCCGCGACGCCGAGTACAAGCTTGCGCATGATGACACGCTTCAGGTTAATGTTGTAAGTCACCTTATGTGCCGTTTCTAGGACTTGGCCCGAAAATTTCACATTGCCAACGCCAAGGGCGCGGCCCCGGCCGATGCCGCCGAGCCAGCCGAGGAAAAATCCTACAAGCTGCCACATAGCATCCAGCCCGAGACAACCTGGCATGACCGGATCGTTCTCAAAATGGCAGGGAAAGAACCACAGGTCCGGCTTGATATCCAATTCGGCGACAATCTGGCCCTTGCCGTGTTCACCGCCATCCACTGTGATCGAAGTTACCCGGTCCAGCATGAGCATGGGTGGCAGCGGCAATTGAGCATTGCCTGGCCCGAACAGCTTGCCGTGTGCGCACTCGATTAAATCTTCATAGGAAAAGCTGTTTTTCGTCAGTTTCACTCTTTAACCTCGTCGAACAGTCGTGGTTTTGGACTTTCCCCACCAATTCCATAGCATATAAAGGCGCGTATATGGAACCAATCGCACCGCCTCGTCAACTTCGCACCCCACCTGGTTTATACGTCAAGATTGGCCACCTTCAGCGCATTTGCCTGAATGGAGTCGCGGCGCGGCTCAACAACATCACCCATCAGGGTAGAAAACAAATCCGCCGCCTCTTCAGCGTGGGCAACCTTCACCTGCAGGAGAGTCCGGGCATTAGGATCCAACGTGGTCTCCCACAATTGGTCTGGGTTCATTTCACCCAATCCTTTATAGCGCTGGATCGAGATCCCCTTCCGGCCAAGGGCCATGATTTCGTCGAACAGTGTAATTGGTCCAGGAATCCTAATTTCTTCATCCTTCACCCGAAGAATAGCGTGTTTCGCGCCGTAACGCGCTTGAAGATCCAGCGCTAGCTGGTCCAGCCGACGCCCTTCGGCGCTCCGAATTAGATCCCCGTCGATCAGATACCTTTGCGTAACGCCCCGAACGGTTCGCTGGAACGCCAAGCCTCCATCGTCTTGCGGCACGCCTTCCCAACCCTGATCGGACGCATCGGACAGCATGTCAAGCCGTCGCGCGATGTAGGCGGCTGCCTCTCGAGCCCTTTCCGGGTCGGAGATTAGCGTCGGATTCAGTACTCCCGCTATCGCCGACTGCTCGATGACATGACGATTGCCAACCTTGCTGATAAGCGGTTGCATCAGATGAGCAGCCCGGCGCGCTTGTTCCACCGTATCGCGGAGATCCTCTCCAGCGACCTCCGAATCGTTAGAGAGGATCAGAGTAAGACCGCTGATGCCATCACGGATAAGGAAGTTTTCAAGCTCCCTGTCGTCAAGCAGATAAACGCCCGAATTGCCTTTTTTTGCCCTGTAGAGCGGCGGTTGCGCAATGTAGAGGTAGCCCCGCTCAACCAACTCCGGCATTTGCCGGAAAAAGAAGGTCAGCAACAGCGTGCGAATATGACTACCGTCGACATCCGCGTCAGTCATGATGATTATCCGTTGATAGCGACAATTTTCAATGTCAAAATCTTCTGGTCCGATGCCTGTTCCCAGCGCAGTGATTAGGGTCCTGATCTCCGAGGAGCCCAGCATTTTGTCAAAGCGAGCCCGTTCGACGTTCAAGATTTTGCCGCGCAGGGGCAGGATCGCCTGATTGCTGCGTTCCCGGCCTTGCTTAGCTGAACCACCGGCCGAGTCACCCTCGACAATGAAAATTTCGGCCAGTGACGGATCCCGTTCCTGACAGTCAGCCAGTTTGCCAGGCAAGCCAGCCATCTCGAGGGCGCCCTTGCGTCGGGTAAGTTCGCGTGCCTTTCTCGCTGCCTCGCGCGCGGAAGCCGCCTCGACCACCTTCTGCACGACTTGCTTGGCTTCCGTCGGATGTTCCTCAAACCATTGTCCAAGTTTCTCGTTGACCACAGTTTCGACCATGTTTCGGACCTCCGACGAGACCAGCTTGTCCTTGGTCTGACTGGAAAATTTTGGATCCGGCACTTTGACAGACAGGACGCAAGTCATGCCTTCCCGCGCATCATCACCAACTATCGAGACTTTCTCGCGTTTAGCCAGACCGCTTTCGGAGGCATAGGCGTTGATTTGCCGCGTCAGCGCAGCGCGAAACCCTGCCAAGTGCGTACCGCCGTCGCGCTGCGGGATGTTGTTGGTAAAGCAGAGCATCGTTTCGTGATAGCTGTCATTCCATTGCAGGGCGACTTCGACGCCAACGCCCTCTTTGTCACCGGTCATCAGGATCGATTCCGAATGCAACGCTGTCCGTGACCGGTCGAGGTAGCGGACAAACGCACCCAGCCCACCTTCATAATGCAGATCACTGACCTTTGGTTCCGGTAGACGCGCATCGGTGAGCACAATCTCGACACCGGTGTTAAGGAAGGCCAACTCGCGCAGCCGATGCTCCAGGATAGCGAAATCGAATTCAACTTCCTTGAATATTTTTGTGGAAGGCCAGAATACGACCTGCGTTCCGGTCTCTTCACCGCAATCATCTACAGCTTCCAAATCCTTGCCGTCGACCGGCTCACCATCGGCAAACTGCATCGTATGTATCTGTCCGTTACGCCGAATCGTCAAATCGAGACGTGAAGACAGCCCATTGACAACCGAAACGCCCACACCATGCAGACCGCCTGAAATTTTATAAGAGTTCTGGTCGAACTTCCCGCCAGCATGAAGCTGCGTCATAATAACTTGTGCAGCGGAAATCCTTTCTTCGGAATGTATATCGACGGGGATACCCCGCCCATTATCGCTGACTGTCACTGATCCCTCGCCGTTCAGCGTGACCGTGACCCTGTTAGCATGGCCAGCCATGGCTTCGTCGATCGCGTTGTCCACAACTTCGTAGACCATGTGGTGGAGACCGGTGCCGTCTTCCGTATCGCCGATATACATTCCAGGCCGTTTGCGAACCGCTTCGAGCCCACGCAGCACCTTGATCGAATTGGCATCGTAATCTTCGCCGTTCGGTTCGCCAAATTTGTCAGCTAAATCACTCATATGCGGTCCGTTCGAAGTTATGCTGCCGGACGCAATGTCGCATCCGAGACGGTGAGGAACTGAGCCTGGTCACCAAATTCGTCAAAAAGATACCGATCCGTACCGGTAAGCCACGCTTGCACGCCCAGACCTAGAAGCGTCTCAAAGAGCACTCGCCGTTTGCCAATATCAAGGTGGGCCGCGACCTCATCGAGCAGCAATAATGGCGCCATTCCGTGCTCCGCCGACTGCAATCGCGCATTGGCCAAAACGATGGCGATAAGCAACGCTTTTTGTTCACCGGTCGAGCATTGATCCGCCGGCATGTCCTTCTCCAAGTGGCGCACGGCGAAGTCACTCCTATGGGAACCGATGCCTGTGCGGCCCGTCACCGCGTCCTTGACACGCTGTTCCGCTAGGCGCTGCCGTAAAAGATCCTCTGCCGCCAAGGCCGGTCCTTCGTTCAACCAGTCTTCCACCAGTCCCGTCGCAGCGATTCCGGCGGCCGGGAACGGACCGGATGTCTCGGTGCAAGCGCGGGCCAGCCGACCAGCTATATCTCGCCGCGCTGCAGCGATCGCGATACCGCGACTGGCCATAGTTTCTTCCAGCGCAGACAGCCAACCATCATCTTGCCGACCAAGCTTCAATAAACGCGCGCGCTCACGCATCGCATGCTCATACGCGCTGACTCGCCCGGCATGCGCCGAATCGAACCCAAACACCAGCCGGTCGAGGAAGCGTCGCCGGGCAGCGGCCCCTTCCAGGAACAAGCGGTCCATCTGCGGCGTAAGCCAAACGATACTAATATAGTCTGCCAGCACGCTTTGCCCTGAAACAGTTGCGCCGTTCAACCGCACAATCCGGCGCGGCGACGAGGGGTCCCGGCCAGTACCGAGTTCCACCGGACCTACCAGTCCCACCACAGTCGCCGAAACCGCCCATGTCGCGTCACCACTTCGCCGATCAACATCAGCCAAACGTGCCTGCCGCAAGCCGCGGCCAGGACCGAGATAGGATACCGCTTCCAAGACATTCGTTTTCCCCGCACCGTTCGGCCCCGTCAAGACCACCGGACGTTCGTCACCATCAAACGACGCTTCGGCATAGCAACGGAAGTTCGAAAGCCGAAGGCGCGTCACCGACAATATGGCGTTGGTATCCGTCACATCACGTTCGGCGAGGGCGTTTCCCCTCATACCCGCATCGGCATAAGCACGTACAAGGCGCTGCCGTCGGCGCTGTCACGAACAATTGTCGGCGAAGCCCCGTCCGCGAAAAGGACCTGGGCGACATCACCTTCGACCTGCTGCGCAATATCCAGCAGATATTTCGAGTTGAAACCGATCTCGATTGCTTCCTTGCCATAGGAAACCTCGATCTCTTCGGTCGCGGAACCGGCATCTGGACTGCTCGCCGATAAGGTCAGACTGTTGTCCCCAATTTCCAATTTTACTGATCGAGACCGTTCGGTGGAAATCGTCGCCACTCGATCAACCGCTTCCGCAAACTGTCGACAGTCGACCTCGAGAAGTTTGTCATTGTTGACCGGGATGACCTTTTCGTAGTCGGGAAACGTGCCATCGATTAGCTTAGAGGTCAGGACCGTGCCACCGAATGCGAATCTTATCTTAGTATCCGATAGCGAAATTTTAATGTCCACTCCGCATTCATCTATCAGCTTACGCAACTCATTCACCGTCTTGCGCGGGATGATGATTCCCGGCATTCCGGCCGCACCCTCCGGCATCGGCATTTCGACGCGCGCCAGCCGGTGCCCGTCTGTCGCTACCGCACGCAGCACCGACACCGAATCAATTTCGACCGCGTGCAGATAGATACCGTTCAGATAATAGCGGGTCTCCTCCGTCGAAATCGCAAACCGGGTGCGATCAACGAAGGCGCGCAGATCATCCGCCGGCACAGAAAAGGTGTGAGGCAAGTCGCCGGCGCTCATCGTCGGAAAATCGGCAGTTGGCAAAGTCGCCAGGGTGAAGCGCGATCGTCCGGCGCTCAGCGTAAGCCGGTCGTTGTCTCCCCCGGCATCTAATTCAATCTGCGCCCCATCTGGCAATTTCCGCACGATGTCGTACAGCGTATGCGCGGGGGCCGTGGTGGCCCCGGACGTCGCCGCGGTCGCTTCCGCCGAATCCACAATCGAAATATCCATGTCGGTCGCAGTCAGGTTTACACCAGAAGCGTTCGCTTCAACCATTACATTTGCGAGAATTGGTATCGTGTTGCGCCGCTCGACCACGCTCTGAATATGGTTCAACGATCGTAGAAGTGCCGCCCGTTCTATCGTCAGTTTCATGGTTTCTCTTTGCCAAAGACGTATTCAAGTCAGACAGATGCCGGCGGTTAGCACCGGCCCGCCCGGTTAATCAGGCCTTAAGACAAAACTAAGCGCGCGGACGGAGTACGAATATAGCATAAAAGGCTTAAATCGGCATTTTTTTTACCGCTTTGGTGGCAAAATTTGCCACACGCCAATTGGCCATTTCAGCCCTCGAGCATACGCCGTAGCAGTTCGACATCCTCCGAAAATGCACTATCGAGGACACAAAGCTCATCGACCTTGCGCACCGCATGCATGACAGTAGTGTGATCGCGCCCGCCAAACTTCCGTCCAATTTCCGGCAGGGACCTCGCGGTCAGTTGCTTGGCCAGATACATCGCTACCTGCCGAGGCCGCGCAATGGAACGCGAACGGCGGGCGGAGTACATCTCGCCTAAGCGAATATTGTAATGCTCGGCAACCCGCTTTTGAATTTCCTCGATGGTCACATGGCGGTCGTTGGCCCGCAAGATATCGTGCAAAACCTCCTGCGTATTATCCAGTGTGATCGGCCGCCCAACCAAATTAGCATACGCGACGAGGCGGTTGAGCGCTCCCTCCAGCTCCCGCACGTTGGAAGTGATTTTGTGCGCCAAAAATTCCAAAACCTTGATCGGGATGTCAACTTCCATGCGCTCGGCCTTCGATTGCAGGATGCCGAGGCGCAGCTCGTAAATCGTTGGGTGTATATCAGCGACTAAACCCCAACCAAGCCGGGACTTCATGCGGTCCTCCATGCCCTCCAGATCGTTCGGCGATTTGTCCGCGGAAATTACAACTTGGCGGTTCTGATCGACCAGCGCATTAAAAGTGTGAAAAAACTCTTCTTGGGTGTTGTCCTTACCACTGAAAAACTGCACATCATCTATCATTAGGATATCAACCGATCGGAACTCTTCCTTGAACGCCATCGTATCCTTGTACCGCATAGCCCGGATGAACTGGTACATGAACTTCTCGGCGGAAAGGTAGATAACGCGACGATCCGGATTAGTCTTGCGGATATGCCAAGCGATCGCATGCATCAGATGTGTCTTGCCGAGGCCGACTCCGCCATACAGGAACAGCGGATTGAACGGAACGGACTGTGCCTCCCCGACGCGGCGCGCAGCCGCAAACGCCAACTCGTTTGGTTTACCCACGACAAAGTTCTCAAATCGGAAGCGAGGGTCTAGGGGAGCGCCGATATCCTTACCGCTAGCCTGGCTTTCCGCCGCTCCAGAAGCTGGCACTCCGGCCAGATCGGTAGTTTCCATCCCGTCATGGACTATTTCCAGCGCGCGCAACTCTGGAATCTCCTCCTTCCAAAGCCGCTTCAGCCGCTCGCCATATTGCGTCTCGATCCAGTCCCGCATAAATCGAGTTGGCGCGATAACACGCACCGTTTCGCCATCGACCAACTCAAAGGACGCTGGCTTTAACCAGCTTCGATAGGCCGCCTGACCAAACTCTGCCCGCAGTTTCGAGCGAAGCCGATTCCATTGCGACGATTGCTTGTTATTCAGACGCCTTTCTTCGGTCACAGTCTCCGTTACTCCCCGCTCGATGCCTGTCGCGGTCCCTCATCATCACGACGGGCGAGATTACCCTTTCGCTACGGACGAACAACAGGACCGAGAGGCAGAATGCCAGCGCCGGGTCAGCCTCATTTAAACAAGCCTTAAAGGCAAGATAACAGCGCTTATCTATTTCAGAGACTAAGTATCCTTTATCCCGAAAGCACGTTTTCTTTCGAAACACCCAATAAAACTAAATAAAGGACTAAACAACAACCAATTTAAAACTGTAAGGTGCTGTTTTTTTATCCCTGCATTCGCCGATTGGACGGTTTACCGCCACTTTATACTGCCGTTAACTTGACTTTGTGCCGGTCAAGATGTTCACCACAGTGTTAATCTACCCAGGCTTTTTTCGCGTGGCAACGAGATCGAATAGGGAACACCCGAAAAAACTAGGGCCGTAAATTGACTGTTCGCCCTAAGCCCTTGAATCTGCGTCAGGATACTGTTCAAATTTTTTTCACCAAAAAAAACAGCCGCATTCATCGAATGCGGCTGCCACTTGAAAGCGGATCGGTACAGCCAATTAAAGCGTTTTGATTCGCCGTGTCAGCCGCGAAATTTTTCGCGCCGCGGTGTTCTTGTGCATAATCCCGCGCAACACGCCGCGATGAAGTTCAGGCGTTGCACCTTGCATCGCGGCTTCCGCCGCCGCCTTATCACCACTTTCAATCGCTTCCTCGACTTTTCGCACATACGTGCTGATGCGGCTGCGACGCGCGCCGTTGATTTCGGTTCGGCGCTCCGTCTGGCGGATACGTTTCTTGGCGGATTGATGATTCGCCATCGTTCAACCTGTCACTGTTTCACACGTTTAAGACAGCGGCTTATATCGGTGCACTTACGGCGCGTCAACCTTGATTCCCTAGCGATTCTTGAAGTCCGGCTTACGTTTCTCGACGAACGCCTGCATGCCTTCCTTCTGATCTTCGGTGGCGAACACCGAATGGAAGGTGCGACGCTCGAACAAAACCCCTTCAGCCAACGTCGTCTCATAAGCGCGGTTAACAGACTCCTTGACCATCATCGCGATCGGACGAGACATTGCCGCCGCCTTAGCTGCGCTCTTGACCGCTTCGTCGAGCAACTCGGCCGCTGGAACGACGCGACTAACCAAGCCGGACCTTTCCGCTTCGTCGGCGTCCATCATGCGCCCGGTGAGACACATATCCATGGCCTTCGCCTTGCCGATGAAGCGCGGCAAGCGCTGCGTGCCTCCGGCGCCTGGGATCGCCCCGATGGTAATTTCAGGCTGGCCGAAGCGCGCCGTATCCGCCGCGATAATGTAGTCGCACATCATCGCCATCTCACAGCCGCCGCCCAGTGCGTAACCCGCGACAGCGGCGATGATCGGCTTGCGGACGGTGGAAACGCGCTCCCACCCCATTGTGATAAAATCGGAAAGATATACATCCATGTAAGAGCGGCCAGACATCTCCTTGATGTCGGCACCGGCTGCAAAGGCCTTATCCGATCCGGTCAGCACGATGGCTCCGATCGAACCGTTGGCTTCGAACACGTCTAGTGCCGCCGCTAATTCTTTGATCAACTCAGCGCAAAGCGCGTTGAGCGCCTCTGGCCGGTGCAGGGTTACCAAGCCGACCGCACCGCGCGATTCCACCAGAATATGTTCGTAAGCCATGGCTCGCTCTCCTTGTAATACAATATTTTGATTAGTCCATCGCAGGCCTCAATGCGAATCGGACAGTCAATGGCGATTGCCCATACAAATCAATCGTCAAACGCTCTCCCTCCCGACTAAACTTAAGTGGCCCGGTAAGAGTCCAACCGAGTTGCGGCAGAGCAGCCCGATAGTATGAACGCAAAGCCTTACTTGTGACCGTGCCCGTCGCATAAGCTTCGACAATACGGCCGACCGGCGAATCAAACATCACGTCGCTGCCGACCACCGGCTCAATACCCGGCATTAACGGTACGTCTTCGAAGCCGGTAAGGAACTGCTCAGCACGACCGGTGGTTAAGGTTAAGAGGAGCAAGCCAGCGATGAAAATTGGGATGCGCATAAGGCTGTGCATATCATTAACGCTGGTGCGTTGCACAATAGAATGTCGACCGACCACTTTGCACAATCCTGCGCACAAAACCGTCACACCCCTCTAGCTGGCAGAAGTCTCCTTCACGGCCATAGACCTTCCAGCGATGCTGAAAATACCCGAGATCGCCGGAAGCTTGCACATAGTCGCGCAAAGACGACCCTCCAGCTTCGATCGCCTCCTGGAGCACGGCACGGATTTCACGAACCAACCGTTCGGCGCGTTTACCAGGTATCGTGTAGGAGCTGCGCTTCGGAGAGATGCCGGCGCGAAATAGTGCCTCACAGATATAGATGTTGCCTAGCCCTGCGACATTCTTCTGATCAAGCAGCGCTGCCTTGATAGGCGACCGTTTTCCGGCAAGGCATTGGTTTAGCACATCGGCGTTGAACGCGTTACCTAGAGGCTCCGGGCCAAGATTCTTCAGCATGCGGTGGTTCTTCAGTTGGTCCACCGTCGTCAAATCCATCATGCCGAAGCGGCGCGGGTCGCAATAGCGGATCAGCATGCCCTGATCCGTTTCCAACTCCACATGGTCGTGCGTCCCAGGCGGTGGCGCATCAACCGTCTCAATAATCGTCATACGGCCCGACATACCAAGGTGCACAATCAGTACCGTGTCGTCGTCGAGCGTTATCAGGATGAATTTTGCCCGCCGAGCGACACGAATCACTATCCGTCCGGTCAATCGCTCGGTGAAACGGTCCGGAATCGGAAACCGCAAATCCGGTCGACGCTGCACGACTCTGGTAAGCCGACGTCCTTCGAGCGGTTTTCTCAAGCCGCGGCACACGGTTTCGACTTCGGGCAGTTCTGGCATAGGACCGGTTATAAAAGCGCGCGCGGGCTTCTGGCAAACCCGGAACCACTAGGTTATCGTCTAAGTGATGGAATCAGAGAAAACGGACACCACAACCAAAACTACGCATTTCGGGTTTCGCGATGTTAATAGCGCGGAAAAATCGGAGCTCGTACGCGGCGTCTTCGACTCGGTCGCCAGCCAATACGACCTGATGAACGACCTAATGTCAGTCGGTGTGCACCGTCTGTGGAAGTCGGCCCTGATCAATTGCCTAAAGCCCCGACCCGAAATGTCGCTTCTAGATGTTGCCGGTGGTACCGGCGACATCGCCACACGCTTCCTCGCCGCCGGTGGCAAGGACGTGACGGTCTGTGACATCAACGCGTCGATGGTTACGGTCGGGCGAGACCAAGCCCTCGACCGAGGCGTCCCCGCAGGCATCCGTTGGGCGGTGGGTGATGCGGAAATGCTGCCGCTGTCGGACGCATCGGTGGACGCGTATACAATTGCCTTCGGCTTGCGCAACGTCACTGATATCAGACGCGCCTTGCGAGAAGCGCGGCGTGTTCTTAAGCCCGGTGGCCGGTTCCTTTGCCTTGAATTCAGCAAGGTCGCGCTGCCTCTCTTATCCAGCCTCTACGATCGCTACTCTTTTTCCGCTTTACCGAAGCTTGGTGCCTGGGTCGCTGGCGATGCGGAAGCCTATCAGTATCTTGCGGAGAGCATCCGCAAATTTCCGGACCAGGACACCCTGCGTAAACGGATTGAGGATGCCGGCCTCGAGCGCGTCACCGTCCAAAACATGTCCGGCGGAATTGCGGCAATCCACGCCGCGTGGCGCATCTGACGCCGTGATCAGGTCCATTGCCAGTCTTGCGCGCCTCATCAGCATCGCTAGGACCTTTGCGCGGCACGATGCATTGTTCCCCCTGGAGCATATGGGTGTCGCGCGACCAATTGTTACTCTCGCGAAACTGGCTTCACGCCGCCAGGCAACCGGACGCCCGGGAGAACGATTATCGGCGGCACTAGAAGAGCTGGGACCAACCTTTGTAAAGTTGGGGCAAGCGCTGTCGGTACGTCCGGATCTCGTAGGGGAGGATATCGCCGACCACCTCTCAAACCTGCAAGACCGCCTGCCACCATTTTCCGGCGATATCGCGCGCCAGACAATCGAGGAAGAATTCGCCAAACCTTTGGACTCCCTGTTCGCCCAATTCGATTATACGGCAACCGCTGCTGCATCGATCGCACAAGTCCATTTCGCGGAAACCCATGACGGCGACAGAGTCGCCGTCAAGGTACTCCGGCCCGATATTGAGGCCCGTTTCCGACAGGATATCGAGTTGTGCCTTTGGCTGGCCCAGCTGATCGAATGTATCCGGCCTGCGCTGCGTAGGCTGCGACCGATAGAGGTTGTGCGAACCTTCGAAACTTCGGTCAATATCGAGATGGATTTGAGGCTTGAGGCCGCTGCTGCCTCGGAACTGCGCGAAAATACGGAGAACGATAACGGTTTTCGAGTCCCAAAGATTGATTGGGTCCGCACTGGGCGCCGGGTCATGACCCTTGAGCGAATCGACGGCACTCGTATTGATGAACTAGCTGCACTGGAACCGACAGAATTCGCTCCGCGCGATATTCTGCGTCAGTCGGCTGAAGCATTCTTCAATCAGGTCTTCCGAGACGGATTTTTTCACGCAGACATTCACCCGGGGAATATGTTTGTCACTGCCGATGGCACACTGTGCCCTGTCGATTTTGGCATCATGGGGCGACTTGACAAAAAGACGCGAAACTATCTTGCCGATATGCTAATTGGCTTTCTAGACCGGGACTACAAACGGGTCGCCGAAGTTCATTTCGAAGCCGGTTACGTCCCCGCTCAGAAATCCGTCGGTGCGTTCACCCAAGCTATCCGCTCTATCGGTGAACCGATCTTGGGCAAGCCATTGCATGAGATTTCGCTGGCGCACCTGCTTGCCCATCTTTTCCAGATCACAGAGACGTTCGAAATGGAAGCGCAGCCTCAATTGCTGCTTTTACAAAAAACTATGCTGGTGGCAGAAGGGGTCGGTCGCAACTTGGACCCAACGGTCAATATGTGGTCGCTGGCGCGGCCGTTGATCGAAGAGTGGATTATCCTCAATCGCGGGCCCGAGGCGCGGCTGCGGGACATGGTTACTGATACCGTGACGTCCTTGGAACAACTACCACAGTTTCTTAGCCGAGCCGAGCATTTAGGCAGCAGAAAACCGGCGAGCGATGGACACAATGACCCTGTTTCTAATGGGCAACGATCCGATTGGGTTTTATACGGGCTGATCGCGGTCGTCATCGTGTTGCTGACGGCTAACCTGTAAGGATTGAATGAAATACAAGATTCAAATGTTGAATCTCCGGCATCACGCGCTAGACTAAATACAGTCTTTAATCTGTAAATATTGCCGGTGACATAATGATCATGCAGGGCAAACGCATCCTTTTGATAATCTCGGGCGGCATCGCTGCATTCAAGTCGCTCGACCTGATTCGGCGTCTCCGCGAGCAAGGCGCATCGGTGCGGTGCGTTTTGACCAAAGGTGGCGCGCAGTTTGTAACGCCCTTGTCTGTCTCGGCGCTAAGCGAAGAAAAAGTCTATCATGATATCTTCTCGCTCACCGACGAAGCAGAAATGGGTCACATCAACCTGTCGCGCGAAGCTGATTTAGTGGTCGTCGCGCCTGCTAGCGCCGATATACTGGCACGCATGGCGGGCGGCCTTGCCAGCGATCTGGCTACAACAGCATTGCTGGCGACGGACAAGCCGGTGATGGTTGTACCCGCAATGAATATGCGAATGTGGGAACACGAGGCAACGCAAGCGAACATGGAAACGCTTCGCGCACGCGGCCTCTTATGCGTCGGACCCGTAGAAGGGAACATGGCCTGCGGAGAGTATGGCTTCGGCCGCATGAGCGAGGTGGAGGATATTGTCGCCGCCATCAGCGCTCACCTGACCCCGAATGCAAGACCGCTGGCAGCCCGGCGCGCGATCGTCACCAGTGGTCCAACCCATGAGGCGATTGACCCGGTGCGCTACATCGCCAACCGATCCTCCGGCAAGCAGGGCCACGCCATCGCAGAGGCTCTCGCCCGCAGCGGAGCAAATACCGTGCTAATCAGCGGGCCTACCGCCCTCCCTGATCCGGCTGGCGTGACCATGGTCAAAGTTGAGTCGGCGCGGGACATGCTGGCCGCGTGCGAAAAAGCACTGCCGGCGGAAATCGCCATCTGCGTCGCGGCAGTCGCAGACTGGCGTGTCGCGGACGAGGGCACACAAAAACTAAAGAAAAATGGCAGCGCTCCAAAGCTGCTGGAGCTGGCCGAGAACCCGGACATCCTGCGCACCCTAGCCAAAGTGGGCAACAAACGTCCCAGCCTCGTCATCGGGTTCGCTGCTGAGACAGAGAACGTTATCGCCAACGCACAAGCTAAGTGCAAGAACAAGAATACCGATTGGATCCTCGCCAACGACGTCTCACCTAATACTGGGACTTTTGGCGGTAACGCCAATACGATCCATCTCGTCGGCCACACCGATGCGGTCGAAAGTTGGCCGACGATGACCAAGGACCAAGTCGCCGAGCGTCTCGTTTCACGCATCAGCGACCACTTCGGCGACTGCCCGTGACTGCCAGCGTCGCCGTAAAACGGCTCCCCCATGGCGCCGACCTGCCGCTGCCCGACTATGCGACTTTGGATAGTGCAGGCGTTGACCTAATGGCCGCAATTGACGCACCGAGAACCCTTGCGCCAGGTGAACGAGCCCTGGTTCCAACCGGGCTTGCTATCGCGCTGCCGCGGGGGTTCGAGGCACAAGTGCGACCACGTTCGGGATTAGCCCTAAAGGACGGAATCACAGTCCTGAACAGCCCGGGCACCGTGGACGCGGACTATCGCGGCGAGGTCGGCGTTGTACTGATCAATCTGGGCGACTCGCCTTTCGAGGTTTCGCGCGGCATGCGGATCGCGCAAATGATCGTTGCCCCGGTCACACAACTGGTATGGAAAGAACAGGAAGAATTGTCGAAGACCGCGCGTGGCACCGGCGGTTACGGCTCGACAGGCGCGAAAGAAGGTTGAACGCGATGCTGCGGCTGACCAAGAAACTGATTTTCGCCATCGATGCGGTTGTCGACATCGCCTACAACGCGTCTGACACACCGGTGCAGAGCAAGGAGATTGCCCAGCGGCAAGGCATTCCACGTCGCTATCTGGAGCAGGTCCTGCAGAACCTGGTGAAGGCGGAGATCCTGCGCGGGGTGCGTGGGCCCCGGGGCGGCTATCGTCTAGCCCGCGAGAGGCGACGCATTTCGCTTGGCGAAATTACCCGCATCGTCGATCAAATGGAAGGTACGGCGGATCCGCTGGAAGAGCCAGGCGGTTCGGAACTCGGCCGTGCCGTCCTCTACCCGCTCTGGCTCGAACTCCAGGAGGTCGCAATGCAGCGCCTTGACGAGGTCAGCATAGAAGACCTCTGCACAAGGGCCCGGGCTGCCGGCGTACAATGTTCGGCCTCAGATATGTTCGACTTCATAATCTAATCAGGTCGTAGTCGAAAGACGGGGGACTCTAAAACGACATGCCTAGTACGCACGGCGAATTTCGGGGCCATATCTACGACAGTATTCTCGACACGATCGGAGCAACGCCGATCGTGCGGCTGTCGCGCCTTATGGCCAATGCAAACCTGAAGACCGAACTGCTGGCGAAGCTAGAATTCTTCAATCCTATGGGATCGGTCAAGGATCGTATCGGCATGGCGATGATTGAGGCACTCGAGCGGGACAGAAAAATTGGGCCAAACACGGTGATTGTCGAACCGACCTCGGGCAATACGGGGATCGCGCTCGCCTTCGCCTGCGCGGTGAAAGGCTACCGCCTAATTCTGACCATGCCCGAGTCCATGTCGACAGAACGACGCAAGATGTTGTCGCTACTCGGAGCGGAGATCGACCTAACACCAGCGCATCAGGGGATGCGTGGCGCCATTGCACGTGCCGATACGATCGTCAAAGAACTGGGCGACGCAGTAATTCCGCAGCAATTCAGCAATTCAGCGAACCCTGAGATCCATCGCAGAACGACAGCCGAAGAGATTTGGCGCGACACAAACGGCGTGCTCGATGTCATGATCGCAGGTGTTGGCACCGGCGGCACTGTCACTGGCTGCGCCGGCGTTATCAAGGAGCGGAACCCTGACTTCCACGTGATTGCCGTTGAACCCGAGGACAGCGCGGTGCTATCGTGCGGCGCGCCCGGCACGCATCGAATCGAGGGGATCGGTGCCGGGTTCGTCCCAGAAAATTTAAATACCAGCCTGATCGACGAGGTGATCTCAATAGCCAACGAAACCGCCTTTCGAGCGGCGCGCCTGATGGCGCGGATCGAAGGAATCCCCGTCGGCATTTCCTCCGGCGCCGCAGTAGCAGCAGCGCTGGAAATCTCCGAACGGCCGGACATGGCGAATAAACGCATCTTGATTGTTATCCCTTCTTTTGCAGAACGCTACCTCTCTACGCCGCTGTTCGAGGGAATCTGATATGCACCAGGAGATCACCGATGAGCAGTTGCTGCGCTACGCGCGCCATATCATTCTCGACGAGGTTGGCGAGGAAGGACAGCTTAAACTCCTAAATTCAAAGGTGCTTGTGGTCGGCGCTGGTGGGCTAGGCTCCCCCGTGTTGCTGTACCTAGCGGCGGCAGGCGTAGGCACCTTGGGCATCGTCGATTTTGATACGGTCGACATCAGTAATTTGCAGCGGCAGATTCTACACGCAACAGCCCAGGTCGGCACCCCCAAGGTGGACAGCGCGATCAAAGCAATCAAGGCGATCAACACAGAAATCGTCGTGCGCAAACACAAGGAGAGACTAACAGCTGAGAATGCCCTAGCGCTTATCAACGAATACGATTTAGTCGCCGATGGTTGTGACAACTTTACGACCCGCTATCTGGTCAACGATGCGTGCCACCTAGCTGGCGTCCCACTTGTCGCTGGCGCGTTGCAACGGTTCGAAGGACAGCTAGCTACTTTCAAGTCGCATCTTAATGGCGCCAACCCGTGCTACCGTTGCCTGTTCCCCAACCCGCCGCCGCCAGGCACAACGGCAAGCTGCGAGACAGCCGGCATCTTCGGATCAATCGCCGGCGTGATCGGCACCACACAAGCGACTGAGGCGTTGAAGGAACTGCTGGGACTGGGCGAAAGCCTATCCGGTAGCCTGTTATTGTACGATGCTTTGAACACTACATTCCGGAAAATCAAAGTGCCGCCGGACCCCGCCTGTCCGCTCTGCGGTAGCCAGCCAACAATCACTTCCGTCATAGAAGTCGAACAAGGTTAGCACCGGAATATAATCTAGAACCGGCAAGACAGCAGCAAAACTGAGACGACGCTGGACACTGCTATGCCGCCCATCGGGTCAGCCGCGACCAACTCCACCGGAAATACCAGAACCCAGATTTCCCTGCGCCGCACACGCAAAACAATACCGTGACCAAACCGAGCCAACTCAGCCCGCAACCACCCGGTCCTCCCATCCATGAGTGATACTACCCGGACACTCAGCCAGCGCAATCATGAAGATGAGAGCGAAGACGATATGCTGCACGGTATAGGCTATCAGTGCCAGCGTACCAGGGAGACCCGCGTAAAAGCTGATAGCCCCAAAGGCAAACACCTCAGTCCCAGCTTAGATGAGTGAACGTCGCCAGATTGGACCTTACGCATCTCACTCCTCGAGGCCGGCCGCGTGGCTGGTCATCACGGTGCTGGACAAAAGGCCGATCCCCGGCACCATGATGACAGTGAAGTGAAGTGCGCCCCAGGCAATTTGCTCAACCGTCGCACGTCCGCGGTGACCATGATCAGAATACCTGCCCGCGTGACTACGATTCGGAGGCTAGCCGGACCAGCTACGTGACATAGCAAAGAACCTACGTCGCCAAAGACTAGCGATACGCAGCCTTGTTAACTCGCTCCCTTCAGCGCCTGCCACGCTTTAGAACATAGTTTCGATGACCCGGTCTGGCGGATTGTGGCCATCAATGAAGGTCTTGATATTGATAATGACTTTCTCACCCATATCGATCCTACCTTCAATCGTCGCTGACCCCATATGCGGCAGCAAGACGACATTATCCAGCGCAATGAGCTTGGGGTTTATAGCCGGCTCATTCTCGTAAACATCGAGCCCCGAACCGGCGATCGCTCCTTCCATGAGAAGCTGGGTAAGCGCCCCCTCATCCACGACCTCACCGCGGCTAGTATTGACCAGATAGGCGTCCTTCTTCAGAAGCTGCAGTCGACGGCGCGACAGCAGGTGGAATGTCGCCGGCGTGCGCGGACAGTTGACGGAAACAATATCCATGCGCGCTAGCATTTGATCTAGGCTTTCCCAAAAGGTCGCCTCGAGTTCGGCCTCAATCTCCTCGTGCACCCGTCGGCGATTGTGATAATGCACAGACAGCCCGAAGCCACGGGCGCGCCGCGCCACAGCCTGGCCGATCCTTCCCATACCTATAATCCCTAGCCGCTTTCCCCAAATCCGATGGCCGAGCATGAAGGTGGGTGTCCAACCTGTCCAATTTCTCGCACGGACCATCCGCTCGCCCTCCGCCAGACGGCGCGGGGCAGCCAGGATCAGCGCCATGGTCATGTCCGCAGTGTCTTCAGTGAGGACACCCGGCGTGTTGGTGACCATGACCCCGCGTTTGTTGGCCGCATCAAGGTCGATATTGTCAACCCCCGTGCCGAAGGTGGCAATAAGCTTGAGCTGGTTGCCCGCCTGCTTGATCAGTGCAGCATCAATCCGATCGGTCACCGTCGGCACAAGCACGTCAGCTTCTTGCATCGCGGCCGCAATATCCTCCTGCGACATCGGTTTGTCATTCAGATTAAGGCGTACCTCGAACAATTCCATCATCCGCGTTTCAATCGCATCGGGAAGCTTACGTGTTACGATTACGCGTGGTTTTGTCGAAGTCATGTTCGATCCCTGTGCTGATATGTGATAATTGTACAAACTCGATTTTGTGATGTCGCGCCTTGACCAACCACCCTTACGAACGATTATTGAAACGCGATGACAGACCGATGAAACAGCTCATGTCCCGGACATTACTGTTCCTATTGTTCGCCCTCATGCTTCTCGCCCCGCACCATGGCGAAGCGATTGCAAAAGACACGAAAGCGACTGGCCCGATACGGTACGCCTCGCTACGCGCCAATGAGGTCAATGTCCGGGCCGGACCTGGTGTCCGATATCCCGTAAAATGGGTTTTCGTGCGCAAACGACTGCCCGTCGCGATCATGGCGGAGTTTGAAAGCTGGCGCAAAATTCGTGATTCTGAAGGTGCGAAAGGCTGGGTACATCGCGCGATGCTCTCGGCCCGGCGCAGTGTCGTGATCGTCGAGAACGCAAAGACCTTGCGACGCAACGCCAGCGATACGGCCCCTGCCGTAGCCCAAATGGCGCCGGGCATTGTCGCTTACATCGAGCATTGCGACGGTCAATGGTGCGAGATCGAAGTCGGCGCCTATTCCGGCTGGGTCCGGCAGAGCGGGCTGTGGGGCCTGCGCGCCAAGGAAGTCATCGAGTAACAGTCGAGCCCTCTAATCCGCAAAATCACCTGCGAGCGCTGCGCGCGATTCCTCCGGGATAATCGCCATATGACCATAGGCCTCATGTTTGAATCCGAGGATCGCCTGGCACCCCGGTTCACGAAATGCAGCGGCCTGTGCATCCTTGAAAGGAAAATGAATGAATTGAACGGATGATGCCTTGCCGCTCTCCGTCGTTCGGTCAAGATCAACCTCTGGCACGCCGTGCACTTCGGTATTACCGAAGCGCAGAAACATCGTCTCCTCAACCCCGCCGAGTTTAGCCAAAAAGGCGCGCCGTCGGTCTTCATCATTGATTTCGAACATCACGGTGGCGACTAGTTCGCGGCCTTTCGGGATCAGCGGGTTGTATGCTGCCAACTCATCCACGATCTGCTCCTCGCCCCCCTTCTCAATGTACAGCATCTCGTGAATCTGCCACCACATCGTATCGTATGACTCGAAATAGAAGGTCGCGTCGGGTCCGATTGGAACCCGCCTCGGCCGTTTCAGCGCCACGATTTCCTTCCGCTTAGTAGCGCGGATCTTTTCGAAATCGTCGAGCGCCATGATATCAGCACGTGTAATCTGTCGTTTGCTCATAGGATACGCTCCTAAACCGCGATGCCATAGGCGCGAGCGAAGAGCACGACCGGGTGCGCCGCGCTCTCCGGCACTTTGCCATCGACCCGCTCTACGCCCTGTCCGATATGCATTCCGGCAAGCGGACATTCAGAAACGTAATATTTCGGTGTGTCCTTCTTAATCTGGCGGGCAACCGGCCGGCCCACTTTGAGCGCGGTCTCAAAATTCTCTCGCATCACGCCCCAGGACCCACCATGTCCGGAGCAGCGTTCGATGACCTGCACATCGGAGTCCGGCAAAAGCCGCATCAGTTCTGCCGCCTTCGCACCCATATTCTGCGCTCGCGCATGACAGGCCAGATGGACCGCGACCTTGCCACCGAGCGGTTTCATACCGTCCGCCAGGCCTTCATTTTTTGCGATATCCACAATGTACTCAGTAACGTCCTTGGTTGCCTCACTAAGCTTCTTTATAGCGGGGTCATCCGGCAGAATTAGCGGCCACTCGAATTTCAACATCAATGCGCAGGACGGCATTAGAGCAACAATATCGTAGCCCTTATCGATCCAGGGGCCGAATTCGGCTGCTACCTTGCAAGCGTTCTCCGCGACGGCGGCAATATTACCTTGCTCCAGCAGCGGCATACCGCAACAGGACGGGTGTATAACCTTGGTTTCAACTCCATTACGCGCCAGGATACCGCGTGCGGCAATACCAATTTCCGGATTATTGAAATTGCCGTAGCAGGTGGCGTACAGCACCGCCTTGCGGTCCTGCGCCGGCGCACCCACGCTCACCTCTGGCGCGGCAGCATCTTCCAGGAACCGACTGTTGAAGCGCGGCAAAGCGGCGTCCTTATGGACCCCGGCAACGGACTGCATCAATCCACGGGTCAGCCTGTTCTCTTCCTCCAGCGCCCAGTTCGCCAGCGGCGCCAGCGGTTTCGCCAAGCGGCCATTTCGATCCGTCCTGGCCATCTGTTTAGATTGCCAGGATACCTTGCCCTTACGGTGATCAACCGCGCGGTAGCGCAGCATCAAATGCGGAAAATCGAGATTAAATTCATGTGGCGGTACATAGGGACATTTGGTCATGAAACACATGTCGCATAGCGTGCACGCATCAACAATTGGCGCGAAATCGGCTGAGTCCACCGTGTCCAACTCACCGCTGTCGGACTCGTCGATCAAGTCAAACAAACGCGGGAAGCTATCGCAAAGATTGAAGCAACGCCGGCAACCATGACAAATGTCAAAGATACGGCGTGCCTCCTCATCCAAGGCGGCTTCCTCATAGAAACTCTCGTCCCGCCAGGCCAAAGGGTGCCTTATGGGCGCTTCGAGGCTGCCTTCACTCATCACTCTGTCCTTGAAAAAAGACCCAGCCGCCTGCGATTTAACCAGTCGCAGGCAGCGGGTCGTCAACGCTTAGTCGTCAAGCGTATCCAGCGCACGCTGGAAACGACCAGCGTGGCTCTTCTCGGCCTTCGCCAGGGTTTCGAACCATTCGGCGATCTCTTCGAAGTTCTCATCGCGGGCGGTGCGCGCCATACCCGGATACATGTCCGTGTATTCATGCGTCTCGCCAGCAATCGCCGCCTTCAGATTATCCGGCGTGCCGCCGATCGGCTCACCCGTAGCCGGATCACCGGTCTCCTCGAGGAACTCGAGATGCCCATGCGCGTGACCAGTCTCGCCTTCTGCGGTGGACCTGAATACTGTCGCGACATCGTTGTAGCCTTCGACGTCGGCCTTTTGCGCGAAATAAAGATACCGGCGGTTAGCCTGGCTCTCACCGGCGAACGCGGCCTTAAGGTTTTCTTCTGTCTTCGTGCCTTTCAACGACATGGGTTCTCCCTCCTATAAACTGTCCATACCCCTGTTACTCCGATAAGGCCGGAACTTCAGGGCAAAGCCCGACCGAAGGCGATAAGGAAGCGCCAATGCGACAACCTATACACCCTTTGCAACACCATCTATATGGCGTAGGAAACAACCAGAGTCAATAGATTAGAATGGTTTTAAAAAATAAACTATCTCTCTGTATAAATGAGAATAATTATCATTTTTTCCGAATATGAAAGACGACGTCAATGTTCCCGATCACCGTGTTTTCCGGGATTTCCGGCAGGACGGATAAAACCACCGAATCGCCTGGAACATCGAACAATTCGCCTGTATCTTCGTTAAATAAGTGATAGTGGGCCGAGGTGTTGGTGTCGAAATAGGCACGACCAGCCGCCACGGCAACCTCGCGCAACAATCCAACCTCCGTGAACTGGTTCAACGTGTTGTAGACGGTGGCCAGTGACACCTTGACACCGCCATCCGTCGCTTCGCGATGCAACTGTTCGGCGGTGATGTGCCGATTGCCGCCTTCGAACAGTAACCGGGCGAGCCCGAGACGTTGCCGAGTCGGCCGCAAGCCGGCAGCGGTCAACCGGTCTACAGCGCCGGTAAAAGGACGACATGTTTTCATAAAAGTGTCATACGGTGATCCGAATTCTTCCGCAATCCCTTTTTTTACAGCTAAGTATTAAATTCTTTGGAACGCGTCGAATTATCCATAGCGAAATAACCGGTCGCAGTTCTGGCGCAGCCAGGTCCGGCCAGTTTTCGCGTTTGGCGTCAGCCTATCCACGGTGCGCCAAAAGGCAACCGAGTGGTTCGGTACCACCAAGTGGGCAACTTCGTGCGCCACAACATAATCAAGCACCCAGCCCGGTGTCAGGATCAAACGCCAGTTGAACGACAAATTACCACTCGGTGCGCAACTGCCCCAGCGGCTGCGTTGATTCCGCACAGTGATCTTCCCAACCGAACGATCCAAGGCACGAGCTTTGTCCTGTACCGCAGGTTCGATCTTGGCGTGCGCCTCGCGGCGCAGCCAATCGTGAAGACGCCTGGCCAAATGCTCGGCACGACCAGAGACAACAATACAGTCAGCTTCCCGCCAGACACCTCGCCGGGCGCCTGGGTCGTGCACAATCCGGTGCGGGAGCCCTTGCAACGGTATACGTTCACCGTCACGGAATGGCACATGGGGTGGCTGGACAGCCAACCGATCGCGCAACCAGCCAGCCCTACTGCGCACAAATTCAAAACCTTCAGACTCGGCTACTCGCCACGGCAGCACCAGTTCCGGCAACTGTTTTGCCGGGTCAACCCGGAGCGCAATTTTGCGCGCCCGATCACTGCGCCGCAAGGCGACCTCGACGGGCTGACCATGAAGCGTCAGCGTAACGGATTTGACCGGCAACGCCATAGCTAACGCCTCCCCCTCAACCGGTCTCGCAACGAGGCGCCAAAGGATGTTGCGCCATCATTGATCCAATCGACTACATGCTGCTCCAAATCCTCCACATCATCCTCCGAAATCGTACCGCCGCGCACCGAGATACCTGCCTCATGCACAGTCTCCGAGTCACCTGAAATCAGCGGATGCCACCAGGCGAGATCGTCGCCATTGGCGACCAACCTATAGGCGCAGGTTTCCGGCAACCAACGCAGCCGAGTCGCCTTGCCAGGCGATAGCTGCACACAATCCGGAACATTGGTCTTGCGATTGGCGTAGTCGGTGCAGTGACAACCTTCCAGGTCTAGATAACGGCAGGCCACATTGGTCAGCGCGATCTCGCCAGTATCCTCGTCTTCCAGCTTGTGCATGCAGCACTGCCCGCAACCATCGCACAGGGACTCCCACTCCTGCGACGTCATCTGACGCAGTGTTTTGATCTTCCAGAACGGCGTGTCATTCAGGCTCATGGGGCGCAATCTATCAGGTGCAAGAATGACCCTGCGACTGTTCCTGACACCAGCCCACAAATTGTATCGTTTTCGCCGCGCGCATCCGTTGACCGAAACAGCGGAGCGCCTGGCCCTTCTTTGACGAGAGTAGCGTAGTGAAACTCATGGCCGCGAAATCGGCTTCTGGCAGCACCGAGAGCCGAATCGGTCGACGTTTCAAGAAAGCGATAGCCGAGGTGCAACCGGCGTTTGGCGAAGGAGGTCTCCAATGGCAGGAGCCCAGTCATCGCATGGCGAATACCATCAGTATCAACCAAGCCCGCGCCCAAAGCCATGTAACCTCCGCACTCGCCATAAACGCTTGCGCCACGCGCTGCCGCAGCGGTCAAACCGTCACGGAACTGCGCGTTTGCAGCAAGCCGCCCAGCATGCAGTTCCGGATAGCCGCCCGGAAGATAGACCCCGTCGGCATCGTCCACTGGAGCTTCATCAGCGAGAGGCGAGAAAAAGGACAGGGTCGCGCCGGCTTCCCGCCAACCCTCGAGCACAGCAGAATAGGCGAAGGCAAAGGCCTCGTCTCGTGCCACAGCGATGTGCTGCCCCAAAGGCGGTGTTAATAGGACGCGGTCCAGCCTGCAGAGGCCAAGTCGGGCGCAAGCCCGTATCGCCGAGAGATCAAGCCGTTCGGCCATGAGGTCCGCAGCACGATCCAGGAATGCGTCCAAAGTGCCGTGTTCTTGAGCTTGCACCAGACCCAGGTGCCGTTCAGGCAAATTAAAAGCCGGATCGCGTGGCAAGAATCCCAGAAATTTAGGCGGCGTAGCCAGTGCCGCGAATGCCTCGCGCAGGGTCCGTTCGTGCCCGGGTCCACCGACCCGGTTACAAATCGCACCAACCACATTGACCCCATCGCAATATCGGGCGAAGCCGTCGTATACCACGGCAGCCGAAGCGGCCTGCCCACGCACATCCAAAACCAGGATCACCGGCCAGCCCGTTGCCACCACTAAGTCAGCAGTTGTGCCAGTGCCGTCCACCGCTCCATCAAACAAGCCCATCACACCCTCGCAAAGTATGAGCTCCGCGTTCCTAGCTAATCCGCCCGCCAGTGCTGACAGGGTCCTCGGCCGCATCCCCCAACAATCGAGATTGACGCAATTCATCCCAGACGCAGCGGTGTGGAAGGCGGGATCGATATAGTCCGGCCCCGCTTTTGCAGATCCCACTGCCACGCCGGCCCGGCGATAAGCGCGCAGAAGCGCTAGAGTCACAATAGTCTTTCCAGAACCACTTGCCGGTGCGGCGATGACCAGGCCGGGGCTAGTCACGCTGAAAGCCGAACCACGGTTTTGCCTACAGTGACCCACTGCAGCGAATGCATATAGACGTTGGGCCTGTGTACCGCATTGGCACGAAGCTTGTTACTCGCTACGCGGCGGCCGCTCAGCAACGGCGTCAATGCATAACGATCCGCAAAGAAGCCCGGGGCGGTGACAAACAAAGTAAGTGCCCCTGGCCGGTAGACCGGATATCCCACCAGTATCAACGCGGGGAGGTTGGTAACTATTCCCATCACCCAGAAATAGACCAGGACAAGTTGCCGCTTGAAGAGCGTTGCTGTCGCGCGCGGAAGAAAGCGAAATACCCCCGGTGCGAACAGAAACATAAAAAAGATCATGCCTCCGAAAAATGTAGCCACTAGCACCCGCGCGCCGGCACGGATTGTCAGCCAATCGCCCATTACGGCTCCCAAAGCTGTCTTCAAACCCAACTGCCGGTTTGACACGTTGGGGCCCACGATGCAATTGGTTAGCCGTACTGGCCGGTGCGCCATTCTCAAAGGAGATAAAAATGAACGGTGCGGAAAGTCTCGTGCGGACGATGGTCAGGGGTGGGGTTGACGTCTGCTTTACAAACCCTGGGACATCAGAAATGCATTTCGTCGCCGCACTGGACAAAGTCGACGGCATGAATTGTTTTTTATGCCTGTTTGAGGGTGTGGCTTCGGGCGCTGCAGACGGCTACGCGCGCATGACAAATACACCCGCTTCCACTTTGTTACATTTAGGACCAGGCCTCGGCAATGCGGTCGCCAATCTGCACAATGCCAAGAAGGCAAACTCACCGATGGTCAATATCATCGGGGAGCACGCGACCTATCATGTCGAATATGACGCGCCATTGACAGCCGACATTGAGGGCATCGCCAGCCCAGTCTCGCACTGGGTCAAGACCTCACCGGATGCAAAATCGATCGCAGCCGATGGCGCGGCGGCGATCGCAGCAGCGAACCAGCCACCGGGCCAGATCGCTTCACTGATTTTACCCGCCAACACGGCATGGGATGCGGCGGACACCGTTGCCGATACGCCGGAAGCGCCGGGCCGGGCGAGGGTTAACGAGAAGGCAATTGAGACCGCGGTGTCCGTTCTAAAGTCGGGCGCGCCTACCCTGCTGATGATGACGGGCCAGTCGCTCTACGAATATGGGCTGAACCTAGCTGGCCGCATCGCAACGAGCACGGGCGCGAGGCTGATGGCACAAGGCTCCAACCAGCGACTACAGCGTGGCGCCGGCATAGTGCCCCTGAACCGCGTCCCCTACCCAGTTCCGCAAGCACTCGAGGTGCTATCGCCTTACGAACACATCATTCTGATTGGCGCGAAACCGCCGATCGCCTTCTTCGCCTACCCTAACCAACCTAGCGAACTACACCCTGAAGGCTGTCAGATCCACCGGTTGGCCGAACTAGACGAGGATATGATCGATGCGCTAGAGCGAGTCGCCGACGCGGTCGGCGCGAAGGAGGGAAGCGCAAAGACGCAGAAAGCCTTCAAGCCCGACATGCCATCCGGCACACTGGACCCGGACACTATCGCAGCCGTACTCGGCAATCTAATGCCGGAGGGAGCGATCATCGCGGATGAATCTGTAACTACCGGTCGTGGTTTCTATCCCCTAACCGCCGGCGCGCCGCCGCATGACTGGATGAATAATATGGGCGGCTCGATCGGACTCGGCATGCCACTGGCCACCGGCGCATCCGTGGCCTGTCCCGACCGCAAGGTGATCTGTCTGGAGGGCGACGGCAGCGGGATGTATACACTGCAAGCACTCTGGACCCAGGCCCGTTACGATCTGGACGTCACGACCATCGTTTTCGCCAATCGGGCTTACCGCATTCTGCAGGGCGAACTTGCGAACGTCGGCGCAGAGAATCCTGGCCGAAAGGCACTCGACATGCTCGACCTGGGTCGGCCCAATCTTGACTGGGTGAAGATGGCGAACGGCATGGGAGTTGAGGCAACGCAGGTGAATGATTGCGAAGGCTTCGCGAAAGCACTTTCCGCCGGGCTCGCCTCCGCCAGCCCCTACCTCATCGAAGTCGTGCTGTAATGCGACTGTTCACCACGCTGACCTCGCCCTACGGCCGCATCGTCCGAGCACTGATCATCGAGAAATGCTATGAGGACAGGATCGAACTCGTGCCCACGGTGACGCGAACCCTGGACACACCGGTGCTAAACTACAACCCTTCCGGCCGGGTGCCCATCCTGGTGTTCGACGATGATAATTTCCTCGAAGACACTAAGCTGATCTGCGAGTATATCGACGCGCTGGAAGGCCCGCCGGTCCTGGCACCTTTGGACAATTGGGATGCAAAGCATTTGGAAGCGCGGGTGCGCAGCATGATGGATGGCATCGCCGTTTGGGTCCGAGAAGTCCGTCGTCCGGAGAACGAACAATCACCGGAGATCGTCGCGCACGAATGCCGGCGGGCTCTTCGCCTCGCCGGCGTGTTTGACCAACTAGTGGCCGACGGCGCTTTCGACGGTCCGCTCGACCTAGCGCAGTTGACCTTGGGTTGCACCTTGCACCGGCCCAGCGGTTATCCGAAAACCTTCAACTGGCGTGCCGATAACCCAAACCTAGCCAACTGGATCGACAAGATCAGCCAACGTCGCTCCATGCAAGAGACACTGCCGCCGGCGTAATTATAGTCCTGACGCCAACGGCTATTTTATTCAAAAACCTCTGAGCAGAAAAGTTAGTGAGATCCAACCACACAAAGTAGCGGGACAAAAATTCCACTGATTGTCGAGTGAAACTGCATTAAGGTAACAACGACTATTCCTCGTTCAGCTCTAGGTCCAGCGAAACGGAATTCATGCAGTAGCGCAGTCCAGTCGGCGCCGGACCGTCGGGGAAAACATGGCCAATATGGCTGTCACAGCGCGCGCAAAGCACCTCGGTGCGGCGCATAAAAAAGCTGTTGTCCTCTTCCTCATCCACCGCTTCCGGGTTGATCGGCGCGTAGAAACTGGGCCATCCCGTGCCAGAGTCGAACTTCGTATCGGACGAGAACAACGGGTTGCCGCAGCACTGACAGACATAGGTGCCACTGTCCTTGCAACGGTCGTATTTACCGGTAAATGCACGTTCCGTGCCCTTTTGACGGCACACCTGGTACTGCTCCGGGGTCAGTATTTCACGCCATTCAGCATCCGTTTTCACGATTTTGTCGCCAGCCATCTTCCCTTCTCCCATCTTCCTTGCGGTGCAGGGCCGTCATAGGCTCGCACCCGTTCCAGCATATGGTGCATCGGTCCATCGCCGATGCCAAGCGCATCGAGGTACGCCACCGTATTCTCAAGATATTCCCGGCAGGTACCCATCCGTCCCACAGCGGTTGCGATATGAGCCGCCTGCACGTCACGCGACACCTTGCCTGCATAGCGGATGTAGCGACGGTCTATCACAAATGTCAAAGCACGAATCTTACCAACACCGGTGCGCACCGTGACCCAGCGCGCCCGATAGGCGCGGCCGATCATCTCGCGCCGCCAAACGATCTCCAGCTCTTCGTGCACTAGATCGGGTGCGATGCGGAACGCCATGCCGCGGCAAGCACCACCGAGATCCATCGCCAGCATTAGGCCCGGCAGGCCTGGCGTCCCACGCCCCCCTGCCGTCCACATGCAATAGCTGCGATGGTAGCCATGCACCAAACCAGAGCGCGCTTCGACGTAGTGGAAGGCTGGATTCCACATTAGCGATCCGTAACCGAAAACCCAGACGGATTCGCCCGGCGCATGATTAACCAACATTGATCGCAAAGAATCCCGGCGCTCCGCTTCCGTAACAGGGTTCATAAACCCGTCCTTGTGGGCGGCTTGGACCATTTGGTCAATCAGGCCATTCTTTATCGCCTCCCGGCTGAGAATTACCCCGGTCATGCACACAAGGGCCGCCTAAATGCGCCCGTCATAGGCGGTTCGATCTATATGGGCGGCAATAACGGTGAACGTGCCTGCGGTCAGGCCGTCGCTGACCGCCGACGCTAAATCGGACCGGTTGTCCACATCGACGCCATTGCCGCCCAGCGCACAGGCCACAGCGGCAAAATCGGTCTTGCCGAAATCGACGCCCAGATTATCCATGCCACTGGCGCGCTGCTTCATCTCGATCAGCGCCAGGGAGGCGTCAACAAAAACCACGGTGACCACTGGCAGTCTGAGGTCACGAAGAGTGGCGAGTTCGCCCAATATCATCTCCAGCCCCGCATCGCCCGTGAAAGCAACCACAGGTCGGGACGGGTCGGCCAGTTTCGCGCCCATTGCCAGTGGAAGGGCGCAACCCATGGTGCAAAGTGCAGAAGATTGGATTAGCGTGTGTGGCTTTTTTGCCCGCCAAACGCTGGATAACAAAATACGGTGCGCACCCGTATCGACCGAAGCGATGGCATCATCTGGCAAAAGCCTGTTGACCTCGTCACAGATCGCGGCCGGACCCCAAGCCTCATCGGTCGGGAAGGCTTCGGCCAATACCTTACGGGTTTCCAGCGGGGCGCTGTTCGACCAGACTGGGTGCGGTTCAACACCCTTGCGCAAAGTTGCGATGCCAGCGCCAACATTGCCAATGAAGGAGAGCGAGGCTTGATGGACGTAGTGGGTATTTGGCACACCAGAGAATTCGATCACCGCGGTCTTTTCAACGTCCCAAGCCTTGACCCAGCTCGATCGCATTTCTATTGGGTCGTAACCAGCGAGAAGGATCAGATCACTGGTTTCGACCAGCGGCAGCAGATGTGAGTCGCCCAACGGCGATAAACCCCAGCCGCCCAGCGACAACGGGTCGTTCTCCGGCAGCACGCCTTTAGCTTTGTAGGTGGTGATAGCGGGGATCGAAAAATCACGCGCGAAGGCAGCCACCGTATCAGCCGCATCGTGTTCCAGCACCTCGACCCCGGCGATAAGAACCGGACGCTCCGCATTACGCAACAATTTACGGGCAAAATCGAGATCGGGTCCGCTAGCCGGCGCAACGGGAGCCGGCATCACGCGGCGGGTCAGTGCCTCTGCCGGCTGCTCGCGGCCAGCAATTGCAGTCGAAATATCAATATGAACAGGGCCAGGCCTTCCATCCATCGCAATAGAAACCGCCTTATCGATGATCGTATCGACTGCGCCATCAACCAGGGTGAAGCTCGCCTTTCCGACACTGCCGATCAGCGCGGCATGATCGAAGACTTGGTGGTTATAGGTCTGCGCCTCAGCAGGATCGACGCAGCCGGTCAGGAAGATCAGCGGCACCCGGTCCTGTTCGGCGTTAACGATAACATTGACCGCGTTGGCGACACCAGGACCAACGGTTGCAAGCAGCACGCCCGGCGCGCCAGTTACGTGAAAGGTGCCCTCGGCCATAAAGCCACCAGAATTCTCATGCTTGACCAGCACGAATTCTAAGCCGGCGGCCTTAAGCGCCTCCATTACAGTCAGAACCTCGCCGCCGGGAATGCCAAAGGCGTGCCGACAGCCGGCCTCGTAGAGGCGCTGCGCGACCAGTTGCGCCGCTGTTGCCATCAGTCGCCGGTGCCAGCGCGCGGCAGGTTCATGTAGCCGTCCCGGGTCTGTGGCAACTTGGTCTCCAGGATGCGCGAGGCGACAACCGTGCGCAGGATCTGGGCGGTACCGCCGCCGATGGTGAACATGCGAGCGTCGCGGACCATGCGTTCCATCGGATTGTTACGCGAATAGCCGGCTGCGCCAAGCACCTGTAGCGCGTCGTTGGTCACCTTGATTGCCATTTCGGAAGTGAAGATCTTAGCTTGCGCGGCTTCGTTGGCATCGGGGAAACCATCGCCCGCCTTGCCTGCAGCCTTGTAGCAAAGCGCCTCGGCGGCGGCGAGTTGCACCGACATATCGGCCAGCATCCATTGCAGGCCCTGGAACTCGCGAATCGGCCGGCCAAACTGTTCCCGCTCATGGCTAAAGGCAAGCGCCCTTTCATAGGCGCCACGCGCCAGGCCTAGGGCGACCGCAGCCGCCCCAACACGCTGGCTGTTGTATGCGTTCATGAGCCCGGCAAAGCCACGTCGCAACCCTTCCGGCGGGATAATCATCATTGAGTCTGGCACTTCCAAGTCCTCGAAGATGACCTCAGCCTCGGGAATACCACGCAGACCCATGGTTGGTTCGCGCTTGCCAATGATTAGTCCCTTGGGCGTCCCAGCATCCGGGTCGCGCACGGCCAGAAAACCGCCGATACCCTGCTCGAAGCCATCCTCGAAGACCCGGGCGAAGATCAGGTGCAAGCGCGAAACACCGCCACCGGTTATCCAGTGCTTCTTGCCATTAACAATCCACTTATCTCCCTTCTTGTCAGCGCGCGTCGTCATTTCGCTAGCCGCGCTGCCTGCGTCCGGCTCGGTGATGCAGATTGCCGGCTTGTCACCGCTCAATACCACCTCCGCTGCCATCTTTCGTTGTTCGTCATTGCCGTACTTCATTACAGCGCTAATCGCGCCCATGTTGCATTCCACCGCGATGCGCCCAGTAACGCCGGATACTTTCGCCATCTCAACGATCAGCAAAACTGCATCCAAAAATGAGCGACCCTGGCCACCATATTGCTTCGGAATGGTCATGCCGACAAAGCCGGCTTCACGCAGAGCTTCCACATTACTCCACGGATACTGCTCACTACAGTCAACTTCCGACGCGCGCGGTGCGATCACATTCTGGGCGAGGTCCCGGGCTCGGTCTTGGAAGTCGCGTTGTTCATCGGACAGTGCGAACATGGTTGCGGTTCCCTAAAATTTACAGCGTTCGAAGTGGCATACCGCGATGCGTTACCGCCGTCCAGCGGTTCCGAACGGTTTCTCATCCTATTAGGACTGCCACGAACACGGCCGAACGGCTGTGTTTCGGAATCACAACGGTACGCAGCTTCAAACTTCACCTATATTGCGAAGCCAGGTCATACCAGCAGCAGCGCCATAAACAAGGCGGTTCCTTCCTCCCCATTAGGCGTGGTGGCACGACATGGCCCTAGCCGACCAAATCTTTGCCAAAAAACTTGAACACCGATGAAAGAAGGGCCGTCAGTGCAACAGGCGAGAACGGAACCATCTATGATTCAATAAACCCTATCGTTTCATAGACTTCAGACAAAACCGGCGCCGTAATTGCCCGTGCACGGGCACTACCATCAGCCAAAACACCGTCGATATAGGTAGGGTCGGCCACCAGGCGCTGCATTTCCTCACCGATCGGGCCCAACTTGTCGACTGCGACCTCAGTGAGCACCCCTTTGAAGTTGGAGAACATTGAGCCTCCGAAATCACGGAGCACGTCGGCGATTTCACGATCAGCCAGCGCCGCGTAGATGCCAACCAGGTTCGCCGCCTCTGCACGGCCCTTGAGCCCCGCCGCCTCGCTCGGCAGCGGCTCAGAATCAGTCCGCGCCCGACGGATTTTTTGCGCGATCGCATCTGGCCCATCGGTCAAATTGATGCGGCTGTTGTCAGACGGATCAGATTTCGACATTTTCAACGAACCGTCGCGCAACGACATGACTCGTGTTGCTGGCCCTAGGATAAGCGGCTCAACAATTGGGAAAAGTTCTGTCTTGAAGTCGTGATTGAACTTCTGCGCAATATCGCGGCACAGTTCCAGGTGCTGCTTCTGATCCTCGCCGACAGGTACGTGCGTCGCTTTGTAGGCGAGGATATCTGCAGCCATCAAATTAGGGTACGCGTACAGCCCCACTGACGCGTTCTCGCGGTCCTTACCTGCTTTTTCCTTAAACTGGGTCATCCGATTGAGCCAGCCAAGCCTGGCCACGCAGTTAAACACCCATGCGAGTTCCGCGTGGTTCGGGTTCTGCGACTGGTTCATTATTACATTTGACTTCGGGTCGAGACCCGCTGCGATGAACGCTGCCGCCAACTCCCGCGTGTTTTGGCGCAGTTCTTCGGGATCTTGCCATACGGTAATCGCGTGCATGTCGACAGCGCAATAGATGCACTCATACTGATCTTGCAAACGCACAAAATTACGGATCGCGCCCAGATAGTTACCGAGATGAAGGTTGCCGGACGGCTGAACGCCCGAGAAGATGCGGTCCATAACGGTCTCGCCTTTTAACCCTAACCGAAGAGGCGCGAGTTATCGCGGCTCCGCCGCCGCGGGTCAAGAGGCTGCCGGCCTCGCCTTTTCGCGTTGCGCCCGGGGCACCATGGATCCCGTCGCCATATACCCCAACGCCTCGTCGCCAGTTGTCAGCAGGGTCTCAGACAATTTGAACATCAACCGGCCAAGCTCAGTTTTCTGCCACAGCCAGTCGGAAATATCGCTGCTCGACGCCCCGGGCCTTGCGGCAGCCGCTTCGCTGTAAAAGGCCTTCAGGTCTTCTAAAGCCTCCTTCAGCCGCACAACAGCCTGAGGGCCCGTCTCCGGAGGATTGCCCAAAAAGGCGGAGGCATGGGCAGCGGCCTGCTCAACCGAAAAAGTCTCGCCTCGCACACTAGTGCGGCCCCGCGTCCGGCGCGCCTCTACATACCAGGGCGCCAACCGGCCGATTTCCGTCAACAACGCGGCACCGATATCGCCTGGATCAACCACTGGGGGCGGAAAGGAAACAGGGCAGACCCAGTTTTCTCCTATCGGCGCATCGGTCACCGGCGCGTCATCAGGAAAGTCTTCCAGCAACGGTCGCGGGCCCATATCCAACAGCCCAAGTGCCGCCTCCAGCACCCGGCGTTGAAATGCAGCGTCGGCAGGCGCACCAAAGGGGCGCCCCAACTCGAACGGCACCCAAAGCGCACGTGGTGGCTCCATCTGTTCGGTATGCGGACGCACTAGACTGATCCCTGTTGTCGCCAGGCCTTCGCTTTCCAGAAAATGCGAGAGCGCGCTCACGGCGCGCGTGCAGTTCGGTCAGACCGGCACCAAGAGAACTGTATCGACTGCGTCGCTTTTCAACAACGTCGCTACTTCACGCGAATTTCTTGCGTAGGCATCCGGTTCCATGTAGGCGCCGTTGAACGCGTAATGATGGGATCCCAGTGATCCGATAGCGCCCTCTGCCTCCAGCTCCCGCAGTCGGTCGATAGGGAAAATTACGTTGGCGTCGCGTTGAAATCCGCTGCGGTCAAAATTTACCGAAGTATGGCTTATTACCAGGTCCTTACCTTCGGCCGTACCGGGGATTATCCGGTATTCGGCACTGCGAAAGTTGAAGGGCGCGTCCTCCCGCATCTGCAATCCGGCGGTCGTGACGATGGCGATCCGGCGCTCAGCCAGCGGCGGGCCCTCGACCCAGGGCTCGCCCTCGAACTTCGGACAGGGCTTGGCCAGCAAATGATTGCGATCATCCTCCAGCATGTCTGTCAATCGGACCATATATTATCCTTTATGTTTCGGCACGATGGGAAACCGCCGCGCGCAAATCCGCCAGCTTGAAGGCTCCGGTGCCAAGCGCCGCCAGAGCGAAGAGGGTGCCGCCCACGGTGACTAGTACCGCCAGCGCCACAATCCGCTGCACCTCGTTGCCGCCGAGCGGCCCCGCCAGCCATACGGAGCCCCACCAAATAGCGACCCCCATCAGGGCCGAAGCCATTATCAGGCGCGGCACACAGCGCCGCAACCGCGCGTCGAAGGTCAAATGTCCGCGGCGTACCAATAGCACCGCCAGGGCCGTCGCGTTGAACCAGGCACTTAACGCGGTTGCCAACGCGATGCCCACATGCGCCAACACCTGCATCAAGGCAACCGCCAGCACAACATTCACGATCATCGCCACGACTGCCACCTTGACCGGCGTCTTCGTATCCTCCCGTGCAAAGAAATTTGGGGTCAATGCCTTGATCAGTACATAAGCCGGTAGGCCCACCGCAAAGGCAGCAAGCGCACCGGCGGTTGCTTCGGCCGACGCGACGTCGAAAGCTCCGCGTTGGAACAGCACGGTGACGATCGGGCCCGGCATCGCGATCAATGCCGCGGTGGCCGGAAAAGTAAGAGCCAACGCAAACTCAATCGCGCGGTTCTGACTGCCCTGCGCCGACTCAATCTCGCCTGAGCGCAGTTGCCGGGTCAGAAGCGGCAGCAGCGTAATCCCAACAGCGACTCCGACTACGCCTAGCGGAAGCTGGTTGATCCTGTCGGCATAGTAAAGGAAAGAGACCGAGCCTTCGGACAAAGTCGAAGCGAGGATTACATCAATCACCAAGTTAACCTGGACAACGCCAGCGCCCAAGAGAGCCGGTGCCATCAAGACGAGCAGCCGCTTGACCCCTGGTGTCAGCCGGGGCCACAACGGGGTGAACCCGATCCCAGCTCGCTTGCAGGCAAGCGCAATCCAAACAAACTGCACCAGGCCGGCGATCGCTACCCCCCACGCAAGCGCATACCCGGGACCTGGCAGCACACCGTGGCGCACACCCAACAGCACCGCAATCAGCATGATGTTCAAGACAATCGGCGCCGCGGCCGTCGCCGCGAAACGCTGCAGGGAATTCAGCATGCCGCCCATCAGCGCAACCATCGCCATAAAAGTTAGGTAGATGAATGTAAGGCGCGTCAGATCAACGGTGAGGTTGAATTTTTCCGGCTGGTCAGTAAAACCCGGTGCAATTGCCAGCATGAGCCAGGGCATGGTGAGCAAGGCCGCCAGGGTAAAGACCAACAAAACCGTGCCCAGCACCGACGCCACTTCGGCAGCAAACCTCACCGCGATCTCCTTCCCGTCCGTCGACAAACGTCTGGAAAAGAGCGGAACGAAAGCAGCGTTGAAGGCCCCCTCCGCGAAAAGCCTGCGGAAGAAGTTCGGAAACTTGAAAGCGACGAAGAAGGCGTCCGCGATCAACCCAGCGCCGATAACGTTGGCGATGAGCATATCGCGCGCAAAGCCGAGCACGCGACTGACCATGGTCCAGCCGCCAACCGTCGCGATGGATCGAAAAAGTGCCATAACAGAGTTTAGGCGAACTTTGCGGCGCGAATAAGTCCAGATCCGTGCCACAAATGACTAATCGATTGAAATGCTGAGTTCGCTAATACGAGCATTCCCAGATCCTACCTCTCCCCTAAGGAAAGAAATGATTTGAGGGAAGAACCTTTAAAGCCACGATTGTCATAAATCTTCCTACTCCGCTGCAGCGCCACTGAGGGCCTGCTCTTCTACATCCAACGGGTCACACAAGGCTTCCAACAGCGTCTTCTCAATCTGCTGCAGCTTGCCCTTGTGATCCACCTTCATGCCAAACACGTCCTTAACGTAAAAGACATCGACCACCCGCTCGCCATAGGTAGAGATCTTGGCTGAGGCAATCTGCAGACCGAGATCATGTAACGCACGAGTGATATCGTACAGCAGTCCCGGTCGATCGCGTCCATTTACCTCGATCAAGCTGAAGGTATTACTGGCCTTGTTGTCGATGAGTACCCTCGGCGGCACTTTGAAGACGTCAGTGCGGCTCGGCAGGCCCCGACGCTTGGTCATTTCGTCAACAACGCGCAGCTGACCTGCCAAGGATTGCTCTATTCGCTCTTCTATCCGCGACAGGCCAGACTGGCTGTCGATAGTATGCCCCGTGGCATCCTGAATCCAGAAACTGTCCAGCGCCATGCCATTGTTGAAAGTGTAGATACGCGCATCGACAATGGACGCACCGCAGACCGCGATTGCCGCGGCTATCTTGTTGAAAAGTCCTGGATGATCAGCTGCGTAAACCGTTAACTCGGTGACGTCGAGTTCCCGTTCTATCTCGGTATCAATGGCGAGTGGCCGTCCTGCCTCGGTGGCCTGGCGCACGAACCGGGCGTGTCGCACCAGTGTGTCCGAACTGTAGTAAAGCCAGTATGAGGCCGGACCCCGTTTGAAATGCTCGTCCACCGCGTCCGCCGTCCAGTTAGTCAGGCGTTCGAATAGCATTTCCCTAATTTCAGCAGCGCGGTCACCCATCCGCTCTCCCTCGAAGCCGCCTTTCATAACTGCTTCCGAGCGATAATAGATCTCACGCAGCAAGGCGGCCTTCCAATTGTTCCAGCGGCCGGGACCAACCGCGCGGATATCTACCGCGGTTAAGCAGAGCAACAACCGAAGTCGCTCTGGCGACTGCACAATTTCCACGAAATCGATTGTCGTCTTGGGGTCGTCAAGATCGCGTTTGAAGGCGATGTTGCTCATATCGAGATGGTGGCGCACCAGCCAGGCAACGGTCTCCGTCTTCGCTTCGTTGAACCCAAACCGCGGGCAAAGAAGCTCTGCAACCTCCGCCCCTAGCACCGAATGGTCGCCGCCGCGCCCTTTGGCGATGTCATGAAGCAGCACGGCAACGTACAATATCTCTCGCGACAGCACATTGTGGACGATCTCGCTGCAAACCGGCAGCTCATCCTTCAATTCGCCACGCTCAACCTCGCTCAGCATGCCGATTGCACGGATCGTGTGCTCGTCGGTTGTGTAAACATGGTACATGTCGTACTGCATCTGCGCTACGACCCGGCCAAAATCCGGTATGAAACGGCCGAAAACGCCGGCTTCGTTCATACGTCTGAGCGTGCTTTCCGCCCCCTTCTCTGAGGTCAGGATTCGCAGAAAAATTTGGTTCGCTTCCGGGTCGTCCCGCACCTTCTTGTTAATTCGGCGCAGGCTACGCGTCATTGCCTGCAGCGCGTCGGGATGGATGTCGAGTCCGTTTCGCTGGGCCACCTCGAAAATGCGCAGCATGTCGACCGGGTTCTGCGCGAAGTGCCGCGGCCCGGGGATACCAAGCCACCCACTAGCCACTGGAAAGCCCTCGATGTCTCGGTTCAACAACCCAAACAGTGGTGCCAAGAAGCGGCGTTGACGTTGCTGACGCGCTTCCAGCGCAGCACAGAAGATCCGCGTCAGGTCTCCAACATCCTTGGCGACCAGGAAATAATGTTTCATGAAGCGCTCGACCCCGCGGGTGCGCCCGCGATCAAGATATTGCATCGCCTCTGCTAGCTGCGGTTGCACATCGAAGGTCAGCCGCTCTTCCGGCCGGCCGGTGAGATAGTGCAGGTGACACCGCACAGACCAAAGATGCATATGCGCTTTGTCGAATAACGCCATCTCCTCTGTAGTGAGAACACCTTTTTCGACAAGCTGGCCGACATCATCAACCTGATAGAGGTATTTGGCTATCCAATAGAGCGTCTGAAGGTCACGGATGCCCCCTTTGCCCTCTTTGATGTTTGGCTCCAGCACGTAGCGCGAGTCGCCCATCTTTCTGTGCCGTTCGTCGCGCTCATTGAGCTTGGCCTCGACGTACTCGCTCTCACTACCCGCCGCGACCTCGCGCCAGAAACGATGGCGCAGTTCCAGAAACAGTTTCTGTTCACCCCAAATGTAGCGCGCCTCCAAAAGGCCGGTGCGAATCGTTATGTCTGCTTTGGCTTGGCGTAGACATTCATCAATCGACCGCGTTGCATGGCCAACCTTCAACCCCAGATCCCAGAGCATGTAGAGTGTGTGCTCTATGATCTGCTCTGAGCGGGGTGTCGGCTTATAGGGTAAAACAAAGAGTAAATCGACGTCCGACTTAGGCGCCAACTCCCCCCGCCCATAGCCGCCATAGGCGACGATGCAGAGCTGATCGGTCGCGGTCGGGTTGGCGGCGGGATAGATGTAGTCGGCGGCGATCTCGTAGATCGTGCGGATCAATTGATCAATTAAGTAACAATTGCCCCGTACCGCCAACGCGCCATCATGGTCGTCCTCGAACCGGCGGTGTACTTCTGCGAAGCCGCTGTCGAGTACCGACCGGTAGCGCGCGAGTAACGCGTCCCGACGCTCGGATTCAATGAGATCGAGCAGTTCGACCGCCGCTTCAGTCAGCTGCAGCCGGTTGATGATCTTACGTTTCTGTCGCAGCGCCTTCATACTGTGAATCTGGGGTCAAAAGCCAGGAAAGGCAAGCCACCTGTCTCAAGGCGACGCAGGGAGACCCTAAGCGTGTGCTGAATACTCTAGTTACTGTGGCAGGGATTTCAGGCTCGGCTGGGTCGAGGCGCTGATGTCTATAAGCACGCCGTTTTGGCCCTGGATTGCTGAATAGCGTTGCTAAATCTCTTAATGAACGCAATTTCTGCTGGATCGTCTCTATGTATCCGCGCCTGTGCTAGGATTGACGCCCCTACCCAAGACGATGGCCGAGGACTAGTTCCGATAACTAGGGTCGATTTTGTCCATCTTGCGCATCATTGCCGCGAACTCCAGACCACCAAAGGTCGGGGCCTGGCCGTGCATGCTAGCGCCGGTGTTAAGCCCGTCCGCTGAAGCACGGGCAACATTATCGGTAAGCAGGTTGAGCTCACCTGACGACGAGGCGTCAATCTGGACCTGGCAGGATCGTTCCAATCGGTAGAGACGTTGAAAGGCTTCGGGGACCGAGCGGCCGGTAGTCAACAGCCCGTGATTTCGCAGGATCATAGCGCTGTTGTCCCCAAGATCGTCGAGCAGCCGCTCACGTTCATCGGTGTCCAGGCTGACGCCTTCGTAATCATGGTAGGAAAGCTGACCGTAGAAACCTGTCGAAGCCATAGAGATCGGCTGGAGCCCCCCCTTCACCGCTGCCACCGCCATACCGGCACGCGTGTGGGTGTGCATAACGCATTTGTGTGTCTCGGTGTCGGCCATGTGCACGGCGGAGTGGATTACAAATCCTGCCCGGTTCACCGTGTGATCGCCTTCGACGATTTCGCCATCGCAATTAATTTTAACCAGGTTCGACGCGGTCACCTCATCATAGTTCAAGCCGAACGGGTTAATGAGAAAATGTGCCTCAGGCCCCGGCACGCGTGCGGTCAAGTGGCCATAGATCTGTTCGGTCCAACCGTAATAGTCGACCATACGGTAAGCAGCAGCAAGCTGCACGCGCAGCCCTTGTTCTGCCTCTTCCGCCGGCAGGCTGTAAAGATCGGTTTTTGTATAGGTTTCCGTCATCGTACATTCCTCGGTTTGATAACTAGGCGGTATCGAAGAGGTTGCCTTGCGTGTCAGTTCCGTAGGCGGTTGGGTTTTCTATAGCCAGTAGTTGTAATTTCGTGTCCAGCCCGCCACCGAAACCCGTTAGGGATTTATCGGAACCTATCACCCGATGGCAGGGGACAACGAGGGGCAGTGGGTTGGCGTGGTTCGCGGCACCGACCGCACGGCTCGCCCCAGGACGACCGATTCGCTGCGCTAACTCACCGTAGGATATTGTAGCGCCGTACGGCACCTGGCGCAGCGCCGTCCAACATTGTTTCTGGAAATTGGTCCCGTCCATTTCGACCGCCATGGTAAATTCGGTCCGCGTCCCTTCGAAATATTCGGTGAACTGTTGCTTAGCATTACTGAACATATTGTCGTCACGCAACCATTCCGGCCAAGGCTGCATCGCCTGGCTTCCGGTCGGGAAATTGTTAAGCATCACGATTTCTCTAGCGCCGGCAATCAATAGCCGCCCGACCGGTGTCTCTACAAAAGTGTAATGCTTGATCGCCGGTGAGATGCGCTTAGTTTTGCGTTTCAATGGCCGTTTGTCGGTGGAATGTTGCGTGCTCATGGGCCAATTCTATCGATTAGGGCGGCTAAGAGCCATCGTTGACCAAATCATACCACACTCGTTCAACCTGGATTTGCCTTACTAACCTGTAAACTTCTGGAACCGGTCCATAAAGGCCAGCACCGTCTTCTCATCCTCAGTCGGCACCCGCAGGATTACACGATCGGCGCCACAGTCAAGCGCCTCTAGGACGGTATCCTCCCCAGTTTCCTCTGGCAGATAGAGGATCGACGTAGTGAGCTGATCCGGGTCGCGACCGTTCGCTTCCATCCGCTCGCGGACATCGGAGATGCTGCGCCGTGTGCGTGCCAAGTCAAACGCAATTGGGATCCA
>PBDC01000027.1 GCA_002717185.1 Rhodospirillaceae bacterium
CCGAACTCGTTGTTCGTGCCATAGGTAACGTCAGTGGCGTATTGCTTACGCCGTTCTTCGTCATCCAATCCGTGTACGATGCACCCGACTCTCAGTCCAAGGAGTTTGTATACTTGGCCCATCCACTCGGAATCGCGTTTGGCCAAATAGTCATTGACCGTCACAACGTGGACGCCTTTGCCTTCCAGTGCGTTCAAATAGACTGCAGCGGTCGCCACGAGTGTCTTGCCTTCACCGGTCTTCATCTCCGAAATCTTGCCTTGGTGAAGCACCATACCGCCAAGGAGCTGAACGTCGTAGTGGCGCTGCCCCAGGGTCCGCTTAGCTGCTTCTCGGACGGTGGCGAATGCGTCGACCAAAACGTCGTCTTGGCTTTCGCCGTCGGCGAGCCGTTGGCGCAGCCAATCCGTCCTATCCCGTAGGGCCGCATCATCGAGCGATTCGAGCTGAGCTTCCGCCGCGTTTATAGCATCGACGGTGCTGTGCAGCGACTTGATGAATCGGTCGTTCGGTGACCCAAATACCCGTTGGAGCATGCCGCCGATCATGAAGAACCTCGGGTTAAGGGTTGGTGCGCGAAAAAATTTAGGCGCCGCAGATAATTACTATACTGCAAAAGGACTTGCGCAGTCACATAAGGTCCTGGACGACTACTGTCAACGCTGCGGTAAGCCCTCAGAAACGGGTTCTCGCCCTTGTGCCCTTTGCTGGCATATGGTTTATCCCCGATCGCGAACACGTGGGCGCGCGCCGTTTCAAATTTTGAGGAGTAGTTGAATGCCATGCCATACAAGCGCTCGCGCCGCCATTGTTGCGGCCACCCTCGCACTGATGTCTGGCTTTCCGGCCACAGCCCAGAATGATCCTGTGGTAGCTACGGTTGAAGGTCACGATATCCGTCATAGCGAAATGGTTCGTGCCTTTTCTTCCTTACCTCAACAAATGCAGCAGACAGGGTTGGAGAAAATTTATCCGCAGCTTCTCGAACGCTTGATTCAGCAGCAGCTTTTGATCGTCGAGGGCCGCAAGAACAACTTGGAGAACAATCCGAAGGTAAAGAGGCAACTGAAACGGATGGAAGATGTACTCATTGGCGAAGTCTATCTCAACCAATTAATTGAACAGAATTTGACGCCGGGTGTCGTGGAACGGCGCTATCAGGAGTTTCTTAAGAAAAACCCGCCGGTCGAGGAAGTTCGAGCACGGCATGTTCTACTGAAGACTGAAACCGATGCGAAAAACGTTATCGGCCACATTGATGCGGGCAAGGCGTTTGAGGCGGCGGCGAAGGAGTTTTCCACTGGACCGAGCGCCGCGAATAGCGGGGATCTTGGTTATTTTAAACGCGGCGATATGGTGAAACCCTTTTCTGATGCGGCTTTTGCTATGAAGGCCGGTGAAGTTACGCCAATCCCCGTCAAGACTCGGTTTGGTTGGCACGTGATTAAGGTTGAGGACCGACGCACGGTTACGCCGCCGTCTTTTGAGGAAATACGGCCGCGTATCTTGCGCGATGCCGGGCGGGCCATTGCCGTTAGTGTTATGCGGCAGATGGTTGAGGGCGCAAAGGTTGAACGGTTTGGTTTGGACGGCAAACCGTTGCCGGCGCCGTTGACAGCTCAATAGGTGTTTCGTGCTTGAAAAATCGCCACTCGCCCCAAAACGTTTCCCGCGAATTCCAGCCGTTGCTGGTTTAGAACTAGTGGGCCGGCATGTCGGGCTGAAACCGGCTAAGGGTGGAAAAGATCTTTTGGTAGCGCGTCTGGCGCACGGTACCACGGTGGCGGGAGTGTTCACGAAGTCGCGTTGTCCCTCCGCTCCGGTAGATTGGTGTCGGAATATTTTGTCGCATGGAAAGGCGCGGGCTGTTGTTGTCAATTCGGGTAACGCGAACGCTTTTACTGGGTTGGCGGGTGATACGGTCGTAGCTGAAACCGTCAAGGTGGCGGCGAAACTGATAGGTTGTCCTAAGGATCAGGTCTATGTCGCGTCGACTGGCGTGATCGGCGAACCGGTTCCGCCAAATTACATCGCGAGTAAACTGCCGGGAATAGTGCCCGGCCTGAAGGCCGGGTCCTGGCGGCAGGCGGCTGAAGCGATCATGACGACGGATACCTTTCCAAAGGCCGCTATGCGCACCGCTAAGATAGGCAATTCCGAGGTAACCTTAGCCGGCTTCACCAAGGGCTCTGGCATGATTGCGCCGGATATGGCGACGATGTTGGGCTTTGTTTTTACAGACGCAAAGATCCCGGCCCGGGTTCTGCAGTCGATTCTGAAGGCCGGAGCGGATAAATCCTATAACTGCATTACGGTCGATAGCGACACCTCTACCAGCGATACAGTTTTGTTTTTTGCGACCGGCAAGGGCAAGCGCCATCCCGCCGTTATCTCGGCCCGTGATAAGCATTTTCGCGAATTTCGGCGTGCTCTGGAGGACCTGTTGACGGATTTGGCGACGCAAGTCGTTCGCGATGGTGAGGGCGCACAGAAATTGGTCACAATCGATGTCAGCGGAGCCGTATCAAAAAGTTCGGCTCGCAAGATCGGTTTGACAGTGGCAAACTCGCCCCTGGTCAAGACAGCAATCGCCGGCGAGGACGCCAATTGGGGCCGCATTGTCATGGCCGTCGGCAAGACGGGCGAACCGGCAGACCGTGACAAGTTGTCCATTTCTATGGGCGGCGTACCGATCACCGAACAGGGAATTGTGCGTGAAGACTACATCGAAGGGCCCATCGCTGAGCACATGAAAGGTCAGAACATTAAAATTGCAATTGATATTGGTTTGGGACGGGGCCAAGCGCGGGTCTGGACCTGCGATCTGACACACGGATACGTAACCATCAACGCGGACTACCGATCCTGAAAGAAATTCAAGGTGTTCAGAGTGGGTGTTGGGACGCGAACCAAGAGGAGCGCGGAAGTCTGCCAGTCGTCTTGGTGGTGGCCGTTGCTTTGATCGACGCGGACGGTCGCGTACTCATCGCGCAGAGGCCGAAAGGCAAGTCGATGGCGGGTCTCTGGGAATTTCCTGGCGGTAAGGTCGAGATGGGTGAGCCGCCCGGCGAGGCTTTGATTCGCGAGCTGCAGGAGGAGCTTGGCATCGACACGCGCCAGAGCTGTCTTGCGCCGTTGACCTTCGCCAGTCACGCCTATGATGATTTCCATCTTTTGATGCCACTCTATGTCTGCCGCGTTTGGAAAGGGATCCCGCATGCGAAGGAGGGCCAGAAACTGGCTTGGGTCCGTCCCATGCGACTCAGCGATTCCCCGATGCCGCCCGCTGACGAGCCTCTGGTCGCAATGCTGCAGGATTTCCTCTAAGACGGGTCCGCCTGTTCACCGGTCCCAATCTCCTCTGTATTTAGCGCGTCCGCGAGGCGGATTTTTGCACTACCAGGATGAAGCGCTTGCTGCTGCGAGGCATGGGGCGACCAACCATGTAGATAAATTACATCAAAGGTGGCGGGAATCCGGCCATCACCGTTGGCATGACGTTCTTGATATAGCTTAGAGGCTTGCAGGAACAGTTGGCGACGAGTGAACTTTTTTGACCTGTTAATGGCGGCACCGGTTTCTCCCATGCCCCGCAAGTCACTCATCAGGCAGAACGCGTTTTCATAAGTTACGGTAATAATGTCGCTGTCTGTCACCGGTAGGGTGAATCCCGCACGCTGCAATAGAGCACCGGCATCGCGGACTTGGGCGAAGGGGGAAAAGCGGGGACTTACCCCGCCGCTAAGGTCCAGTTCTGCTTGCATTAAGCAATCGCGAAGCTCATGGAGCGTGTCGCCGCCGAGGATTGCGCCAAGAAAAAGGCCGTCGGGTTTGAGGCAACGGCTTGCCTGAACCATCGCACCAGGAAGATCGTTTACCCAATGCATAGATAAATTAGAGAACACAAGATCGAAACGTGGGCTGTCGAAGGGCAGCGCTTCCTCGTCCGCGACGACGGTAAGACCCTCTGCTTTGCGCGCCATCTTTTCTGAAACGTCACATTGGATCAGCATCTCGATCTTGCCACGGTCAGTGAGGATACGTTTCAACACACCCGTGTGGCAGCCAAGTTCCAATGCCATTGGAAACACACGAACGATATCTAGCAAACGATCAGCTAGCCGGTCGGCTACTTCGCGAAACAGGAAATCAAAATTATCGAAGTTGGCGGCCGCACGATCTCGTCGCGCCCGCACGAGTTGGCGGTCGAATACGGTCATCTCGTCTGTCATGGCGTTGTACTATGGTGTGCTTCTGATTGGTGGGCAACCTAGTTGAGGAGAGCACGGGCGAAGCTTAGAGTTGTGAATAACATCACAGGGAGAATGAAATGCTGTCAGCCATTGATGCCAAGGCACTCCGGACCGCTTTGAACGATGGAGGCGAACTCGCTGTCATCGATGTGCGTGAGGAGGGTGTCTTTGGCCAACGCCATATCTTGCGCTGCAACAATATCCCGCTCAGCATCCTCGAGCTGTCGGTCCGTGATCTTGTGCCAAGGTCGGCTACACGAATTGTTCTGGTAGATGCAGGAGAGGGACTGGCCGAACGAGCCGCCCCGACACTTGCGGCGATGGGCTATAACGACCTCTCGATCCTAACGGACGGAATCGAAGGCTGGGATGCGGCCGGCTTCGAGCTGTTCAGTGGCATGAACGTGCCGTCCAAGGTGTTCGGCGAATATATAGAGCACCATTGCGACACCCCGAATATTTCAGCCGAAGAGCTAAAGTGTAAGATCGATGCTGGGGAAAACCTGGTTATCCTGGATAGTCGACCAATGGACGAATATCATCGGATGAACATCCCTGGTGGCATAGACTCACCTGGCGCAGAATTGACCTATCATGTACGTGACCTAGCGCCCGATCCGGACACGCTGGTGGTAGTCAATTGTGCGGGCCGCACCCGCTCGATCATCGGAGCGCAATCATTGATCAATGCGGGCACGCAGAACAAGGTCATGGCCCTGACTAATGGGACTATGGGGTGGCACTTGGCCGGCTTCGAGCTGGAACATGGCTCAACACGCAAATACGAACCGGTATCCGATAGTGCCCTTGGCTGGGCGCAAAGTGCCGCCACGCAAGTGGCAGAGAAGTACGGTGTAGACACCATTGACATCGCGACGCTCTTCGAATGGCAGAATGAAACGGACAAACGCACCTTGTACCTGTTCGACGTTCGGTCGCCGGAGGAGTACGCAGCTGGACATGTAACAAGTTCGCGCCATGCGCCTGGCGGGCAGCTGGTCCAAGCGACTGATAAGTATGTGGCCACGAACAACGCACGGGTTGTCCTGATCGACGATACGGGTGTGCGAGCAACTATGACAGCGCATTGGTTGGTTCAGATGGGTTGGAAAGACGTTCATGTGCTGGACGGCGGTTTAGAAAGCTTGCCGCTTGTAACGGGGGACGAGACGAATGACCCAACGGAAGTTAGCTCCGTCACCGTCGCAACCGCAGCACCTGCAGCGTTGCCGGACGGCGCGGTTGTCATCGATGTAGGGGACAGTCTGAGTTATCGAGACGGTCATATCGCTGGGTCCTGGTGGGCGATCCGTGCCCGTCTCGAAGATGCGCTGACCCGGTTGCCGGAGGCGGAGTCTTATGTGGTAACCAGCAGTGATGGCCGGTTGGCGCTGTTAGCGGCTCAAGACTTGGCGAAGCTGACCGATGTGAAGGTATTTGCTTTGGAAGGAGGTACCGAAGCGTGGTGCAAGGCTGGCCTGCCGACCGAAAAGGGTTATTCGAACCTGGCGGCTGATCGCGAAGATATTTTTTACAAACCATATGATCGCGAAGGTACGGCTGAAGATGCCATGAATCAGTATCTTGACTGGGAGATTGAGCTGATCAACCAAATCAAACGCGACGGAACACTAATCTTTCCGGTGTTCGCGCCGTAAGGGCAATGCATTCAGCCGCATCGTTGGCGCGTAACCGCAATTTGTAGGATACCTATACCTTAAGAGATGGCTTGGCGGGCACGCATCCCTTTTATCGAGGATGTGCAGACCACAGGTGCTACCGTCGAGGAATGTGCCTGAGTGCTGAGGTGAGCCGGCGCTTCAGGCATTAAGGGCCTAGACCTTGGCGCAGTTTACCCGGCCGTAAAATTGAGGGAAGCATGACAGAACCATACGAGTTGACTGCGACGGAAATCGTTGCCGCAATCGAGGCCAATGAATTGACCTGCGAGGCCTTGGCGATCTCTTGTGTCGAGAGAGTTGAGTCACAGGAGGGTAACCTCCGGGCCTGGGCCCACTTGGACCGGGACGCTGTCTTTACGGCAGCGAGAGCGGCGGACAAATCATCTTCAAGAGGACTTCTAAAGGGCGTACCCTTCGGAGCAAAGGACATTATCGATTCGGTTGATATGCCGACGACGCACGGCTCGGCGATCTATGCGGGCAACCGGCCGGCTTGGGATGCGCCATGCATAGCGGCTTGCCGGAACGAGGGAGCAATTCTATTTGGCAAGACGGGGACGGCGGAGTTCGCTCATGTCCAACCAGGTCCGACCCGCAACCCGTTTAACTCGGACCACACGCCGGGCGGTTCTTCGAGCGGTTCAGCTGCTGCGGTCGGTGCGGGCATGGTGCCTGTGGCATTCGGCACACAGACTACCGGCTCGACGATCCGCCCGGCTGCCTTCTGCGGTGCTGTGGGCTACAAGCCGAGCTACGGTGATTTTAGCCTCACCGGCGTGCGGGACAACTCTCCTTCGCTTGATACGTTGGGGTTGATAGCACGTTCAGTCGCTGACCTGGCCCTGTTTCGCACCGCCATCATGTTGTTACCTTTCGTCAAATTGGCCGAAGTCGACCTTAGCTGTCTGCGCGTCAGCATTTGCCGGACGCCTTGGTGGGAACAGGCCGAAGTTTACACCCAAGACCTTGTCATCGATGTGGCTAGCCGATTGTCAAGTGCCGGTGCCACCGTTACCGATTTCGAGATGCCGGAGGGGACAGCCGATTTGGTACAGGCAATGCGCGATGTCTCAGGTTTCGAGTTTGCCCGGGTTATGTTGCATGAACGGCTGCACCATCTCGACCAACTAAGCCAGAAACTTCTGGCTGGTCGCGTTAACGATGGCATCCATTGCAGCTACACAGATTACCGAGGTGCCTTGGCGACGCTCGACTCCTACCGCGGACGTTTTGCCGCTGCGATGGAAGGCGTTGATTTGCTATTGACGCCAAGCGCAACCGGTGAGGCGCCCAAAGGGATAGATAGTACCGGCAATCCAATTTTTAACCTTCCCTGGACGGCGACTTACGCTCCTGTTGTGACCCTGCCTGCGGGGAGGGGACCAAAAGGATTGCCCCTCGGGGTGCAGCTGGTCGGCTGCCGCAACGATGATCATCGTTTTCTTTCCGCTGCACAGGCAGTGGAGCGTGTTATAAACAACGTGGATTAGTGCTTCGGCGTGCCTGCGGCGCCGGACGCTTGCAATGTCGCTATATCTTCGGATGAATACCCGACCTCTTCCAAGATAGGAACTGTGCTTTCGCCAAGTGTTTCGGGATGGCGATAGTAGCCGCCCGGTGTTTTTGAGAAGGTCACCGGCACCTTGATATGCCTAATCGTACCTTCGCTGGGATGTTCGACGGTCGGGAACATGTCGACGGCGCTTAGATGTGGGCAATCGAACAGATCTTCCGGCTCGTTCATCGGCATCACGGGCACGTCGGCGTCTTCTAGAATCGCGAGCCATTCTGCCGAACTCTTGCTCTGCATTACGTTGACGACAATTTCGTAAAGTGCATCGATATTTTTGGAGCGCGACGGTTGGTCGGCGAAACGCGGGTCGCTTGCCATCTCCGGCATGCCGGTGACGTCGAAGAAACGCGACCAGTGTTTGTCGTTGTAGGGTAGGACGCAGATGTGTCCGTCCGCAGTCGGAAAAGGCCGACGGTGCGGCGTCAGCATACGCTGGTAGCCGGCGGGGCTCTCCGGTGGTTCGTAAAGTCGGCCCTGCATGTGTTCATTCATGACAAAGGCAGAGAAAGATTCGTACATTGGGACGTGGACGCGTTGTCCTTCGCCGGTCCGTTCGCGATGGAAAAGCGCCATGGATATTGAATAGGTGAGAAATAAGCCAGTGGTTTTGTCCGCTAGCACGGTGGGACCATAGCGTGGAGTGCCAGTTACGGCACCGAACAAGGCCGCCAGGCCAGATGCGCCCTGAATCAGGTCGTCATAGGCCGGTTTGTCGACGAAGGGTCCAGCTTCACCGAACCCGGTCGCGGCGGCGTAGACGATATCCTCTTTCCAGCGGGAAATGGTTTCATAGTCGATTCCAAGGCGCAGAGCCGCTTTGGGGCGAATGTTATGCACGAATACGTCTGCCGACTCGACAAGGCGCTGCAATGGCTCACGTGCCTCTTCTTTCTTCAGGTCAAGGACGACACTGCGCTTGTTGCGGCCTTTCATCATGTAGGCGGCGGACATGCCGCGCGTTTTGGCGACGCCGGTCCAGCGGCCGATATCGCCTCCTGGCGGCTCGATCTTGATCACGTCGGCACCCATCTCACCCAGGATCTGGGTGCAGAACGGGCCGAGCATGACCGTGGTAAGGTCTATGACGCGGACGCCCTGTAGCGGGCCGCGCGGTGTGTCTGTCACGGCTGTCTCTCTTTCACTTACCGTTCGGGAACGATGTTCCGCGGCACGTCACGGAAAGGCATTTCGGCATCCATGCGGATCTCTTTAGGCATCTTGAGAACGCGTTCGGAGATGATGTTGCGCTGAATTTCATCGGTGCCGCCGGCAATCGACGTTGCCGGAAACGAAACCAGAATTTCGGCAATAATGCCATCCATCGGGCTGTCCTCGGCGGTCAGCATCGCGTCAGCACCAGTGATCATGGTGTGCACATGGGCTGCCTGCTTGGCGACATTGCTCGAGGTCAGCTTGCCGATCGATCCGCCTGGCCCCTGCGACTGGCCTTGCTCCTGTGCCGCTCGGGCGCGCCGTGCCGTCCACTCCGCCGACTTTGCCATGATCATCAGTTTGGCAATCTCCTGGCGCACCGAAGGGTCTGCATTCTTGCCGGTTTCCTTGGCGCGTTCAATGATAAGATCAACGCGGCCGGCTCGCTGCGGATACCATTTGTAGGGTTCAAGCTGGTGGGCGATTTCCTCAGCTTCTTCTTCGTAGCATCGTCCCTTGCGCTCGGACGCCTCTTGCCACCGGCGCAGTCCGTCGGCGCCCCGCCGTTCATGCATCAGTGTCGTTGTCGCGATCGCCCAGCCCTCACCAAGTTCACCGACCTGGAATTCCGGCTCAATTTCTGCATCGGTGAAGAAGACCTGGTTGAACGAGGCATGTCCGTTCATCTGCTTCAGAGGCACGACCTCGACGCCTTTCTGCTCGATGTCGAGTATAAAGTAGCTAAGTCCCTTATGTTTTGCGATGTCCCAATCGGTGCGCGCCAGCAGCAGCGCGTACTGTGCGTGATGAGCGCTGGTGGTCCAAACCTTTTGCCCGTTTACGATCCACTTGTTACCTTTCTGATCGGCGCGCGTTGTGGCGCCCGCCAGGTCCGATCCGCTGCCGGGTTCGCTGAACAACTGGCACCAAGTATCCTCGCCGGTCAGGATACGGCGCAAAAACTTCTTTTTATGCAGCTCGTTGCCATGCACTAGGATGGTCGCCGCGGCGAGGTTGCGGATGCCGGTGCGCGCCACGGTAATGGCGCCAATCTTCTCGAACTCCTCATCGATTGCTCGGCCAAGCGCATCGGAATAACCTTTTCCGTACCATTCGACAGGCCAGGTGGGCGCCCCCCATCCGGATTCGATTAGCTTTTCGCGCCACTCGACGAGACCAAGATTGGGGTCCCAGTTTTCGTTCAGCCAAGCGCTAACTTCTTCGCGGACATCGGCTTCGTTTGCTTCGCTCATTGCTTTTCCCTTTCGTCAAACGTCCCAACGATGCATCAGCAGCTCGCGGTGGTATGCCGGATCACCCAGGAAGACTTCCGAACTCTTGGCCCGCTTGAACCAAAGATGTGTATCGTTATCCCAAGTGAAGCCGATACCGCCATGGATCTGCACCGTGTTGATTGCAGTCTGCATATAGGCTTGCGAGGCACCGGCCTTGGCGAGACAGGCGAGGGCTGGCGTTTCGTCATCGCCTTCAGCGGCGGCCGCCGCAGCGTAATACGCGGCTGATTTCGCGAGTTCGACCTCTAGCAACATATCAGCCGATTTGTGCTTCATCGTCTGGAAGGAACCGATTTGCCGGCCAAACTGGACCCTCATCAGGGAATATTCCAGCGCCGACTCACGGAGTTTCTCCGCACCGCCCACCATCTCGTTTGCGAGGCAAATCGCGGCAATGTCGAGTACTTTTGTCAACGGTTCCGCTGCGGCCCCTTCCGTACCAAGCAATTCAGCTTGCACGTTCTCGAAATTCAGCCGTGTTTGCTTGCGTGTCGGGTCGGTGGTCTTGAGCAAGGTCCGAGTAAGCCCTTTTGCATCGCCCGCGACGGTGAAGAAAGACAACCCGTCATCGCCGCTCGTACTCGGTTTACGGGCTAGGACGACGATCATATCAGCGGTGTGGCCGTCAAGAACAAAGCTTTTAGTCCCATCGATCGTGAAACCGTCACCGGATATGGTGGCTGTCGCCTCGACGCCGCTGCTGTCCCACAACCCGTTTTCTTCGGTGAAGGCGAGCGTGGCGCGGGTTTCGCCTGCCGCGAGTGGGGGTAGAAGGGTACGTTTTTGTTCTTCCGTAGCCGCTTCGAGTATTGTCGTTGTGCCAAGTACAGCGGAGGAAAAATACGGTGCGCAGAGCAATGTACGACCCATCTCTTCGACCACGATGGCCAGTTCTGCGACCGTGAAACCCTGGCCGCCATATTCCTCTGGCACATGGACCGCGGGCAGGCCAAGTTCGGAACTTAACTGTTTCCAGACCGCTTCGTCATAACCTTCGTCGGTATCCATGAGCCGGCGAACTTCCGTCGTGGGTGATTTGGTTTCCAGGAAGCGCCGTAAAAAAACGCGGAACTCTTCCTGCTCCTCAGTAAAACTAAATCTCATGTACCAATCTCCCTGGCGGCGTGTCGCCGATAACCCGGTTCCAATTGCCGGTATACAAACGCACGGGACCGGTGGGATCAAGCAAGCCTGGCAATACAGATAAACGATGTGGGCTTGCGGCACTCCCTTCTAAATTTCTACTGTGTTGTCGAATCGAGAAAAATGAGAGCAGAGATGCCTAAAATTGAAATTTACACAAGTCCCATGTGCGGCTTTTGTCATCGTGCGAAGGGGTTGCTGAACAGCAAGAACGTGGAATTCGAAGACATCGACGTGATGATGGACCGGGTTCGAAAGGCGGAAATGGTCGAGCGGGCCGGCGGTCGTACCTCAGTACCCCAAATTTTCATCGACGGCGAGCATGTCGGCGGCTGCGACGAACTCTATGCCCTTGAATTGGACGGTAAGCTCGATCTGATGCTGGAAGACCGAGTATGATTTTACGCGCCGCCTGTGTGCAAACAACCTCGGCGGCCGAAATCGCACCAAATATTGTCGCCTCAAGCGAAATGGTCCGCCGCGCTCACGCTGAAGGTGCGGCCTTCGTCACGATGCCGGAAGTCGTTAACCTTTGTGAGAAGCGGCCCGGCGGCTTGGAAAGTAAGGCGTTTACGGAGCTCAAAGACCCAGCATTGTTGGCTTATCGTCAGCTTGCTGCGGAATTGGAAATTTGGTTGTTGGCGGGATCACTGGTTGTGAAGCTGGACGATGACACAAGGATGGCCAACAGGAGTATTCTGATTAGTCCGCGCGGCGAGATCGCTGCAAAGTATGATAAAATTCATATGTTCGACGTCGACCTGGCAGGAGGTGAAAGCTATCGTGAATCTATGCGGTTCCGGCCCGGCGAACGGGCTGTAGTCGCCACCACGCCATGGGGAACTTTAGGCATGACGATTTGCTACGACATGCGGTTCCCCTACCTTTACCGGACTTTAGCTCAGGCCGGTGCCAAAATTTTGACCGTGCCCTCGTCATTTACTCAACCGACCGGCCAGGCCCACTGGCACACGCTGCTGCGCTCCCGAGCGATCGAGACCGGTTGTTTTGTAATTGCACCGGCGCAATGTGGTGACCATGAAGACGGACGCAAGACCTATGGGCACTCGCTGATCATATCTCCTTGGGGCGAAATCTTGGCGGAAGCGGACAACGAACCCGAAGTTATTGTTGCCGATCTCGATTTATCCAAAGTTGACGAGGCGCGCTCAATGGTTCCGGCGCTGACGCATGATCGCGCGTTCGCTGCGCCAGAAGCGCTGCGCCTGGCGGGCGAGTAAATGACTGTTAGTCAATGTGGCCGTCTTGCGGCGAGATGCTGGATCACTCGCGGGGTGGGCGTTTCTAGGTGAAGGTGTTCGTAGCTCAGCACCTCAAGTTGCCCGCGTGCCGCTTCCAACAACTCTCCGGGCTTTAGCAAAAAGTCTGGATTGCGCGGTCGCCCGAACGCCTCGTTGCCCAAAGCAAAGGTCTCGTAGAGGAGCAGGCCTCCTGCTGCTACAGTGGCCATGATCCGCGGCAGGATTGGCCGCCAAAGATAGTTCGTGACGATGACGGCGTCGAACTGTCGACTTACTAGGGGCCAGCCCGAATCCGATTCCAGGTCCGCTTCGATCAATTCCGCCGATACATTGGCTGAAAGGTCGGTGACCGGAGCGATATCCCGATCTAGGAAGGTAACTTTGTGATAACGGGTGAGAAATAATCGTCCGTGACGACCGCCGCCACAGGCAAGGTCGAGCACAATGCCATTATTGGGTATCAGGTTGGCAAAGCGAGTGACCCAAGGTGAAGGTTCGGTCTTTTGTTCGTGGGACTTTCGTGAATGCATCAGGTGAAGAAATTTTAATCCTTGCAGGACAGGGTGTTAGAGACCATCTTTATCTAATGTACTGGGTCGATAACGTAAAACGGTTCGTGTCGATATGATTTCATACGATCTTCGATGCGCAAAAGACCATGTCTTCGAAGCGTGGTTTCGCAATAGCGATGCATACGACAAGCAGGTTAAAAAAAAGGCGGTCGCGTGCCCTGTTTGCGGAAGCACCAAGGTCGAGAAGACGATTATGGCACCGCGCATCGCTAAGGGCGATAGCGGCGGTTCTGACAATGTTTCGCCCGAGGCGATGCAACAGATGCTGGTCAAGTTGCGTAAGACCGTGGAAGAGAATTGCGACTATGTTGGCGCTGATTTTCCCGAGGAAGCGCGCAAGATCCATTATGGCGAAACTGAGCAGCGCGACATCTACGGAGAAGCATCGGAGAAGGAAGCGAGCGAGTTGGCTGACGAAGGCATCGAGTGCGGCCGCATCCCCTGGGTCCCGCAGGCCGATAGTTAATTTTCAGCTGACCCGGACAGCCACCGCCATGTAATTGACATCAAGGTCGCGGTCGTTCAGCGACCAATTGCCAGTCAGCGGGTTGAAGATTACTCCGGTGAGAGACGTAACTTGCATTCCAGTCTGCCTCAGTCCTGTGGCGAGCTCCGAAGGTCGAACAAAACGACGCCAGTCATGCGTGCCGCGCGGTAACCAGCGCAGGACGTACTCCGCCCCGACGATAGCTAGGGCGAAGGATTTCGCTGTCCGGTTCAACGTTGCTGCAATCATTATACCTCCATGATTTACAAGGTTACCGGAGGCTTGCAAAAAGCTGTCGACATCCGCGACATGCTCGACAACCTCCATATTCATAACGACGTCGAAAGTCTCCCCTGCATCGCGCAATGCTTCTGCTGTCGTGTGTTGGTAGTCGATTGAGAGGTTGCCCTGTTCGGCGTGGAGAGCGGCGACCCTGACGTTCTTTTCCGTTGCGTCTATTCCGACCACTGTCGCCCCCATCCGGGCAAGCGGTTCAGACAGCAGCCCGCCGCCGCAACCGACGTCCAGAATTCTTAGCCCGGAAAGCGGCTGAGGAGCCAATTCATCTCGGTCGAAATGGGCGGAGATATTATCGCGGATAAACCGCAACCGGATCGGATTTAGCTGATGAAGCGGTCGGAAAGGTCCTTCTAAATCCCACCAGTTTTCGGCCAGAGCGGCGAATTTCGCGACTTCTGCTTCGTCGACCGAAGCAACTTGCGTGGTGTCTGCCGTCACCGTCATCGTTGGTATATCCTCGCCTGCCGTGGTAGCGCTCTTGCGCCCAATATACCTTACGAGTATGGATATGCCGTCTCGCCGGGACAACCGTGTTGTGGGCGAAAAGACGGACTCCAGTATATGGCACGCATCGTACAGAAATTCGGCGGCACTTCGGTCGGTGACCTCGAACGCATCCGTCACGTGGCTGGCCGCGTTAAGGTGGAATACGACTGGGGTAACGAAGTTGCTGTTGTGCTTTCGGCGATGTCTGGTGTGACCAACGATATGGTATCGAAAGTAAATGAGATTAGTCGTTTGCACGATGCGCGGGAATACGATTTGGTTGTCGCATCAGGGGAGCAGGTAAGCTGCGGCCTAATGGCTATCGCGTTGCAGGAGCTCGGTGTGCCAGCGCGGTCTTGGCTTGGGTGGCAAATTCCCATCCATACCGACGACGCGCATGGCAAAGCGCGTATCACCGGCATCGATCCCTCGCGCATGGTTGGCCAGTTTACTGATGGTGTAGTTGCGGTTGTGGCCGGGTTCCAAGGCGTTTCGCCGCAAGGGCGCATCACGTCGCTCGGACGCGGGGGGTCCGATACCTCCGCCGTTGCACTGGCCGCTGCGCTGGATGCTGAGCGATGCGATATTTACACAGATGTTGATGGTGTTTACACCTCAGATCCGCGCATAGTGACCCGGGCGCAGAAGCTGGAGAAGATCACTTACGAAGAGATGCTTGAGATGGCTTCGCAAGGCGCGAAAGTCTTGCAGACCCGCGCGGTGGAGCTGGCCATGAATCGAGGTGTGCGCATTCAGGTCCGCTCGACCTTTGAGGATGTGACAGGCACACTCGTTGTCGATGAGGATGAGATCGTGGAACAACAAGTCGTGAGCGGAATTGCCTACAGTCGGGACGAAGCGAAAATCACGTTGGCGAGCGTCGCCGATCGTCCCGGTGTTGCGGCGGGAATTTTCGGTCCCCTGTCCGACAACAACATCAATGTCGATATGATCGTGCAGAACGTCTCGGACGATGGAAAGCGCACCGACATGACATTCACGGTAGGCAAGTCAGATTTCGATCGCGCAATCGACGTTCTGGAAGATGTGAAACAGGACATAAATTTCGAGTCGTTAAGCACCGATCCTGAAGTGGTCAAGATCTCAGTGATTGGTGTCGGCATGCGGTCTCACGCAGGCGTTGCTAAACAGATGTTTCAGGCTTTTGCAGAAAAAGGGATTAACATTCAGGTGATTTCAACTTCGGAAATTAAGATTAGCGTGTTGATTGCAGAAGTATACACAGAGCTCGCGCTTCGGTCGCTGCATACGGCCTATGGGTTAGATGCAGACTGAACACTTAACTACGTTTAAATTTCTTTAGTATTTAATTGGAATAAATCCACCCACTATTTGGGTATCGAATAAACAAAAATCAATAATCGTTCCGAAATTGATTGTTCTACGACTAAAGCAGTCGCGCATTCGTTATTGCCACTACATCGTAACCTTTATAATATATTAATGGTTCGGTTATTTTATAACGCGCTTGTCCTACTGAAGTGATGTAGCTGTTGGTTAGCGCGTGGGGGGTAGCGTTTCCGGGGTTAGTTTGTAAATCAAGCATACCTATGGTGGAACGTTTCGAACTGCGGAGAAGCCGCGCACGATGATGAAAGGGTTGAAAAAATTAGTCCCTTCAGACGAATCGTATTTAGCTGGTCCAGATGTCGTGCTTATCAATCCCAGTGAGACCACGCCGCAAACCGTCGGGGAATTGTTGCAGACCAAACGCCAGGAATATGGTGTGGATCTGCGCGAGGCGGCTGAATACCTAAACATTCGCTACGTGTATCTTCTGGCAATTGACGAAGGGCGGGTTGATGATCTGCCTGGGGCGGCCTACGCAATGGGCTTTGTTCGTGCTTATGCGGATTATCTGGGTCTCGACGGCACTGCAATCGTCGAACGGTACAAGGACGAGACAGCGGAATTAGGCGACAATGTCCGGCTCAATTTCCCGTCGCCGCTGCCAGAAGGCAAATTGCCAAGCGTCGCCATCATTCTTGTGGGTTTATTGGTATTGGTTCTTGTGTATGGCAGTTGGGTCGTTCTGGCTCAGCACACCACAAAGATCGCCGAACTTGTACCAGCTCTACCAGAACGGTTTTCAGCGCTGTTAGGATCGGATAAAAATGCGGGTTCGTTGCCGAAACCTAGCCCAGTTGCCTCAGGGGTCAAGACACAGGTACCACTTCGAGCGGCTGCGTCGGAAACAATAGGTGCTGAGCCCAAAACATTGGAGCCCGCGCCAGTTGCCACGCAAGTGAGCGATCTGCCAAACGTTGAAACGATAGATCCTAAGAATACCGTACTAGCTGCAATTTACCCTACCAAAAAGAATGAACAATCAGAACATCGGCAAGAACAGCATTCCAACGTAACAACAGTTGAGTCCGTTGCGATGCCTTCTGATCTCGCCGCCGTCGTGACGGAAACATCAACAGCCCAGAAATTGAATAACGCAGAAGCCCGGGTCGTGGTTGGGGCAGTGATAAATAGTCGTGCTGTAGCGCCGGACAGTCTTACGCCGCCAGATATTGCGTCGCCGCAATTGGCGCGTGCGAGTTGGCATCAGGAAACTCCGACACCGGCAACAGTGGTTGCAGCGACGCCGGTCGTTCAAGGCGACATGACAAATAAGTCGAAAGCGAATCAAACTGTCGAAGAAACTTCACCGCTACCGCCAAAACCGCCTGCCCGAAGGTCCACTGAACCCAGACAATTTGGTAGCGAAAACGCAGATTCCCGCGTGGTGATTAAGGCGCGGATCGATAACTGGGTGCAGATCAAAGACCGGGATGGCGAGAAACTTCTTACCCGGGTGCTGCGTGCTGGAGACAGTTACCGTGTTCCAAATAGGGTTGGACTGTTGATGGAGACGGGGAATGCTGGAGGGCTGGAGATCACCGTAGACAGTAAGACGATTCCGGATATCGGACCAAAGGGCGCGGTGCGCCGCGGTATCATTCTTGATGCCGACTCACTTAGAACGGACGGGCCGCGTTAATCGACGATCCTGCGCTCTGTAAAGTTACCATGATGTGCCAACGCTTGATTAATCACTGTGGTATGCGCACATTCGGCGCGCTTGGAATTACGACAACACGGCACTGACATTATGGTATCGCTTCAACCCGTGCGCGGCACGCACGATCTCCTGCCCGATGATATGCGAACACATCGCCATGTGTCCGATATAGCCCGAGATGCGGCGACTCGCTACGGTTTCGACGAAATGGCTACGCCAATCTTCGAGTTCAGTCAGGTGTTTAAACGGACTCTGGGCGACACCTCGGACGTCGTGAACAAAGAGATGTATACTTTTGTCGACAAGGGCGGCGACGAAATTACACTGCGGCCAGAGAACACCGCCGGCGTAGCGCGTAGCTTCATTTCCCAAGGGCTGTCGCAGAATGTGCCGGTGAAGTTTTTCTACAGCGGCCCTATGTTCCGTTATGAACGGCCGCAGAAAGGCCGACTACGTCAGTTCCATCAGATTGGCGTTGAGTTGATCGGTGTCGAACAGGTCCAGGCTGATCTGGAAGTCATCGCCTGTGGCGCTCGTGTTTTGGACGAACTTGGCGTGCTAGGCGAGACGGTGCTTGAACTAAATACCTTGGGCGATGGCGAAAGCCGTGACCACTATCGCCAAGTCCTAGTTTCCTATTTTGAAAAATATGCTAATGACTTGTCGCCGGATAGCCAAGACCGGTTGCAGCGGAACCCGCTGCGAATTCTTGACTCCAAAAACGAACGCGATCGCGAAATCGTTGCCGACGCGCCAGTCTTCGAGCATTTTTTGAATGAAAGTAGTGCATCTTTCTTCGCCGCTTTGCGGGACGGATTGGATGCTCTGGAGATCGCATATAGCTTGAACCCGAGATTGGTGCGCGGTTTGGATTATTACTGCCACACGGCATTCGAGTTTACGACGCAAGTACTCGGCGCCCAGGGTGCGGTGATCGCTGGTGGGCGTTATGACGGGTTGATCGGTATGATGGGGGGGCGGGAGACGCCTGGGGTCGGATGGGCGGGCGGTATCGAGCGACTCGCCATGTTGTGCGGCGACCCGCCGCAGGTCGTCCGGCCTATCGTCGTAATTCCGGTCGGGGACGATGCGCGGACGGTGGGGTTCAACCTAACCGAGACATTGCGGCGCACTGGTTATCGGGTCGATATTGGCTACACTGGTAATTTAAGTCGCCGCATGAAGCGAGCGAACCGTTTAAATGCGGTAGCTACGGTGATGCTTGGTGATGATGAGTTGGCGCGGAGTGTGGTGACCGTGCGGCATATGGATACGGGCGAGCAGGAAGAGGTGTCGCTGGCCTCTCTCCCGGAATTTCTCGCCCCATACAGGTAGCTGTTGATGGCGGTGGGTACGCTAGGGCGGCCCTTTGTCGTTGGGGCGAACCACCGTTCCAGCGCTGTTAGCCTGCGTGAACGGATGTTCCTAAATGAGGCAAAAACATCCCAATTCCTGACGAAGCTTGCGGAAAAAGGAATTCCGCAGGCTATTGTCCTTTCGACCTGCGATCGTGTCGAAGTGCAGTCAGTTGTTAGTGATCCTGGCCCTTGCGCTAAGACTGTTAAGGAATTGTTGATCGATGCGTCGGGCGAGCCGGCACATTTGGTAGCCGGCCAGATTTATACTCATTGCGATGACGCCGCCGTGCGGCACATCTTCGCTGTCGCGGCGTCGCTTGATAGCCAGACGGTTGGTGAGGCTCAGGTGCTGGGCCAAATCAAAGAAGGACACCGTTTTGCGCAAAGTTGTGGCATGGTCGGCATCGAGTTGGAGACGCTGGTGCAAGCCGCCTATACGGTTGCGAAACGAATTCGGACAGAAACTAAAATTGGCCTGCACTCGGTATCGATCGCCTCAGCTGCCAGACGGATCGCCCGCGATGTGCAAGGCGATTTGACGAAATCGCGGCTGCTCATCGTCGGCCTAGCGGAATTGGGTGATATAATTGTCGAACAGTTTCGAACAGCTGGTGCTTCAAATATCACAATGAGCGGCCCCTCGCGTCGAACTGAGACAGCGGCGCGACGCGCGGGATATGGATTCATACCATTTGATCGTTTTGATGCGGCGTTGGATCGGGCGGAAATCGTTGTGGCTGCCGCAGGAACAGGTCGCCACCTAATTACGTCGACGGCAATGGAACAGGCATTGGTGACGCGCCGTCGCCGTCCTGTCTTGCTTATCGATGCCGGGGTGCCCGGTGATATCGACCCTGACGTCGGCGATTTGGAAGGTGCCTTCCTGTTCTCGCTCGAAGATTTAGAACGGGTAGCCCTGCAAGGGCGGACGATACGCAACGTAAGCGCGGATTCCGCTTGGGAGATCGTTGATCAGGAGGTTGCTAAGTGGCAACGCAACCAGGCGGGTAGAAGTGCCGTTCCAGCTATTGTTGTCCTGCGCGAACATTTTGAGATGACGCGGATAGCGCTTCTAGCTGAAGAGCCCAACGTTGATGCTGCAGAAGCGACACGATTGCTTATTAATCGACTGCTGCATCAACCGAGTCGAGTGATGCGGGAAATAGCGGAGACAGAGTCCGGCAATCAAGCTAATTATATCGCGACGGTCGAGCAGCTGGTGCGTCGCCTATTTAATCTCGGCGTGAAGAAAGACGGGAACAAGTAATGAGTATGGAGGAAAGATTCGATAGCTTGATCATGCGACACGAAGAGCTAGCTGCGTTAATGTCCACGGGGGATTTGGAACCGTCTGAATTTACCGCCCTTTCTGTGGAGTACGCGGAATTGTCCCCGATCGTAGAAAAGGTCCAATCGCTGAAAGCGGCGCGATCCGAGCTCGAAGACCTGGTCGAGCTTTCTGTTGACGGTGACTTAGAGATGAAGGAGTTAGCGGAAACGGAAGCGCGCGTGCTTAAGGCAAAACTGCCGGACTTGGAGCAGGAACTGCGCGTCATGTTGTTGCCGAAAGATGCGGCGGATTCGAAAAACGCGATCTTGGAGGTGCGGGCTGGCACGGGTGGTGATGAGGCGTCGCTCTTCGCTGCGGAACTATTCCGCATGTACCAGCGCTACGCTGACATCCAAGGCTGGAGGTTCGAGCCCATGAGCATCAGCGATACGGAACTGGGCGGCTACAAGGAGGCTTCCGCGTTAATTTCCGGGCGCGGGGTTTTCGCTCGCCTGAAGTTCGAGTCCGGTGTCCACCGGGTGCAACGGGTGCCAGCGACAGAGTCCGGCGGTCGAGTACATACCTCCGCTGCGACGGTTGCTGTCCTGCCGGAAGCGGAAGAAGTCGACGTCCAAATCGACGACAGGGATATGCGTATCGACATCTTCCGGGCCAGCGGTCCGGGTGGCCAGTCCGTGAATACTACAGACAGCGCAGTGCGCATCACCCATATCCCGACAGGCATCGTCGTTTCTCAACAGGATGAGAAGTCGCAGCACAAAAACCGCGCTAAGGCGATGAAAATCCTGCTTGCTAGGATCTACGACTACGAACGAGAGCAGCTGGACGCCGCCCGCGCTGCGGATCGGCGCAGCCAGGTCGGCAGTGGCGACCGCTCCGAGCGCATTCGGACCTATAATTTTCCACAGGGACGGGTGACTGATCACCGCATCAATCTGACTTTGCACAAGATCGATAAAGTCGTGGATGGCGAGGCGCTAGATGAAGTGATCGACCCGCTGATCGCAGATGATCAGGCGGCGCGGCTGGCTAGCCTGGAATGAGCGATATCGGGACCTGCCTGAAGCACGGCGCGGAGACGCTGGCGTCGGCCGGAATCGAAAGCCCCTGGCGCGAGGCCCGTCTGCTACTGGTCCATGCTACGGACCTAACGGAAGCGGAGTTAATTGGATATCCGGAACGCTCGATCGCAGCCGTAGATGATTTCGACCGGTTGATCAGGCGCCGGGCTAATCGCGAACCTTTGTCGCATCTGTTGGGCCAGCGAGAATTCTGGAGCCTGACCTTTGAGGTTACCGCGGAGACACTTGATCCACGGCCGGACAGCGAAACGATTATCGAAGCGGTACTCGAAAATATTCAGGATGCCAGCCATCAGTTCAGAATTCTCGACCTTGGTACTGGGACGGGATGTCTCTTGTCGGCGTTACTAAGTGAATGTCCTCATGCCTGGGGTGTTGGCGTTGAGCGTGATGGAACAGCAGCTCAAGTGGCGAAGCGGAACCTTCAACGATTGGGATTGGCGTCCCGAGGTAGCATTGTCGTCGCAGATTGGACTGCGCCATTGAACGGAAAATTCGACCTTATCGTCACAAATCCGCCATATATTCCTGCGGCGGAAATTGCATCGCTTCAGACCGAAGTCGCTGAATTTGAGCCCAATTTGGCGTTGAATGGCGGCGTTGATGGCTTGGATGCTTATCGCGAAATTCTTCCGTTCGTAGGCTCTTTGCTGGCGCACGACGGCATTTTGGTTGCCGAGTTTGGCAACGGGCAAGTCGATCCTGTGATTTGGTTAGCCGAGGCGATGGGATTGGTGCGGCGCGAGGTGCACAACGATTTGGCTGGGCGCGCGCGATGTCTGGTATTTGGGCGTTAATTCTTTGTGAATCATTGGCTAAATGTCTACGTAGACGGTTTATTTTTGGGGAAAATGGAGAATGTGGGCTTATCATACTTAGGAAACCGCAGATAAGTGGGATTCACTAGGTTAACTAATCATCCAAGATTTTGCGGCAAAGTGTCGCGTGGACTTCTGGTGCGATAGCGAATCAATTAAATAGTTCATTACATAGCATAGAGTTATCCATTCATGGCGATGCTGCGTGTCGAGGTGTTTGAAACCGCATCGTAGCCGGTTAGTATGGGCTGGTCGCGTCGAGGCGTCGGGGTGCGGGGCGGACGCGCGGTCGTTTTGGGAGTGGGAGTAGCAACGTGATAGCACGACTTGTCGCGCTAGCGGCGGTGTTCGCTGGCGTATATGGCGTTCAGAGCGCCACGGCGGCGGAACCCAAAAATTGGCAGCTTGGTTTTCAGGAAGCGGCAACGCCGACAATGGAGAAGATTGATGGTTTCCACGACTTCGTGACGATCATTGCGACCGTTATCGCGGTGTTCGTTATGGTTCTCTTGTTGATCGTCATTTTCCGCTTTAATGAGAAGTCGAATCCGACGCCGACCACGACGACTCATCACCTGCCTTTGGAGATCGCTTGGACCGTCATTCCAATTATCATTCTGGTCGTGATGGCGATCCCGTCCTTTAAACTGATGTATTTCGCTGACCGGGTTGATAATCCAGATATGACGCTGAAGATCATTGGTCGCCAATGGTACTGGAGCTACGAATATCCCGATCATGGCAACTTTACGTTCGATGCAAATATCGTTAGCGAAGAGGATCTTGCGAAGGATTCTAGTCTGAAGCGCAATATGGACACAGATGAACGTGTTGTTTTGCCGGTAGGTAAAAAAATTCAATTGCTGATGACAGCCTCTGATGTACTGCACAATTGGGGGGTGCCGGCCTTTGGGATCAAGCTGGACACGGTACCGGGTCGGTTGAACGAGACTTGGGTGCAAATTAACAAGCCGGGTGTTTATTACGGGTTTTGTTCCGAATTGTGTGGCGTCAACCATGCTTACATGCCGATTACCGTAGAGGCGGTGTCACCAAAGGCGTTTAAGCAATGGGTCAAGCAGGCTCAGAAAAAGTACGCCAAGGTAGATGGCACACCACCATCGGTGGATGTTGCTAAGATCGCCGATTAGGACGCTCAGAGGAAGGGATACGATATGGCTGCCGGACACGCTGACCCAACCGGTTGGAGACGTTTTGTCTATTCGACCAACCACAAAGACATCGGCACGATGTACCTCTTCATATCGGTCTTGGCCGCGCTAATTGGTGGCGCGTTTTCGATCTATATGCGCATGGAGCTGATGGAGCCGGGCGTCCAGTATATGACTAATGAGGACGGCAGTCCCGACGGTCATGCGTTCAACGTCTTTGTTACTGCACACGGCTTGATCATGGTGTTCTTTGTGGTCATGCCGGCGTTGATCGGCGGTTTCGGTAACTGGTTTGTGCCTCTGATGATTGGGGCGCCGGACATGGCCTTCCCGCGCATGAACAACATCAGCTTCTGGCTGCTCGTTCCAGCATTATTGCTGCTGTTTTTCTCGGCCATCGTTGGCGGTGGCGCGGGAACAGGTTGGACGGTTTATCCACCGTTATCAAATGTGGATGGTCATCCGGGCGCATCGGTTGATATGGCAATCTTCGCGTTGCATATGGCTGGCGCGTCATCAATTCTCGGCGCGATCAACTTCATCACGACTATTTTCAATATGCGCGCGCCGGGTATGACCCTGCACAAGATGCCCTTGTTCGCTTGGTCTATCCTTGTTACGGCATTCCTGTTGCTGCTCTCCTTGCCGGTTTTGGGTGGAGCGATCACCATGTTGCTGACTGACCGAAACTTTGGCACAGCCTTTTTCAAGCCGGAAGGCGGCGGTGACCCGATTTTATTTCAGCATCTGTTCTGGTTCTTTGGGCACCCTGAAGTTTACATCATGATCTTGCCAGGGTTTGGCATCGTCTCGCACATAATTGCAACCTTTTCGAGGAAGCCGGTCTTTGGTTATCTCGGAATGGCGTATGCGATGGTGGCGATAGGTTTCGTCGGGTTCATCGTCTGGGCGCACCATATGTACACTGTTGGCATGGACATCGACATGCGCGCCTATTTTGTCGCGGCGACGCTGGTGATCGCGGTGCCAACAGGAGTGAAGGTCTTCAGTTGGATCGCGACTATGTGGGGTGGGTCTATTCGTTTCGACACACCCATGCTGTGGGCGGTGGGTTTTATCTTCCTGTTCACGGTGGGCGGCGTTACCGGCGTTGTCCTTGCTAACGCGGGTGTGGATCTGGCGCTGCACGATACCTATTACGTGGTGGCTCATTTCCATTATGTGCTGTCTCTTGGCGCAGTATTCTCCATCATCGCCGGGACTTATTATTGGTTTGGCAAAATGACGGGCCGGCTCTATCCGGAGTGGGGCGGCAAACTGCATTTCTGGACGACGTTCATCGGCGTGAACCTGACCTTTTTCCCCCAACATTTCCTGGGTCTGGCGGGTATGCCGCGGCGCTATATTGACTATGCGGACGGGCTGGCAGGATGGAATATGGTGTCGTCAATTGGCGCCTATATCACGGCCGTATCGACACTATTCTTCTTCGTCATGTTGCTGTGGGCGATGAAGGCTGGTCGTCCGGCAGAGGATAACTATTGGGGTGAAGCGGCGACGACCCTGGAGTGGACTGTGTCTTCGCCTCCTCCGTTCCATAGCTATGAGGAGCTGCCGCAGATCAAGTAGCGGTCGGCTGTCTTGGCATTGAGGGGCGATTAAAAGTGAGCGATACCACAGTTCGCACAATGGAGCGGCCGGAAGCAGCGCCGGGCGATTTTTTTGCCCTGCTCAAGCCGCGCGTCTTGTCGCTCGTTGTTTTTAGCGGATTGGCGGGACTTCTGGTCGCGCCGGGAGATATCCATCCGTTGATCGCAGCCGTGGCGGTGCTTTGCGTCGGCGTGGGTGCCGGAGCTTCTGGCGCGATCAATATGTGGTATGATCGGGACATTGATGCGGTAATGGAACGTACGCGGCAGCGCCCGATCCCGATGGGACGGGTCGCACCGGGCGATGCGCTGGGCTTTGGGGTGGTGCTTGCGACGGGTGCCGTTGCTCTGATGGGTTTGGCGGTGAATTTTACGGCCGCCGCTCTGCTGACCGTTGCCATTATGTTCTATGTTTTCGTTTACACGATGTGGCTTAAGCGGCGTACGCCGCAGAATATTGTGATAGGAGGCGCCGCAGGCGCATTTCCGCCGATGATCGGTTGGGCTGCGGTGACCGGATCGGTCAGTATAGAACCCTTCCTTTTATTTGCGCTCATCTTTTTCTGGACGCCACCACACTTCTGGGCGCTGGCGTTGTATAGGGATGGTGACTACGCGAAAGCCGGAATACCGATGTTGCCGGTGGTTGTTGGGAAGACCGAAACTAAGAAACAGATGATCCTCTATACTGTGCTACTGATCCCCTTGGGTATCGCACCGGTCTGGTTTGGGTTTGTCGGTTGGGTCTATGGCGCAGCAGCAACGGCGCTGGGTTTTGTATTCTTAGCCGCAGCGATTGCGGTTTGGTTCGATCGGACTGACCGGTCCGCGAAAAGGATGTTCGGTTATTCGATTTTTTATCTTTTTGCGATATTTGCGGTCATGGTGGCCGATGCGACACTGGGTCTGAGCGGATAACGTGGCATGAATGCCAAGGCAGCAACGGGGACCATGGCGGAAAACAACGATAAGGGTCGCTATCAGAGTGAGATGCACAAGCGGCAACGGTCGAAAAACCTGGCCATGCTTGTGATATTGGCTGGCTTGGTTGCATTGTTCTATGTCGTTGCGCTTGTTCGAATGGGCGGCGGCTAGCAGCATGGCCGCAACAAGAAACCGAAATCGCCACGTCCTCTTATGTTGTGTTGGCCTTGTCGCTGGTATGACCGCACTTTCCTTTGCGGCGGTGCCGCTATACGACTTGTTCTGCCGCGTAACGGGCTTCGGTGGAACTACCCAACAGGCAAAGGAAACGACCGGACAAACTGCAAACAGGATTGTGCGTATTCGGTTTGACGCGTCGGTGGATCCGAATTTGCAGTGGGAATTCCAACCAGTCCAGCGCGAGTTGTCAATGCGGGTTGGCGAGAGCGCATTAGCTTTCTACCGGGCACGAAATGTGGCCGATGCGCCGATCATAGGCACGGCCACCTTCAACGTCACGCCGTTGAAGGTAGGCAAGTACTTCAACAAGATCGAATGTTTCTGCTTCACGGAGCAGAAACTCGAGCCTGGGAAATTCATCGACATGCCGGTGACATTTTTCGTCGACCCGGAGATCATGAACGACCCCAATCTCGATGATGTCAAATTGATTACCCTGTCCTATACCTTCTTCGAAGTTGAAGAGGAGACGGACGCGAAGCAGGCGGAACTTGCAGAGCCGGCGAACCAGCGGGCCTTACAAATGAAAATCTGATTGCGGTAGCGGGTAAGAGCAGAAACAGGAACGAGAGAGAGCCGAGCAATGAGCGCCGAACACAGCCACGATTACCATCTCGTCGACCCGAGCCCTTGGCCGATTGTAGGTACAATTGCAGGTGCCACTTCATTCTTTGGCCTGATCCTTTTCATGCATCCCGATTTTTTCGGTGAAGGCATGGAAGGACTGCTGACGTCCCTTGGGCTTTGGGTCATTGCACCGGGTATCGTATTGCTATTCATCACCGGCTGGTTCTGGTGGCGCGATGTGATACGTGAGGCGGAGTACGAAGGATTTCACAAGCCAGTCGTGCAGCTGGGTATGCGGTATGGCATGGCGCTATTTATCTGTTCAGAAGTGATGTTCTTTGCTGCGTTCTTCTGGGCCTTTTTTGGCGCCAGCCTTTTTCCGCGAGAATTTCCGTACGACTTGCCTGGCGGTGTTTGGCCACCCGAAGGGATCGTGACTTTCGATGCTTTCGACCTGCCCTTTTTGAATACGCTGATCCTTCTGATGTCTGGCGTTACGGTGACCTGGGCGCACCATGCATTGATCGAGGGTGACCGGAAGGGATTGGAGCGCGGCCTCGCGATAACCATTTTCCTGGGAACAGCAGGGACTAGTGGGAGGTGTGTCATGAACCGGAAAGACAAGAAACGGCTTGATGTGGTTCGCAAGAAACTTCAAACTCTCAAACAACAGCTCGCCGGCATCAAACAACAGAACGACGAGCCTGGAGAAATGGATCGGATTCAGAAAGAGATTGATAAGTTTGAAGAAGAATCCCGGACTCTGAAGTCGGGGCAATAAGGCGCAACGCCTACACCCATCGCCTGCAGGATTTGATGTGTCCTCCGAATCACCGGTAACGGTCATGAAGGGCCTTATTGCTTGACCCTTCTTGTCGTCTTACGTTAACCTTTGGGTGTACGTTTGTTAACAGAAAGCACTGGTT
>PBDC01000028.1 GCA_002717185.1 Rhodospirillaceae bacterium
CTGCGTCGACCTTCAGCTCCTTCAGTCGTACTGGCAGAGTCTCTATGATCTCAGCCTCATCCTCGCCATGGGTAGAGCCAAACTCCTCGTAGGAGACGAAATTGACGCCAGGGAAGCGTTCCTTCAGCGCCTCCTCCAGCCAATCAAAAATTTCATCACCGCGGAACATGTAGTCCCAAAGGTGGCAGATCGTCTTCCCTTCCAACGTTTCCGGCCGTTTGGCGAGTGGGGCGATATCCACCGTCTTCCCGCCGCGCGGCCAATGGACGGCATAAATACCGTCCGCATTACGCGCTGCCATATTCCTGTCCTCCGCAGATGTATCTGGTGGCTAGACTAGCGAATGCGACGGCACGGCGCCAAGCCTCACTCGAGGCTCAATTCTCTAGAATTCCTTCAATTCACCCGAAATTCGCCAAAATGTTTAGACAAAGTGACCTGCGTCACTGATCGCAATGCCCGTCGCAAGCATATTGATGCAACAAAAGACGGCGGCAAAATAAAGACGGTAATGAGTTATGACATGACGAAACTATCAACCAAGACACTGATAACGGTGATCGGCAGCGGGTTGCTTGTCTGGATCTTCGCCGTCGTTTCGCTCTTCCTTTACTAAGGCTAGCCGCCGATAAGCAATAGGCCTCGCAATGTTTCGAGGCTATGCTCGCTCTGAGCACGTTTCCCACCTGACCCGGTCAGACTGTTCCGGAGGCCCCATGTCACAAGAGGAATTTACGCCGCGCTTTAACATGCCCCCGGGCGCCTGCGATTGCCACTACCACATCTTCGGCCCGCATGAAGATTATCCGCCGAGCAAGGGCACTCGACATCTTATGCCCGACGCGCTGTGGAAGGACTACACAGCAATGCGTAAGAAGATCGGTATCGAGCGAATGGTGCTGGTGCAACCTGGTGGCTACTACTCTAACAACTACCCAATGCTCGACATCTTGGCCAAGGAAGGCGATGCAGCTCGCGGCATAGCCGCCTACGATCCATTCATTTCGAAGGTAGAGGTTGAGCGGTTGGCCAAAAAAGGCGTACGCGGTATGCGCATGAGTCCCGGCCGCGACTTCGACAACGAGCGCATCCAGGTTGTCTGGAGCCATATAATTTCGCTGGCCCGTCTCTTCGAGCCGCAGGGCTGGCACATCCAGCTCCTGCTCTCAGGCCATATGCGCGACCGGTTGTTGCCGATGCTAGTCGACGTACCGGTGCCGGTGGTCATCGACCACCTAGGCCTGTTCCGGCCCGAACGCATAGACGGCCATGCGGGTTTCGAGGCGCTGCTAAAGCTGCTGCAAAACGGCCATGTTTGGTTAAAAGTGAGCGGTGCCGACCGCGTCACACGCGACGGCAAGTTCGAGGACGCACTCCCGGTCATGAAGGCCCTCATCGAAGCCGCCCCCGACCGCATGGTCTGGGGCACCGACTGGCCCCACACCGGCGAACGCCAGCCAATCCCGGAGGCCCAGGAGACGATGACAGTGCCCTACGGCGAAGTAGACGAACGAAAATGCCTTGCAGTGCTGGCGTACGCCTGTCCGGACGAAGAGACGTTTCAGGCGATCCTGGCAGACAACCCAGCGCGGTTGTATGAGTTTTAGAAGCTAGGGCTCTCAATCATACCCAAACATCCACCGGGTCCGACCGTTGTGGATGTTTCGCAGAGAGTGCAGCACATTGCGCGAGATGAACACCTCATCACCGGGGTAAGCGATGCAGGTTTTACCTCCTATTTCTAATTCCAGTTTACCCTCTACCACAGTGACCAGCTCGTTGGTGGGGTGCACAAAGCCATTCCATTTCTGGCCCAGCGGGTCATTGAGGTCGTGACAGTCGTAGCCTCGGGCACGCCAGCTTTTTTCGACGGCGCCGCAGTCGACCGGTTGCGGGAATTTTGCTCGTATCACCATCTCCGGCATAGCTGGCCCTTTCGTTTGTCGTGCCGAGGGGCATAATCTTCCCTATCTGCTGCGGCCTCAAGCCTTGCGGTAACAAGAGAAACGAACGTGGAGACATCGTCATGACCGAGCTACGCACCATCACCGAGGGCTTGCGCTTTCCCGAGGGGCCGATCGCCATGCCAGACGGGTCAGTCGTGCTGGTGGAAATCGAGGCAGCGCGGCTAACCCGGGTCAATCCAGACGGCTCGAAGGAAACAATCGCGGAGACCGGTGGCGGGCCTAACGGTGCAGCGATCGGACCCGATGGCGCCTGCTACATCTGTAACAATGGCGGCTTCAATTGGGAGGAGACCCCGGAGCGGCTGCGCCCTGTCGGCCAAGGGGACTATTACAGCGGCGGCCGTATCGAGCGGGTCGACATGGAGACGGGGGAAGTCAATGTGTTATACACCCATTGCGGCGATAACCCATTGAAGGGACCGAACGACATCGTCTTCGATGAACATGGCGGTTTCTACTTCACCGATCTGGGCAAAGTACGCGACCGTGACATGGACCGCGGTGGTCTCTACTACGCCCTACCGGACGGCAGCAGCATCACGGAAGTTGCGTTTCCAATAATCACGCCGAACGGCGTCGGCCTGTCACCGGACGACAAGACGGTCTACGTTGCGGAAACTGAGACAAGCCGCCTGTGGTCCTACGAAGTCACAGGGCCGGGCGAACTCAAGACCGAGCCCTTCCCCTCGGTCAATGGCGGAAAGCTGGTCACTGGCCTGCCAGGTTATCAACGCTTCGATTCCATGGCGCTCGACAGCGCGGGCAACATTTGCGTCGGCACCCTGATCCGGGGCGGCGTCACGGTGATCTCTCCAGACGGCCAGGATATCGAGCATATCCCGACGCCGGACATGTTCTGCACCAACATCTGCTTTGGCGGTCAGAACCTGCAGACAGCGTATCTGACGCAGAGCTTCACCGGCAAGCTGATCGCCCTCGACTGGCCGCGGCCGGGGCTGCCACTACATTTTTTGAACAAGTGAGAGGCCAACTCTCGAGCATTACAGCCACACCCAACATGTCCTTCCACACTTAATACGGGAACCAGGCTGCACCGACGACAAAGGAGAGGCAGACCACACAACGCATAAAGGCTAGCCCCCGGCTTGAAGTGAGGGCAGACACGTTGGCGTGGAATTTCTATCTGCGCAAATACGCGATGTGAATTTCACTTCCCACAACGCCGCGAAAGATTAGGATTAGCATTCATTCCGCAATGCTATGCCATAGAGGTCCCCAATGGCCGAGATCAAGGACCCCATCGCGTTCGAGTTGTTCAAGAACACAATCTTTTCCATCGCAGACGAGATGGCGCTGACCATCTGTCGGACGACCTATTCCGGCGTACTGCGCGACAACATGGATTTCTCCACCGCCTTCGCCGATGCAAACGGCAAGCTCGTCGCTCAGGGACTAACCCTACCGGGACACCTAGGTTCGATCCCCGACGCGCTGGACGTTGTTGTGGAACGCTTTGGGACCGAAATAAAGCCGGGCGACATGTATATCATGAACGACCCGTTCGATGGCGGAATGCACCTGCCAGATATTTTCATATTCAAGCCTATCTTCGTTGAGGACCGGCGGGTCGCCTTTGCGGCAACGATCTGTCACCACGCCGATGTCGGCGGGCGCGTGCCCGGCTCAAACGCTAGCGACTCGACCGAAATTTATCAGGAAGGGCTTCGTATCCCACCGCTTAAGCTGTTCGACCAGGGCGCCCGTAACGACACCATATGGTCGATCATCGAGAAGAACGTCCGAATTCCAGTGCACGTGTTCGGCGATCTACGCGCGCAGCTCGCAGCCTGCCACATCGCAGAGAAACAGTTCCTCGAGTTGGTCGATGATTACGGCGAAGAAACGGTCGAACATTACATGGCGGAGATCATCGACTACGCCGAACGCTTGACCCGCGCCGCTGTCGCCAACTTGCCCGACGGCACGGTCAGTTTCGAGGACTGGATCGACGATGACGGTATCGATATTGATCAGCCAATCCGTCTGTTCGTAACCATCACGAAGCAGGGAGAAAACATGAGCTTTGACTGGTCCGGCAGCTCGGAGCAGGTCAAGGGTGCGATCAACAACACACTTAGTTACACCAAAGCGGCGTCTTACACTGCCGTGCGCTCGATCCTGCCAGACGGCATACCGAACAATGAGGGCGTATTTCGTGCTATCCAAGTATCCGCGCCTTCGGGCACCATCGCGAATGGCGTACTGCCGGCGGCTTGTGCAGCGCGTGGCCTAACAGGTTTCCGGATGGTCGACTGCGCTTTCGGGGCCCTCGCGATTCTGGTGCCGGACATGGTTTGCGCGGCGTCGGACGGCGGGAATACTGGCGTGTCGATTGGTGGCTATGACGACGACCGGAAACCTTACATCTTTGTCGATTTCGCTTGTGGTACATGGGGCGGACGCCCCTGGGCAGACGGGCTGCAGGGCAACTCGAATATTTTCGCCAACATGGCCTCGCAGTCGGTCGAGGTGATCGAGGCGGAACAGCCGATCGAAATCCTCGCCTACGAATTCCTGACCGATCGTGCTGGAGCGGGTCAGTATCGTGGCGGTGCGCCCTATCGGCGTGACTATCGTTTCCTGGAGAAGGAAGCGATCCTGCAGGTGCGCTCCGACCGGCGGTCTGTGCGACCCTACGGTCTCTATGGCGGCCGCGCAGGCAAGCCCTCGATGAACTACCTGAACCCGGACGCCAACAATCAGGTTCTGACCACCAAACCGACCATGAACATCAGCCATGGCGACGTATTCCGGCACGAGCTGGCGGGCGGCGGCGGCTGGGGCAATCCCTTCAAACGCGATCCGGACGCCGTGCTGCAAGATGTCCGAAACGAATTGGTTACTGCCGATGCCGCACGCCAGGAATACGGGGTCGTCGTCGACACCGAAGGCTGGACAGTGGACATCGTAGCAACCGAGTCGCTTCGTGCCGCTGGTGGTCTGGTCGAACTTGAGACCGTGACCTGGGACTGACGAACCATGAGCAAATACAGAGTCGGCATCGATATCGGCGGCACCTTCACCGATATAGTCTTCTTGGACGCAGATGGCACGGTCACGACCAAAAAGGTCTCTTCCACAGTAGATGACTACGCCCAGGCGATTGTTGATGGGTTGGCCGAGGTTTATGAGGAGCAGAAGCTGGCCGGTGCCGACATTGCCGAACTGTTGCACGGGACCACGGTCGGATCGAACGCGATCCTAGAGGCCAAAGGCGCGCGTACCGGTCTGATAACCACGGAAGGATTTCGTGACGTCCTGGAGATTCGTACCCTGCGCATGCCTCGCCTCTACGATCTGCACTGGGAAAAGCCGAAACCGCTGATCGAACGCTATTTGCGCCGCACGGTGAAGGAACGTGTCGATGCAGAAGGCAACATCAAGGACAAGCTGGATACTGCGGAAGCGGAACAAGTCGTGCAGGCCCTGCTCGACGAAAAAGTCGAAGCGATCGCAGTTTGCCTGCTGAACTCATACGCCAACCCAGTACACGAACAGGCGATCGCGGAAATAATTCGATCCAAGAAGCCGGACTTGCCCTTCTGTATCAGCTTTGACGTATTACCGGAGATGAAGGAATACGAGCGCACCTCGACGACTGTGATTAACACCTACATCATGCCCATCGTGAAGGGATACTTAGAGTCACTGCGGCGCGAATTGGATGCCAGTGGCACCAATGCCCCACTATTACTAATGCAGTCCAACGGCGGCCTGATGACCTCGGAAGCGGCAACGCGGCTGCCGGCCAATATTGTCGAATCCGGCCCGGCCGGCGGAGTAGTCGGAGCGCAAGCACTGTCGCGCAAACTTAACATGCCGGATCTAATTACATTCGACATGGGTGGCACCACTGCCAAGGCGTCCTTAATTGAGAACACCGATGTAACGCGGTCTCTAGAGTACCAAGTCGGCGGTGGCATCATGATCGGCTCGCGCCTGATGACAGGCGGCGGCTACACGCTCAAGGTTCCGGCCATCGACCTAGCTGAAGTCGGGGCCGGCGGTGGTTCGATAATCACGATTGACGCCGGTGGCTCCATGCAGGTCGGACCGCAGAGCGCCGGCGCCTTCCCTGGTCCGGTCTGCTACGACCAGGGCGGAACGGAACCAACCGTAACGGACGCCAATGTGGTGCTAGGCTACATCAATCCCGCTCACCTGGTCGGCGGCGCGGTTACCTTAAACCCAGACAAAAGCCGCCAGGTCCTAAAGGAGAAGGTTGCGAAGCCAGTGGGATTAGAAATCCCACACGCTGCCTATGGGGCACACCAGATCGCAGCCTCCAATATGATCCGCGCGATCAAGGCGGTCTCCAGCGAGCGCGGCCGCGATCCGCGTCGATACGCGATGCTAGCTTTCGGCGGCAACGGACCGCTGTTCGCCGCGGGTATGGCCAAGGCACTGCGGATGACACGTATCGTTATCCCGCCTTCACCTGGTTTGTTTTCCTCCTTCGGACTGCTCTACGCCGATGTAGAACACCACTATTCGCGTACCGTGCGACGTGTTCTACGCGATAGTGATCCGGCGCAGCTCAACGATGCCTGGAAGGAGCTAGAGGATCAGGCACGCAAACAGCTTGCTGTGGACGGATTCAGCGAAGGCCAGATGCGCTTTCGGCGAGCCGCGAACATGCACTACAAGGGCCAAATCTTCGAGTTGACCGTACCAGCGCCGGACGGGGTAATAGATGCGGCCGCAGTCGTGACACTAGAAGAGTCCTTCGGGCAAGAACACGAGTTGACCTACGGCCACCGCGCTGGGCCAGAGGAACCGGTCGAGTTAGTCAACGCCATGGTAGTCGGGCAAGGCATCCCAGACCGACCCCGTGTCCCTGACCGGCTGATCAACGAAGCAGCCACCGGCCAACCGCTACCGCCACGTCAGGCATATTTTGGACCTGAACTAGGCTGGATAGAGACGCCCGTTATCCGCCGCAACGACCTCGCCACAAAACGAACCGGCCCTTGCATTGTCGAGGAGTATGATGCGACCTGTTTGGTTCCACCTGACGCGACGGCGACGCTCGACAGTTACGGCAACATCCTCATCGAACTCAAAGTTTAATTTCGGACCGTCATTTTATGCCCTACAAGACATTTGGGTTCACTGAAGAACAGGTCCTCATGTGCGACAGCGTGCTAGACCTGCTGGAACGCGTGTTACCACCGGATAAGATCGCCGCGCAGGACAAAGCGTCGGAATACCCGCATGAGAGTTTCAAAGCGCTCGCCGACGCCGGTTGGCTAACCTTGCCATTCGACGAAACTTATGGCGGTATGGGAGCAGGATACAAAGATTTTGCCGTCTTTATCGAAGCTCTGGGCTACCACTATCCCGGCATACGCACCGCCTACATGACAACCGTTGTTTATGGCGGGCTATACATTCAGAACCTCGGCAGCGAAGCGCTGAAGCAGGAGTTTCTGCCACCCATCATGAAGGGCGAATGTCGCATGGCCGTCGCCATGACCGAACCGCAGAGTGGCTCCGACGTCGCCGGCATCCGCCTTCAGGCAACTCGAGACGGCACCGACTATGTACTAAACGGTCAGAAGGTCTACATCACCAACGCAAATGAGTCCGATTATCTTGTCGTCGCAGTCAAAACCAACCTGGACGCGGGGCGCAAAGGTATCAGCTTGGTCATCGTAGACACGACCGATCCCGGTTTCGAAGCACGACCCATGGATTCACTTGGCAGCCGCTCGACCTTACTAAATGAAGTTTTCTTCGAGAATGTCCGGGTACCGGCCTCACGCCTGCTGGGCGAAGAGAATGGAGGCTGGAAAGGGCTGATGCAGGGGCTCAACCTAGAACGGATCCTGATCGCCGCTGCAGCGTCCGGCCAATGCCTCAAGATTATTGAAATTGCCAAAAATTTTGTTGAGGAACGCAAAGCCTTCGGCAAGCGCATCGCCGACTTCCAGGCCATCGCCCACAAATTCGCCGAAATGGCGATGTTGACCGAGACCGCCAGATTACACACCTACAGCACAGCAGAAATGCTCGACGCCGGCGCGGACGCAATCCAGGAAACGGCAATGGCCAAAGTTGTCGCGACTGAGAACAATTTCAAGGTCGCCGACTTGGGTGTCCAAATCATGGGTGCGGCCGGCTATGTAGAGGGTGACATGCAGCGATTATTTCGTGATGCACGCCTGGGCACGATCGGCGGCGGCACTAGCGACATCTTGCGCAACGTAATCGCCCAGCGGATGGATTTGTAAGCAGGCGGTGCGGTACCTGATCCTGCTGGGGTTAACGGAGTTCACGCACTCCGAAGAACAGCGAAAATATTGAGCAGTGCCGTTTAGCTCGACAGCATTTCTACGGCGGCGCATTTGCTCAAATGAAGGACGACAGATGCGCCGCGGAAAGCCAATGCGAAGCCGCTCTTATTCCTATGTTTTCGATACGATTGAGCTTGGAGCGGCAAAAATTGCTATTGCAATACACCAACTTTGAACATCGTGTGCTAGGGTTGTCTGTCACAATATTGCAGAGGCCGCCATGACCTATCAGCATATTAAGGTTAAACAAATCGCCGGCGCGCTGGGCGCCGAAGTTCGCGGCGTCGATTTGTCCCAAGATATCGGCAATGCGGTATTCAGCGAAATCCAGCAGGCACTACATGCGAACCTCGTGATCTTCTTCCGCGATCAGTATTTAACACCAGACGAGCACAAGAATTTCGGCCGCCGCTTTGGCACACTTAACATTCACCCGCAATATGTCCCGCTAGAAGAGCACCCGGAAGTTCTGCCGGTGCTCAAGGAGCCAGACGAAACGAAAAATATAGGCGATGTCTGGCACACTGATGTCAGCTTCTTGGAACAGCCCTCGATGGGCTCAATTCTCTATGCCCACGAGGTGCCAAAAGCGGGCGGCGACACTATGTTCGCCAACCAGTATCTCGCCTACGAATCCCTTTCGGATGGCATGAAAGAGATGTTGGACGGCATGACCGCCGTGCATAGTGACCGTGTACTCAGCAATCCAACGAACGCCACGGAGCGCAACGAAGGCCGCTCAACCCGTATCCGCGAGAACGCGATGACCGACGAGGAGATCGCTAACGAGCACCCAGTCATCCGCACCCATGTGGGAACGGACCGCAAATGCCTATACGTCAACAGGCCCTTCACAGTGCAATTTGCCGGAATGACAGAAACGGAGAGCCAACCGCTGTTGGAATTTCTCTACGCACATGCAACTAGACCGGAATTCACCTGCCGCTTCCGTTGGGAAAAACACTCAGTCGCCTTTTGGGATAACCGTTGCACACAGCATTACGCATTAAACGACTACCACGGTCACCGACGCACAATGCATCGCGTTACAGTGAATGGCGAACGGCCAGTCTAGGGAATACCCAACCTAACGCGGGGCAGCAGTCCTTACGATTGCACACTTAAACTCTGAGAACATAAGGCTGTTCCCTTCACCCTGCCCTCCCAAGCGCCCTGCCCTATATCCCGGGTGAGGAGCCACATCGCAAAATCTATTCCCTTGGGGAATGGGCAGAGTAAGGGGAAACGTGCCGGGAACAATGTTTCAACGACAATTAATTAAATTCTAGACGTAATCTCCAGTACTCACAGAATCGTCCAAAAATCGACGAGCAAACAGAGCGATTTATTTTCGAGTGTTTCCTTGTTGGTAATAACCCCTGTTTTAGGCTGCGAAATCTCGGAGAACTCTACCGGGTCCTTTGGCGTGTTCCACATAATCCGTGCCGTCGAAAACCTGTGTGCCGTTAACCCAGACACCGTGCACGCCCTTTGGCTGCCGGATCGTGCGCGGTCCACCGCCCGGCAGGTCGGAAACGCGTTGGGGGTCGCCGACGCCTATTTTAGCGGGCTCGAAGAGTACCATGTCAGCACTATTGCCTGGCGTAAGCCGACCACGGCCCTTGATCCCATATAGATCGGCAGGGTGGCTCGTGAGACGCCGTACGCCCTCTGCTAGTGAAAAAACACCAAGCTCACGCACCCAGCGGGATAGCATGTGCAGTCCGTAACCGGCATCGCACATATAGATCAAATGAGCGCCCGCATCGGACAGCGAGACCACACCACGATCGTGTTGCAACAAGCGGCCAACACCCTCGTCTCCAACATTGAGAAACTTACCTAGGAAGGCCGTCTCCAGATTTTCTGACAACGCGAGATCAAACATGACGTCCATAGGATCCGCGCCCTGCTCCATCGCCAAGTCGGCAATGTTGCGGTTTTGCAGTGGTGCGTTCTCTTCGCGCGCCGGTGCAGCTATAACAACCTGGTCCCAGGTCCCCTTGAATATTGTTCCCACGACCGGTTTCTCAAGATCCTTACGGAATCGCTCACGGAAATTCGGATCTTTATAGACGCTGATTAGCGTTTCCCGATCCGACGCCTTGTACTCGGCAAACGAGGCATGACTGTGAAATGGGTAGGCGTTCGCCATCGTGAAATCGAAGGAGAGCGGTTGGCAGGGGATCTGGATGTACAACTCATTCCCACGCTCGTGTGCTGCCGCGCAATCCTCGAACCAACTAATGCCGAGTTCCGGGTCGCTGGCGTTGTACATGGCCGCACCGGTGGTCAGAAACATGCGGCGGCCAATTTTTTCAACGATCGGTTCCATGGCCGCCACGTTGCCGCGGCCGCCAGCCGACATCTGAACTATCCCTTTGCCCGCCTCGCCGACTGCTTCGGCTAGAAAGCCAAACTCCTCAACCGAGGCAATAGTCGACGGCATCGGTATGCCACCATAGCCAGAATGATTGATCGAGAACGAACTCGCAAATCCGACCGCACCATCCTGGAGCGCACCCTCAACGAGGCGCCGCATCTCCGCAAGTTCACTTTCAGTCGGAGCCTCACGCACCCAGGCCTCGTCCTTCATCACTGCGGTACGCACGGCAGAATGACCGATAAAAACGGCCATATTGGGGTATGGGCCGGCCCGTTCTAGCGCGTCCATATATTCCGGGAAGGTCTCAAATTGCCAGTCAATGCCTGCTCGCAGCGCATCCAGGTCCATTCCTTCAACGACCGAAAGGTTATTCATGATGTAGTCACGAATATCCGGAGGGCTCGGCACGATACCGAAGCCACAATTACCCATCACACAGGTTGTTACGCCCAGCGATGGAGACGGTGAACAAGTTCGATCCCAGGTGACCTGTGCATCAAAATGGGTATGTAAATCGACAAAGCCCGGCATGACGGCCAAACCGGCTACATCAATTACCTTAGAGGCAGCAGGCGTCTCTTTACCAAGTGCGACGACCTTTCCGTCTTTCACCGCAAGATTTCCCTGTACTGGGTCGGCACCGGTCCCGTCATAAATTTCAGCGTTTTTGATCAGCAAATCGGCCATCGTCGTTCCCTTTCCCACGCTTCTGCAACGGTTAAGTCTAAGCAGCCTAGAGCATCACGAGCAAATCGCAGCATTCCGAACGTGACCCGTTCCCAGAAATCACTATTGTGACGCCCGAATCAATCCTTGCGAAATGGTAACACTTTATGGCCAACCTTTCGCCTGATACGGGCGGCAGCGACCAACCAGATAGTCGCTACGCTTGGTGGCGGCTTTTGATCGCCCTTGGTCTCGCCACGATTGGAGGGATTGGGCTGTGGTCAGTCGTGGTAGCGCTGCCAGCTATCGAGGCGGAGTTCGGCGTCGATCGAGGCAGCGCGTCAATTCCCTATTTTGCGACGATGATTGGCTTTGCCATAGGCGGCGTGATGATGGGACGACTGACCGACAAATTGGGGGTCCAGGCGCCAGTCATCCTTGGATCGATCTCGATTGCGCTCGGCTACGTCCTGGCGTCTCAGGCTACCAGCATGTGGCAATTCATCCTGGCACAAGCACTACTGATCGGCATGTTCGGCAGTTCCGCAACCTTTGGCCCGCTAGTCGCCGACATCACGCTCTGGTTCGTCCGGCGACGAGGCATTGCCGTCGCCATTGTCGCCAGCGGCAACTATCTCGCCGGTACCATCTGGCCACCACTGCTACAATTCGCCATCGACACGTTCGGCTGGCGCGCGGCGCATATTGGCATCGGCGTATTCTGCTTAGTGACGATGCTGCCGCTCGCACTTGCGCTCCGCAAACGGACCGTCTCGGACGAGATGGGAATCACCGCCTCCAGTCGGGTCCTATTAGCGAAAATTCAAATGTCGCCATCGAAAATTCAGGCACTTATCGTCATCGCCGGCTTCGCCTGCTGCATGGCCATGGCGATGCCGCAGGTACACATCGTCGCCTATTGCGGTGATCTTGGCTACGGAGTAGCGCGCGGTGCAGAGGTACTATCATTGATGCTGGGTTTCGGCATTGTCAGCCGCCTCCTCTCCGGTTGGATCGCGGACCGCATTGGTGGGCTCAGAACCCTATTGCTCGGCTCCAGCCTGCAATGCCTAGCCTTACTGTTTTACATCCCCTTTGACGGTTTGACTTCCCTCTACGTCGTCTCCGCCATGTTCGGCCTTTCGCAGGGAGGTATCGTACCAAGCTATGCGCTGATCGTACGCGAATATTTCCCGGCGCGGGAAGCCGGTGCGCGGGTTAGCCTAATCTTAATGGTTACCATCGCCGGCATGGCGGTAGGCGGTTGGATGTCTGGAGAGATATATGATCTGACCGGTTCCTACCAAATGGCCTTCCTCAACGGCATCGCCTGGAACCTACTAAATATGTCGATTGCATTCTGGCTGCTGGCGGGGCGCTCGAAAGCGACACCAGCGGCGGTTTAGAACCGCCGCACGAATTACGACTGCTTAGTCCGTGCCGCCCAGGGTTCGCGGGCGAAGATGCGGTGTACCATAGGTTCGAAAGCCGAAAGCGGCATGGTGTCGTAGTCAGGATCAAAAGATTCCTGGTCCCAATTCTCGCAGAAGTCGACGCACAACTGAAAGGCCGGATGGTCCCGGTATCTTTCGCGCGTGTTGCGGTCCTTACCGACATGATGGAAATAGTAATAGCCCTGAAACAAGCCATGATGACACACGACCCAATAGGTGTCCCAGCCGACATATGGCCGAATGATTTCGCCGGCGAACTGGTCATGGTTTTCAGGGGCGAAGGGTACGCCGATATCATGCAACAGCGCCGCTACGACCATTTCCTCGTCCGCACCGTCGCGGAAGGCGCGCGTCGCGCTCTGCAATGAATGCATGCGCGTATCGACATTTTCGCCTGGAATCCCTTCCAGCACCGTATCCAAATACGTTAAAAGGCGGCCTGGCGTGAGTTTTTTATAGGCGATCTCATTTTCCGCCATCATCGTGTAATCGGCCTGCGTCCCATCCTTCATTCGCAGATAGCTCACCTTTGTGTTCTGTTCGGCCATGATTTCACTCACTTTCTTTGCCCAATTGTGACGTCCTTACCCGCAACTCTTCCACCGCTCCGGGATTGACCAGCGACGACAGGTCACCAGCGTTTTCGCCAAGTACGACAGAGCGCACGACACGACGCATGATTTTCATGTTGCGGGTCTTGGGTAGGTCAGAGACGAATAAGATGTCGCGGGGCCGATAGGAGCGACCAAGTGCATCGGTCACCGCATTAGATAGCGCCCCACGCAAACCGTCACCGGTGTCTTCACCAGGCATGGGCACACAAACGCAGCACAGGGCCGCGCCTTTTACCGCGTCGGGAACACCGATTACAGCGGCCTCGGAGACGCGGCCGCTAGACATCAAAGCACCCTCAATTTCAGTAGGTCCAGTCCGCTTACCAGAGATATTGATTACATCATCCGAACGACCGGTTACATACCAATATCCGTCTTCNTCGATCATCGCCCAGTCACCCTGACGCCACTTATCGCCATACATACCCCAATAGCCATCGAGATAACGCTCGTNGTCGCGCCATAGNCCCCGTGTATTACCNATNGATGGTGTAGTCATCACCAATTCGCCGAGCACNCCAGGNGCCGCTTGGTTGCCCTCCGCATCCACAACCATNGCNCCCGTTCCTGGCATTGGGCCAGAAAAGGTGCCCGGTTTCATTGGCTCCAGAATGCTGCTCGAAATGATGCCACCGAAACACTCAGTGCCACCGCAGTAATTTAGGATCGGAACGGATTCGCCGCCAACCCTCTGAAACAGCCATCGCCAAGCATCTTCGGTCCAGGGCTCGCCAGTCGAAGCCATAATGCGCAGCTTAGAATAGTCAAACCCATCGACCTCGTCGCCATAGCGCATCATGCCGCGCACGGTCGTTGGCGCGATACCAAGCCAAGTCACGCCATATTCTTGCATTAAGCGCCAGTGGCGCGCGGCATCCGGGTAATCCGGCGTTCCTTCGGCGACAACAAGCGAACCTCCGAAAAAGCTGGTCGCCAAACCAGTAAAAGGTCCAACGACCCAACCCATATCGCTGACCCACATCATCCGGTCGGATTCCTTGAAGTCGAAACACAGCCCGATATCGAGGGCGAGTTTACCGATTGATCCGCAGTGAGTGGCGATGACACCCTTTGGCCTGCCGGTTGTACCGGAGGTGTAGACCAGGAATGCCATGTCTTCAGCACCCATCTTCTCAGTCGGCGTTTCAATAGGTTGGCCTGCCGTCACTTCGTGCCACCAATGGTCACGGCCCACCATCATCGGGCAATCGATCCGATCGCCGAGCCTCCTGATTACGAATACGTCGCGGACGGACGGGCATTCGGCGAGCGCCTCATCGAGAACCGCCTTCATGGCACCCTCATTGCCACGGCGCAGTGTGCCGTCCACGGTAACGACCGCCTTCGCCTCGGCATCGTTGAGTCGGACCGTGATCGGCTGTGGGCCGAAACCAGAGAATAGCGGCAACACCGCAGCGCCAATTTTCATGATCGCGAACATCGCTGCAAAACTCTCTGGCAACATCGGCAGGTAAAGTCCCACCACATCACCCTTACCTATACCTTGGGCCTTCAGCGCCAAAGCGAAGCGGCAAATTTCAGCATCCATTTCCGCATAAGTCAGTGACCGCGTCGCACCATCTTCGCCTTCCCATTCGATCCATATCTTGTTCCAGACCGCCGTTCCGCGGTGCTTGTCGATGCAGTTGAGAACGATATTGGTCGTACCATCGACACACCATACCGGCCATTGAACCCCTTTCGAAGTGTCAAGAACCCGGCTGTAGGGCTTGTAAAAGCGGATGTCGAGAAACTTTAGCAAAGCGTTCCAATACCAATGCGGATCCTCGTCCGCACGAGCACATAAAGCTGCTCGGTCGGGTAGCTCGGCTTGATCAAGAAACGCCTGGAGTCGACTTTTACGGCGCAATTCCTCCGACGGGCGCCAGACGATTTCATCACCCAGTTTTTTCTGATTTTTCGACATTGCCTCTATCCCAGCCTGCGGAAATGGCAGCATAGCGAAACATATCCTTATGCGCGCCTTTAACACGGGAACAAAGCGAAGGATAATATGTCAGTAGTGATCAAAAGGAGGACATCATGCGCCATTTCCACGGCAGCTGCCATTGCGGCAATCTCGAAGTCGACTACTACACGACCGTTGCGGCAGAAGACGCCGCAGTGCGTGCGTGTCAGTGCTCGTTCTGCCGGAAACATGATGCTCGAGCGCTTTCGGATCCAGCCGGATCCATCGAGATCACTGCGCACGACCCTGAGGCCTTAGAGCGCTATCAGTTCGGCTTCAAAGCGATCGCATTCCTGTTTTGCCGTAAATGCGGCGTCTATGTCTCCGCCTATCGACAGGACGGCGAAAACGCCTACGCGAATGTAATGGTGAACGTCTTAGACGAACGCATTCGATTTCCGGACCCAGCACCGGCGGATCTCGAAGGTGAGAGCCGCGAAGACAAGGCAAACCGACATCGTTCGAAGTGGACGCCAGCCACTCTCACCTTGGGTGATTAAGCCCTTAGGCCGGCGGTGCTTCTGCGGCGAAGGTTGTCCGGTGCATTAATCGCCGCAGCGGCAAATTGTAATCCTGAACTGCCATGTGCTGCACCGTACAGTTGTCCCAAATCAGGACATCGCCCTCCTGCCACTGATGACGGTAGATGTATTCCGGACGGGTAATGTGATCCGCCAGCGCTTCGATTAGACGCTGCGCTTCTTCATCGTCGACCCCTTCGATCCCAGTGCAATCATCGCGCATCACGTAGAGACACTTTCGGCCCGTATAAGGATGGGTGCGCACGATGGGGTGGCACACCGGAGGGAACCGATCACGCTGTTCCTGGGAGATTACCTGAGCGCGCTTGCGCCCAGAAAAATCGAATTCAGCCCGACGACCTGCTAATCGCTCCTTCATCGATCCCGGCAAATCATCATAGGCCACATGGGTTGCAGCGAAGCATGTATCGCCAAGTATGAGGCCGTCCTGATGGGGGACCTCACGGGCACAAAGAATAGTGCCACGCGGCGGATTAGCCGTGTAACACATATCACTGTGCCAGTGTTGCCCCGCACGCTTGACGCCGATATCACGGCCGCCTTCCTGAACGTTCGAGATCACTACGATACCGGGATGGTTAGCTAGCCCGTGATCCTCGCCAAACACGTTGAACTGCAAATCACCAAACCGTCTCGAAAAATCGAGTAATTCGTCTGGCGAAATCGACTGGTTCCGAAAAAAAATTACACCATGTTCGTTGTAGGCGTCCTCTACTGCTCCGAAGGTATTTTCGTTGAGCGGTTGCGATAGATCGACCCCACGAATTTCTGCGCCAACCGGCGCATCACTCTGAACGACTTTCAATGCCATGTCCTGATCTCTTCCCAGTTACGAAGCAAAGCATTACCTCATCTACGGCAACCCCGATGATGGCGAAAGTTAGGGTTCGGAGTCAAAAACTGCCACTATTCTGACGCGTCTACCTCTGGATAAAGGTTACCAATTAGTTCTCTATGACGATATCCCATGCCTTGTCTGGGATTATAAAGATGTAGTCAGAATTTAAGATCGCACGGGACAGTCACCTGACATTTAAATAATGATTTGGAGGAGGAGCTTTGAGAAAGTTTTTTATTTTTGTAGCTNTACCCGTGAGCCTCTTTCCATTCACACNAGAAACTCCCATCTCAAACCAAACATTGNCAATCTGTCGATTCGACCNAACTTGCGTCTCTCACAGTCACTTTTANCCTGGATTGGTGCGGCTTCGCCGCTCATGGTGGATCGAATTNAAGAATAAGAACTAGNTACCCCTGAACAGCCGTCTGATAAACGCCCACAACGCACCGAAGAATATCGAACCGCCAGCAATCTCCGTCACCTCCGCCTCACGCCCCTCTAGCAGAGCCTGAATATTCGCCGAGAAGTCCCGCGTGATCCTTGCAGCAACATCGGTGATAATACCGCCGCGAGCAAATTGAGCGAGGCTACCGGTCAGCGCGTATGAAACTGCAACGTCGACCTTCGCCTGATCCCCCGAACCGGTCACGGCGAAGCGAACTTCACCGCGAACGCTTGAGCCGCTGCCACTGTCGCGGCCATGGCCAATGACCGTGCCCGTGCATGCCACATCGTCGAACGCGATAGTCGCCGCGCCATCGAACGACGCGGTTATTGGGCCGAGCTTGACAGTGACCTGACCCTCTAACTGACCATCTGCCGGTAGCGCAGTTATCGTCACACCCGGCATACAGGTGGCGACCGCTTCTATGTTACGGAAAATGGCCCAAACCTCGTCCGCCGAGTGCGCGACGGTAAAGCTTTGCTGCAGTTCCGGCGCGTCGGACGGCAGTGTCGCCAATGGCGCCGCGGCCGGTGACAATGAAGTAGATATATCGCGTTCCACCTTAAATGCCGGTTTCGCCTCTGCCAGCGCCGGTGTGCCAAGGCAACTGCGGACAGCCCGCACAATTCCAACATAACCGGTGCAACGGCACAAATTCCCACTCAGCTCCTGACGTACCCGCGCCTCACTCGCATCTGGCAGACGGCCGACGATATCGTAGGATGAGATTAGCATTCCCGGCGTGCAGTAGCCGCATTGCAACGCGTGTTCCCGTGTAAAAGCGGTCCGCAGCGCATCCATACGCAAATCGTTATCATACGACTCGATGGTGCGCACCTCCGCCCCATCACAAGCCACAGCGAAGGCGATACAGCTGCGCGCTGGGGCACCGTCGATCATAACCGTGCAGGCGCCACACACACCCTGCTCGCAGCCAACATGGGTCCCAGTCAAAAACAATTCCTCACGCAGAAAGTCAGCGAGGTTGGTACGCGGCGCAACTTCGGCCGTCACCGGTTCACCATTCACCGTAAGCGTGACCCGTTTCATGCCATCCGCACCCCTGCGATCATCGCGGCGCGCTTGCCTGCGACAAAGTGTACCTGCTGATCATAGGCATCCATGTCGGGCTGTGCGTCGATCGCGACGCGCACCGCCTCGTCACTGTAGGGTCCGTCAATGACTAGGGGCGGGCCATTGGTCGCGCCTAACACGGTGCGAGTAGTGTCGCCATCTTGCAGCACTGCGCCAATCGCCTCGGCAAAGTCGCCCTCCTTGCGGCAAAATTTGTAAAAGCCCCATTTCGCGCTCTCCGACAGAACCGGCACCGAAACAGCACGCAGAATCTCTCCTTGCTGCAAATCGGTTTCGAAAGCGCCCTTGACGAAGGACGCAACAGGAATGCGCCGTTGGCCCGCTGCTCCGGTGGCAATGACATCTGCCCCCAGCGTCGACAGGCACGTCAGCCAGTCCGCCGCCGGATCGGCATGAACCAAACTGCCTCCAATGGTCCCGCGGTTACGTACCGCCCGATAAGCGATATTCCGCGCAACTGACGCCATGGCTTTATTGGTTACATCGCGCAGATTGCCATCCTCGATCGCGGTATGGGTCACGCAAGCGCCCAGCTGCAACGTTCCATCCTCTCTTGAAGTCTCGCGCAGCGCTTCGATTGCGGTGATGTCAACCAGCAGGGTCGGCTGTACCAGCCGCAGGTTCAGCATCGGCCCAATAGACTGCCCACCGGCCAGGACCCGCGCGTTCGGCTGGGCAAGCAACACAAGTGCTTCATCAAGCGTCGCCGGACGTTCATAGTCAAACTCGACCGGCTTCATGCCTGTGCCGCCTGGATCAGGGCGAGCAGCCGACGCGGGGATATCGGCGTCGCATCGACCTCTGCGCCCATATCCTTCAGCGCATCGTTGATCGCATTGCCAATCGCCGCAGGCGGGCCAATGGCACCGCTTTCGCCGATACCCTTTTGCCCGAAGCGGGTATAGGGCGAAGGCGTCTCCATGTGCAGTATGCGCAGGTCTGGCACCTCGACTGGTCCTGGCAACAGATAGTCCGCCAGGGTCGAGGCCAGCGGCTGCCCCTGCCTGTCATAGGGCATCTCTTCATAGAGTGCAGTGCCGATGCCTTGCGCCGTGCCGCCATAAACCTGACCGTCGACGACCATAGGGTTAACCAACACGCCGCCATCCTCGACCACGACATAGTCGAGGATCTCAACGTGGCCAAGCTCCGGATCGACAGCTACAACCGCAGCATGCGCGGCATAACTGAAGGTGCCGGTATCACGATCCGGCTTATAGCCGACCGTAACCTCGAGTCCCGCGGGATCAACGTCGGGCGGTAGATCTTGCGGCTTCAGATACCAAACGCGCGCGATCTCGGCGAGGCTAACCGTGCCACTAGGAGCTACGACCTGCCCCCCTTCGATGCGGACATCGTCCACCTCAGCCTGCAACAGGGAAGCACCAATCCGCGACGCCCGCTCGCCAATCGCCTCGCAGGCGGTAGCAACGGCACCGCCGGACATCACCATACAGCGCGAGCCCCAGGTGCCGGTCGAATATGGCGTGTACTGTGTGTCACCATGTACCAGCTTTACCCGGCTGATCTCGATGCCCAGAACTTCATTCGCGACCTGCGCCAAGGTGGTCTCCAACCCCTGTCCGTGGCTATGAGCCCCAATCCGCAGTTCCAATTCACCGTCCGGCGTAAGACGTGCGTTGCACTGCTCGTGCCCCGGGACCATAGGGATACCCCAGCCGGAATAAACCGACGTGCCATGTGACCCCTGCTCACAGAATATTGACAAACCAATACCAACCAGCCGGCCATCCGCCTCACCTTCTGTTTGACGGGCTCGCACCGCCGCCAAGTCTATTGCGTCGACCGCGCGGCGCAGACATTCCGGATAGTCGCCACTGTCGAAATGTTTCTTAGTGATGTTGTTAAACGGCATGGCCTCAGGTGGCACTAGGATCATCTGACGGATCTCGTGCGGCTCCTTATCGACCTCACGCGCAATCGCATCCAGCATCATTTCCATCGCGAAACAAACGCCTGTCCGCGCCACCCCACGATAGGGCAGGATAGGCGGCTTGTTGGTACAGGAAGACCAGGTGCGGCACCGGAATGCCTCGAAATTGTAGGGGCCTGGCAAAATACTGCCGACCTGCGCAGCCTCCAGACAGGCTGAGAACGGGTAGGCAGAATAGGCCCCAGAATCGACATGCGCCGTCGCCTCTAACGCGACCAGCTTACCTGATGCTTCGGCATGCGCGGTTATGACATAATGGTGCTCCCGGCAATTGGCGTTGGCGCTCAGCTGCTCGCGACGATCCTCGATCCAACGCACCGGATGGCGTACCTGCATTGCTAACCAGCAGATCGCAACCTCTTCCGGCAGGAGTATACCCTTATAGCCAAAGCCTCCGCCGACATCGGGTGCAATGATCCGAACCTGACCGTGATCCAGTCCCAGGCATTCCGACAACCCGGTGCGAACTATGTGTGGCATCTGTGAGGCACTGTAGACTGTGAGCTGTCCGAGCCGGCCATCCCATTCGGCAACAACACCGCGGCCCTCGATCGGTGACATGCATTGCCGAGCGGTTTGGAAAGTACGCGTGATCTTGACCGGTGCCTTCCTAGCAATTTCGTCGAAGGCAGTATCGTCAACAACCGATTCCAGAAAGGTGTTTTCTTCCCAGTGTTCGTGGATCATTGGTGCATCAGCATCACGCGCCCACATCATGTCGTGGATGGCCGGCAGTTCATCAACATCGACACGGACCTGCTGCACGATATCTTCCGCTTGTGCGCGGTCCGGTGCCAGACACATCGCGACGAGTTCTCCTACATACCGCACTTTATCCGTAGCAAGAGCGGGTTGTTCAGAGACTTTGAATCCTGGCAGCGCTGTCACAGCGCGGATTGCTTTGACGCCTTTCATGTCGGCGGCAATCGTGACCTGCGCGCGCAGGTCCTTCGGAATGTCGAAGCCGCGGATGTAGCCATGAGCGATGGGGCTGCGCAGAAACGCAACTTCTTTCATACCTGCAAGCTTGATATCGCCGATATAGCGACCGCGACCACGTAAATAGCGATCGTCTTCGAGGCGCGGGACGCGGGCGCCAACGCCTTCGGCTCCATCGGACATTAGTTCACGCGGCAGCTTCGAGTTCAGGCAAAATTAGTGCATCAGCGTCGAAACGCTTTCCCGCACGCAGGCAAAAACGCGGACGCAGCTGCCGTTCCGCCGTGACTTCATGGCCTTCATTGTCGCGTAAGGTCCATCTGCCGCGCTCGTCGGCAAGCACGCTGACATCCGCAACGGTACCGGGCTTCAGGGTGCCAATCTCATCACTCATATCAAGGATCGCGGCACAGTTCGACGTTACCATCGGCACTATCTCGGCCAGCGACAGACCAAGCGCCAGCAACTCCGTCATGCCGAAGGCAAGGCTAAAGCGCTCACCTCCTGCGAAAAGATGATTTTCCTCTGGGTCAGAATGTTCCTCCGGCGTACCCGGTGGCGGCGGAACCTTGGTATTGTAGCCATGCATATCAGCGCCAAGCGTATCCGGGATAACACCGGCCTCGAGCACCTTGCGCGCCATTTCGAAGCTAAAATGCGACCCGTGACCGATATCGACTTTCATACCGCGATCGAGCGCGTCGCGCACCGCTGGATGTAGTTCGCCGGCAGTGTTCACAAATCCGCCCGGATGGCGGGTGAACGGATGGGCGAGGATATCACCAGGACCCAATAATTCCACCATATCTGGCACGATCGTGTCGGGATCGACCCCGTCTGTACCATCGTCTGGCAGGGGCCAAAGCTGTCCAAGATGGACGTAGATCGGCAGGCCAGCTTCAGTGCCAATCTGCTTGGCCAATTTCATTACCTCGTTGCCCCAGCGGCTGTAGCCACCAATCTCGGCATGCGCCTTGATGCCCTTCACCAGATCTCGGTTGGCGTCGATAGCACGGACAGTATTGTAAACGTCAACACCCTTCGGGTTGTACAAGTCTGTGTAGTAGTGACCTTCTAAACCACCAACTACATAGGCAGAGATGAAAGCGACAACGTGGCTGTCAGACGGCTCGCAGATGTAGTGCCGGAAACCGCCGAAGGTCATGCAGCTCGGTCCACCCTGATCGACTAGCGTGGTCACACCTGAATGCACGCCTACCATGTCCGGATTGAGGCCAAAACGGCCGCCGACATGCTGAAAGACATGCGCGTGCGTGTCGATCATACCGGCGATTACCACGTCGCCTGAAACATCGGCGGTTTGCGTCGCATCACTAACCGGTATATCCGATTCGATCGCCGAGATTCTGCCATTGGATACGGCAACATCGAGGATACCGTCCAAATTTTGTGTCGGGTCGACGACATGGCCGCCTTTTAATAAAAGATCGTATTTCTGCGCCATAATCGCTTCCTTGTCGGTATTTACACTGGTTAAAAGAACCTTAAACCAAGCACGCGAAGCATGGAAAGTAAGTCTGTCCGAGGCTTGCACTGGGCGGCTCATCCGACTACCACAGCAGCGATGACTGAGAGCCCCGTCCGATCGAATACCCGGCAGCAAGTCCTGCGCGGAATCCTGTTCATGTGTCTTGCAATCTGCATTATGCCGGCCATGAACGCCACCGCAAAGTATCTGGTGGCGGACTACCCGATGCCGCAGGTCGTCTGGGCACGCTTTACGGGGCACTTCCTGTTCACCATCGCGATCTTCCTTCCTAGCTTGGGGTGGCGCCTGTTCATACCCAACCGCCCGGCGATGCAATTCGGCCGTTCAGCGGTGATGTTCACCTCGAATGGACTGTTTATCGTGGCCCTCGCGTCTATTTCGCTGCCGACCTCTTCAGCGATCATGTTCACTGCGCCGCTGATGCTAACGGCGCTATCAGTTCCCTTTCTTGGCGAACGCGTTGGCACGCGCCGCTGGGTGGCGGTAATATTTGGTTTTACGGGTGCCATCTTAATTATCCGGCCTGGTCTAGGCGGTATGCAGTGGGGGGCGATCCTAACGTTCGGTTCGGCAGCCTTGTTTGCAGTCTATCAGATAATGACCCGCAAGATCGGTGACGACGATCCTGCTGAAACCTCAATCGTTTACATGGCGTTAATCGGCGCCGTGATTATGACGCTCGCCCTGCCGTTCTACTTCGAAACCCCTCGAGAACCGCTCCACTGGATGCTGTTCGGAGTGGTTGGGTGTCTAGGCGGAGTAACTCAATATTTCGTCATCAAATCTTTGCAATGCGCACCTGCTTCGATCGTTGCTCCTTACCTGTACGGCGAGTTGATCGGCGCGACCCTACTGGGCTTCGCAATTTTCGGTGATTTCCCCGATTTGTGGACGTGGACCGGCGCCTCCATCATCGTCGCGAGCGGGCTCTACGTCGCTTATCGCGAAGCCGTCGTCCGGCGTTAAGCTGCAGGGCGGAGAAGGCTGCGTCGATCTTGCAATCGGACGAGGACAGATCCCACTCGTTCACGACCACCCCATCCATAACGATCTCAACGACAAGATTAAGCAACATTGGGTCGACAAACAGCACGCTGCGCTCAATGGAGCCACTTAGTGCACTTCATTAAAACAGAGGAGGGACACAGAACACTCGGACCCAAATTTGGACAACAACCGAAACACCGAAGCATAAGAGAAGTTGGCCACCTTGTTCTGTTGGTGGGTTCCATTACAAGCAACCTGAACGGCCGCAACCATTACAGGACAATTCTAATCAAAGCCCGAACCGGTTGCGGGAATACAGCAGGTGTCCTATTGAACATAGGAGACGTTCATCGGGACGGCGCAGTGCGCCGTTTAGCCGAAGATAAAATTTATCGCCGGGTTATAGAAATGAACAATGCCGACCTTATCGTTAAAACATTGAAGTCCGCCGGGATCAACTATGGGTTTGGTATTCCAAGCGGCAACGTTCTGCCTTTGATGGAAGCCATGCGCACGGGCGGCATCGAATTTGTCCTCACGGCTCATGAAGGATCGGCCGGCTTCAGCGCCGACGTTATGGGACGCATGACCGGTGCGCCCGGCCTGTGCATCGCAACCCTCGGCCCCGGTGCTACGAACCTTTCGACCGGCGTCGGCAACGCCTGGCTTGATCGATCACCCATGATCGCCATCACCTGCAACCTGAACACCGACCAACTGGGCCGACGGATTCAGATGCATATCGATCATGAAACACTGTTCAAACCGATTACCAAAGCAAGTTTCCAGCTGCGCGAGGGCGAAATCGCCGAGACGTTGCAGAAAGCGTTAGAAATCGCACTCGCCGAACCGCAAGGACCAGTGCATCTCGATCTGCCCGAAGATGTCGCGGTGGCAGCTGCGACAGAAACCGACCCGGCACGCATACCTCGGGTGACATACGCCCGGGAAGCGTCAGAAGACGCAGTCGAAAAGGCTATACCTATAATCGCCGCGGCAAAACGTCCAATCGCTGTGCTTGGCTCGACCGCGATGCGCATGGAAAATAAGGACTTACTGCGCAACTTCATCGAGCACAACGGTATCCCCTTTGCATCGACGACTATGGCAAAAGGGCTGATCGATGAGGATCATCCGCTTTCGATCGGTTGTATAGAACGCGGCCGGCGACAGGTGCAGCGTGCCTTCCTGCGCGGCGCCGACCTGATCATCGGCTTGGGCTACGATACGATCGAGGTAGAGTACGAAGCATGGATTGGGGATGTCACCTTACTGCAGATCGATATCGACCCAGTGGATACAGATTCGTCCGTCACGGTGGCCTTGGAGGTGACTGGTAATCTCGATTCGACTCTAACTCGACTAAATGTTGCCAAAGGCGCAGCAAACGATTGGACAGAAGCCGAAATTGCCAGGCATCGGGACAGCTTCCAAGCATCTCTGCGGCCTGGGAGCGATAGCTTTACACCACATGCAGCAATAGATTTGGTGCGTGACGCACTTCCCAAGGAGGGCATCCTGTCCTTTGACGTAGGTGCTCATACACACCAAATTGCAAGCCAATGGACCGCTCATGCACCTCGTAGTTTCCTAATTACCAACGGTTGGTCATCTATGGGCTTTGGCCTACCCGGCGCGATTGCGGCGAAGATTGCTCGACCTGACTTACCTGTCGTTTGCTTGTTGGGCGATGGCTGTTTCCAGATGACATGCGGTGAACTCGCGACTGCGTTGCGGCAGAACCTGGCCTTGCCCATTGTCGTGCTTGATGACCGGTGGCTCAGCCTTATCCAGATCAAACAAACTCGGCGACAGTTTGGCATCTACGGTACTGCCCTCGACAATGTCGAAGTCGACGCGCCGCCAGCACACTATTTCGGTGTACCCGTAATACCAGCAAACACAGCGGATGAGTTCAAAAACGGCCTCGAAACGGCGTTTTCAGCATCGGGCCCAACGGTTATCGAAGCACGGGTTGATCCGGCGCACTACATGGACACCGTGTTTGACTGACGGGAGACTTAGCCATGAACCAACAAATCGTTTTGGCACGCCGTCCCTCCGGTGAGCCAGTTGCAAACGATTTTGATCTCAGGGAAGGTTCAGTCCCCGAACCGGGTGAGGGCCAGTTCCTCGCACGCACCCTTTATCTCTCGCTGGATCCCTATATGAGAGGGAGAATGGACGCTGGGCGATCCTACGCCGACCCAGTGCCGATTGGCGGTGTCATGGAAGGCGGCACGGTCAGCATTGTCGAACACTCAAATCATCCGGAATATGCAGCAGGCGATATCGTGGTCGGGAGGCTCGGTTGGCAAGAATACGGTGTATCAGATGGCATCGGCATGCGTAAGGTCGACCCTACCACGAAGCCACTCTCTTACGCGCTTGGCGTACTAGGGATGCCTGGGATGACTGCCTATACGGGATTACTCAATCTCGGCCTACCCAAATCGGGCGAGACTTTGGTAGTCGCCGCAGCGTCGGGCGGAGTAGGCAGTGTCGTCGGCCAAATTGCAAAGATCAAAGGGTGTCGTGCGATCGGCGTTGCCGGTGGTGCTGAAAAATGCCGGTTCGTGACAGACGAACTCGGCTTCGATGCCTGCCTCGACCATCGTGCCGACGACTTCGAAGACCAGCTTGCCAACGCTTGCCCAAATGGCATCGACATTTATTTCGAGAACGTGGCAGGCCGAGTGCTGCGCGCAGTAATGCAACATTTCAACTTCTTCGCCCGAATGCCGGTCTGTGGCCTAATCGCGCAATACAATGCCGCAGGTTCTGCAGAGGATGTAGACTATCTGCCGCAATTCATGCGCACTGTGCTGACCCACCGGGTTGCTGTTCGAGGCTTTATTGTGCGTGACTATGCAGACCAGGAATCCAAGTTTTTGAGAGAAGTCGGCGCTTGGATTGCCGAGAAGCGCATTAAGTATCGCGAGCACCGGGTCAAAGGACTTGAGAACGCACCAGAGATGCTGATCGGCATGCTTAAAGGAGAAAATTTCGGCAAAACCATTGTCGAAATCTCAGACGCTTCCTAATCGCGACAACAAGGTAACTGAAGACCTCATCTGCCTTTGGACGGCCCTCCAACATAAATTTTTAGTGATTTGCACCTGTGCAACGGTCTTGTTGCCGAAGGCGTAATTACTGAAATTATCGCATGAGGAGAAACCTGCGCAAGAAATTCGGCGACCGTTTTCACGGTGTTCTGGTAAGTATTCCCAATTCGCTGGGCAAGCGATATGAGCCACCGGACCCACCAAGAGAACACACTAGGTCACTCCGGCCTTTGGGCCGCGTTATCAGGATCGTTTTAATCGAATTCGGCCTCACCAACCATCGACAAAAGAGGCTGATAGTGACAATTATCCTGGGGCGCTTGAGCGACGACGATTAGGCTCCCTGACCCTGGGCCCGGTAGTGTCGGGCAATCTCGCCAGCCGTTGCCTGCCAAACGCCACCGAACGCACAAATATCCTCCAGCGCTTCCGCCAGATAACGAATTCGGTGCGGTTGCCCGATCACCCACGGGTGCAACGGAAGGCTGAATAACATGCCGTTTTCAAGACCTTCTTTCCGCAAGGTCCGAAATGCTTCGGCAATCAGACCGGGATATCGCTGATTCGGGACGTGGCGGATCCACAGGGCGTTCACATCGTCCCATTCCATTTGGTTGGGGATCGCTACCAACGCCGGATCCGTGGTCATCATGTAAGGCTGATCGTCGTTCGGCCAATCGAGCTGGTAGTCATAACCGGCTTCGGCCAGCAGCTGCGGTGTACGGGTCGACTCATTGGAATCGACGCCAAGCCAGCCCGTTGGGCGCCGTCCCACAGCATTCTGGACTATCTCCGTCGTTCGCCCGATAACGTCCCGCTCGTCTTGCTCGCTCATCTCGCTAGTGATCATGCGCGTCTGGTAGTCGCCATGTGCCACGATTTCATAGCCACGTTTAAGGCAAGCCTCAATGAGGTTAGGATAACGTTCGCAAGCGCCCGCATTGGCAGCGACGGTGGCTCTGATACCATGCTTATCCAGCAGTTCGAGGACCCGGAAGATACCGATTCGGTTGCCGTATTCGCGTTGCGTAAAATAGCGGTAGTCAGGGAAAAAGTCACCACGCGGTCCTTTGAACCGCGGGTCGCTGCGGGTGCCTTCGGGTGGTTCCAACTCCCAGAACTCCAGATGCAGCAGCACGTAGAAGGCTAGCCTCTCTCCCTTCGGCCAGGACAGTTTCGGTCGCGCCGGCATTGCCAAATATCGATAGAGGTCATGATCCATACCGGGAGCGGGTTTGGTCATCAGTCAGTCTCCCGGAGATGCGCGTCATAATGTTCGGTGCAATGTTCAGTATACCAGTCTGCTATCTCATCTCCTTTTGCCTTCCAGACGCTGTCATGCGACAGGATGTAGCCTAGCGCTTCATCGAGATACGCAATGCGGTGCGGTTGGCCCATAATGTAGGGGTGCAGCGCGATGCACATGACACGACCGCTCTCTGCTCCTTCCTCGTAAAGCGTGTCGAACGTATCCTTGATCATTGTTACGAAGTCCGCGCCCTCATGTTGTTTAAGGGTCAGCACCGAGTCGTTGAGATCCATCGTATAAGGCACCGTAACCAAAGGTCCGTGGTTGGTGCGCAACGGTAGCGGCTGATCGTCATGGTACCAGTCGCAGTAGTACTTAATACCTGCTTCAGCGACGAGGTCAGGCGTATTTAAGGTGAAAGAGACAGCAGGTGAGAACCATCCCGGCAGCATCGTGCCCATCAATTCCCCATGAATGTCAATGCATTCCTTGATCGCCGCGCGTTCTTCCTCTTCGCTGTAGTTCCAATGGTAGCGTGTGTTGTAGAGACCGTGGCATAGAATAGTCCATTCCCGTTCCGTACACGCCTTGAAGATTTCCGGGTAATGCACGTAGTTCGCCATGTTGAGCGACACCGTGCCCTTGATACCGTGCTTGTCCAACACATCTATCATCCGCCAAACGCCAACACGGTTGCCGTAGTCGCGAATGCCGTAATTTAGTACATCCGGATGCGGAGTCCTCGGCCAGGGATTACGCGCCCGCTGCGACATCGGCAGATACTCGTAATGTTCGATATTTGGTACAACCCAAAGCGCCACCCGTGCATCGTTTGGCCAACGCAGCTTCGGTCGCGAGGTGATCGGCGAGTAGGGCGCTCGATCCGCATTGACAATGGCCATAGATTCTCCCTCGGTCCGACTTGATGGTCTGGTGACGATAGGTCATCGTTTGCCGCAGCGGAAGCTAAGAAGCAAAGGAACCTATGGAACCATATAGCCCCAACTCGTTGCCCGAAGGCATCCGATCCCGTTTTGTCGAGGACGTAAACGGGCTTCGCATGCACGTGCTAGAAGCGGGTGACCCAATCAATCCTTGCCTACCGCTGCTGCACGGCTTTCCGGAACTTGCCTACAGCTGGCGTAAAGTCATGCCGGCGCTGGCGTCTGCGGGATACTATGTCGTGGCACCCGATCAACGCGGCTACGGACGGACAACAGGCTGGGAAAGCGGTTACGACGCTGATCTTTTACCATTCCGGTTTCTTAATTTGGTGCGCGATGTAATAGCTTTGCTACACGCACTCGGCCACTGCGAGACAGTCGGTATCGTCGGACATGATTTCGGGGCCTCGGTTGCGGCCTATTGTGCCTTGGCACGGCCTGATGTCTTTCCCAGCATGACGCTTATGAGCGCACCCTTCACCGGTGCTCCAGTTTTCCCGTTTGATACAATGACCGACACCGCCGAAGCGATACCGGAACCAGATATACACGAGGCAATGGCTTCACTGGCCAGGCCCCGAAAACATTACCAGTGGTATTATTCGACCCGGCCCGCAAACGAACACATGCATCACTGCCAACAGGGGGTGCACAATTTCTTACGCGCCTACTACCACCACAAAAGCGCAGACTGGCCCGGCAATGAACCGTTCCGTCTGTCGAGTTGGACGGCGACCGAACTGGAGAAGATGCCGACGTACTACATCATGGATTTCGACAAAAATATGGCCGAAACCGTCTCACCGGAAATGCCTTCAGCCACACAGATCGTCAATTGTCTCTGGCTGCCCGAGGACGAGTTGCGGATCTACAGCGGCGAATTCGACCGAACTGGCTTCCAGGGCGGTCTCAACTGGTATCGCTGCCGCACCACACCGGAACACAGTGCGGAATTACGGCTATATTCCGGGTGCACCGTGAGAGTGCCGTCCTCCTTCATCGCCGGCGCTCAGGATTGGGGTATTCGGCAAAACCCTGGCGGACTTGAGAAAATGCAAGAGACCACTTGCAGCGACTTTCGCGGGTGCCACCTGATCGATCACGCCGGCCATTGGATCCAACAAGAACAGCCAGAAGCAGTGACAGAACACCTTTTGGCCTTCCTGAGGTCCTGCGAGTAATTCGTATCGAAGCATCGAAGATTAAATTCGTTTTCGCATTGCAGTTTTCACTGCACAGAGGGGCGATCTAACACCAATCGTTTAAGACCGAAATCCAAGTGAACAAGCGCCCCCTCAAAAGCACAGGGTGTGCGGAAGTGATCATGAGGACTTTGTTAAAAAAGCGACTTTGGACAGGTTGTGAGCGGGGTACAAACACCAATTTGACCACCCGTCCCCGATAGGATCAGCTGAAATCGACGACACTAACGCCTTGCTTCGCAAGCGACATGCCAAACCGCGCGAACCGATCTAGCTAATTCTGACCCCAAACCGCAGCTTGAAGGACTTTTCGGTGCCCTGACCATATCGGCGGCACTGCTAGAAGGCCCAAGGGTGGAGACCCACTAGTCTACCGTCACCGGCATCTTGCCGTCTGGTGGCCAGGCTTCGACGCCGTCCTCAAGCGGAATTTCGAGGCTGCGCAGCAATTGCGAGAACATCGTCCAATTTCCAATAGCCACGACCATCTCAACTAATTCTGCCGATCCACCGACATGTGCAGCACATTCCTGCCATACCGTGTCGGAAATTTTACCTTGTTCGAGCGTATCATCGACAGCAGCCAACACCGCACGGTCCGCCGCGTCGTAGCCATCATGGTTCTTCCAGTCACGGACACCAACGACATCCTCTGGTGGCAACCCGACCGCCTCAGCAAATCGCCAATGCTGGGTCCATTCGTAGCAGGAGCCAGTCACCCACCCGATCCGCATGATGATGAGCTCTCGCAATCGCACATCGATCGTCTTGTTGGTAAAAAGTAACGTGGTGAGCAGTTCATTCACCCCTCGAGCCAATTGAGGATTGTTTAGTAGCATGCGATAGGCATTCACCTTCGCCATAGACTCGCGGATCCCGACACCCTTCGCCGTCTCTATCGCATCCTCGACCGACAGCATGGCCACGCGTTCCGACATTCGAGCTCTCCCTTTACGCCTGAATTGCATACGAGATTAGACAGGCGGTACCGAGTGGCGCAATCGGCGACATAGAATCAAGCTGATCTGCCAAGTTCGTATTCTTGAAGGGTACTGCGGTTGAGGCCCAAAGAAGTCCGAAGGCACGACGATGCGTGGGCAGCTTATGACCTACTCCTCTAGGTGCTCCGAACCTTTGTGTTTATCACGGATCCGGCCAGCAAACTTCTCCAGCACCTTTTGCAACCGTGTCTCTTCGAAGCCCAGTTGCGAGAGACCGATCCCGGAGTCGAAGACCTCCCAATAAGTTTTGATTTTTCCGCACTCCAGAGTGAAGTGAGAGACGCCTTCAAAGACAACACGCTTGCCTGCAGCGCCCTGCAAGGTGGAAGTATAGCTGAAAACGTAACGCGCATATCCTGTCGTGCCGTCGCAGATAGGCTCCGTCATCCGCCATGTAAAGTCCTTGGCATTGCCGTGAAAATGCTGCTCCAGCATCTCAGAAATCGCCAAGCGCCCCTGGAACGGACCGTAAAACCCATCGTGATAGACGCCATCCTCGCAGAACAGGTCAGCGAGCCGAGAACCAACACCGCGTTCCACGGCTTCGGTGAATTTTTGCAAAAGGGCTTCGAACTGCATGAAGATCCTCCCGAATTAAGTGCGACGGATATTGTCGCTGGCCGGCAATGAGAGAGGCAATTAATTTGTGCTCCATGGCTTCAGTGGAATTCTGTGCCCAATTCAACAGTCCTAAATGCACACAAACGATGCAATGGTGACCCTGTTATAGGTTTGTGATGCAGCGGAATAAGAGGCTTGATCCGGCGGTTCAGCTCAGCGGTGGATGCAAGTAAACTACATGACGCCCGGTCTATGCACAGCACCCCGGAAGAACAGTCAAACTGATAAAAGCGTAGCTTCAAAGAACGGCGAAGTACTGGAAACTGAAAAACACGGGTTTCCAAAACCGCATGCGTTGAGCGTACCACGAAATCGCGATCGTGGAGATGATTGCCAAAACCGCGACTAAAACGGCGCCTTAGATTTTCGTGCAGACAAAACACACCAAATACGCAAAACATGGCAATCAAAGGGCTAGCTTCTGTATCGTGTCGCGAAGAGACGCCCAACGCGCTAAACCAACAGTTGAGGATGAACCCATGGAACGTAAATCCTTTGGCCGCACCGGCCTCCAAGTTTCCCGGCTGACCTTCGGCTGTGGGGCGGTTGGCGGGTTGATGACTAAGGGTCGGGCTGAGGATCAGGACAGAGCCATAGGCTGGGCACGCGATAATGGGATCAATTTTTTCGACACAGCTGCGAGCTATGGCGATGGCGTCTCGGAAACCAATCTTGGCAGGGCACTTGCGGGCAATAAAGACGGCCTCATCGTCTCTACCAAGGCCGGCATTGCCAGTGACGAGATGGACAAAATCACAGACGCTTTAGCGCGCTCTCTCGACGCCAGCCTCACGCGGCTCAAGCTTGATCATGTGGATCTATTTCAGCTGCACAACACGCTCGGAGGAAAGGACAAGGTCAGGCCGGAACGGGGTATGCTAGACGCCAGTATGGTCCTGAATGAGGTCGTGCCGGCCTTCGAGAAGCTGCGCGATGCGGGCAAGACCCGGTACCTCGGCTTCACTGCCAAGGGTGATACCAGCGATCTACACAACCTCGTTGCATCCGGTTCCTTCGATAGTGCGCAGATTTTCTACAATCTGCTCGTCCCCTCGGCAGGCGAAAACGTGCCAGCGGGTTATCCCGCCAGCGACTTCAAGGAGCTGTTGGACGTGTCAATGCAGAACGGCATTGGCTCCATCGGTGTCCGAGTACTCGCCGGCGGTGCGCTGTCGGGCAGTGAAGCGCGACATCCACTGGGGATGCCCAAGGTTGTCCCAATCGGGTCAGACACGGATTACACGACAGATGTCGGCCGCGCCCTCGCCTTCCAGCCACTGGTCGATGCGGGTCACGCGGCGAGCCTACCAGAACTTGCAGTGCGTTACGCCGTCTCCAATCTGAAACTGTCGACGATCGAAATAGGTATCGCGACCTTGGAAGAATTACAGCGGGCGACAGATGCAGTAAACAAGGGACCATTATCGGAGAAAGCGCTCATGGAGATCAAACGCATTCAGGGAAGCTTCGTCGAAAGCGGCTAAACCATCCTTAAATGATCCGTGGCGCCAACACGAAGGCGAGCACCAACAGGGCTAGCAGTACAGTCTCGACGCAGATTAGAAAGACCGCTTCGCCGCCCACGGTGCGCAGTGACTTCAGAACCGTCTTCATGCCAATCGCTGAGATAGCGACCACTAAGCACCAACGCGAAATGTCGAGCAGCCACGATTTTAGTGCAGCAGGGAATGCTTCTGCACTACCTGCGATGACAAGTATTACAAAGCCGATCACGAAAAGCGGTATCGGAACAGACCGCCTTTCCCCGACAGTCGGGTCGCCACGGAACACCAACGATAGGATTATGACTATCGGCACCAACATGGCGACCCGCATCAGCTTGACGAAGGTAGCCGTGTCGCCGGCGTCCTCAGAAATGCTGTAACTGGCGCCGACAACCTGCGCCACGTCGTGAATGGTAGCGCCGATAAACACGCCGGCGGAAAAATCATCCAAGGCCAGAAGACTGACGATCAACGGATATAGGATCATCGCAACGGTACTCAAAGTGGTGACCGAAATGACCGTGAACAGAGTGTTCCGTTCAGAGAACTGGTTCTTCGGCAGCACAGATGCGATGGCCAATGTTGCAGAGGCACCACAGATAGCCACCGCCCCGCCGGTAAGCAGCCCCAGTCGCCAATCGCGCTTCAGCAGTCGCGCAATAAGAGGACCCGAAGCCAGGGTTACGACGATGCCGACGATCACTATTAGTGCAACCCACCAGCCAGCGGCTAGGATCTGATGAAACGTGATTCCTAGCCCGAGCAACGCGACGCCGAACTGAAGCACAGTACGTGAAGCAAACTCGATGCCGGGCCCGCAGGCACCCTCCTCCGACAAGAAATGAAACCCAATGCCGAGCAACAAAGCGAACAGCATGGTGGGCCCGCCGTAATATTCTGATAAAAACCGCGCGGCGATCGCAACCGTCACGGCGGCTAGTAGGCCGGGGAATAGGATCTTGACCTTAGTGATCTGCTTTTTAGGCCAGCCTTCGTCCACGTCGGGCGAACCGGTTTCTGGGGTATAGGAACCCAAGCGTTCGACCCTTCCTTCGGTTGACGAGAACTTCGCGGCAGAGTGCAGTCTCGAGCGATTTAACGCGATCCCAATGTAAAGTCACCTCGTTTGAGGCGATATGTCGCGCGTCGAGACATCGCAGTCGGAGAGGCTCATTTCAGACAACCGCAAATAGCCAGGTAAAGGATCCAAGGCTCCTAAAGATCGATAGTTCGGGCGCTTATGCAATAGGTGTACGTGACCAGCTATGCGGTGGGTTGTCACATGTCAGAGAATGCGAGCCTGCTGGATGAAAATCAGTGCAACCAGGAGGACACTGAGCGATTAGGCGGTCCTAATACGGTCGTTGAATTCGTAACCGCAATTACGCCGGCTCATATTGATGCTATGGCCTAGGTGCGGTTCACCGTCGAGGTCGTGCTGGTACCTGCAGGCACAAGATTGAGTTCTCGTCACTCAGGATGACGCAGAGAGAATTGGCAGGCTTAATAGGGCTACCTGGAAAATCCGATGAAATTTCGCACGCTCTCAAACGGCTATAAGGTTTATAGGTTTCCCTTTAGTGAAGAGCGTCCTGCCGTCAGCTCTTTAATTTCTTGGCTGTTTCCGCATCAGCTCCTACGGTCGCTGCGTAGGAAGGCAGACCTGTTACCCGGTCGAAATAGGCCTGGAAGGTGTCAGGCAGTGCTTCAGTCACCATGCGCCTATAGCCACGCGTAGTGTAACAGATGCTGAGATCCGCGGCACTAACTGTATCGCCCAGAAGGTAGGGACGGTCGGCCAGCGTTCCTTCGAGAGCAGTGACACAAGCCGTCGCCCGACTTTTCATTTCGGCAACAACATCATTTAGTTCGGGTTTGAACTCACGCCGATGATTGACAATCTCACCAAGCGGGCGAGCGAAGGTCGCCTCTGCAAACCAACTCCATTGCAAATAATACGCATAGGCGGGGTCATCTTTGGCCGGCTGCAGCCGACCCTCACCGTAACGGTCAAGAACATACTGCGTCATGGCGCAAGATTCGAACATCGTCATGTCGCCATCGCGCATGACAGGTACTTTTCCCACAGGATTCATCACGCGCCACTCAGGCGTAGCACGGTATTCGGCGGCAAAGTTGACCGGCACTATCTCGTATGGCACCGACAACTCCTCGCATATCCATATGGTGCGAAAGCCACGGGTCCCAGGCGAATGATAAATCTTCAGCATGATATGACACTTCTTGTTGTAAGCAATTCGCCAGCACGATAGAACGCGCTTCAGGCATTGGCGAATCCCAAGGATATTGATGTCATGGCGAATGAGTAGGCGAACCGGCTTTGCCCGTGCCAGTGTCGGAATTGAAGCCTGAGTATGACTAACACATGTCGTCAACGCGCCACTTAACGGCGCAAACCCAAACATCGTCTACAGTGCGTCACTACCTATGAACAGCAGCCCCTTTGAGATCGCCCCCTCCGCACCCGATTGGTTCCGACGCGCTATCGCGCATCCCGTTTTGTCGCGAACTCTCAACGTCGAAGGATGCCTTATTCACTACCTCGCCTGGTTCGATCCGGAGATCAGCGGTGCGCCCTGCCGCCCTGGCCTTCTGCTCATTCATGGCGGTGGGGCGCATGCAAACTGGTGGCGCTTTATTGCCCCCTTTTTGGCCGGCAGCCACCGCGTTTGCGCCATCGATCTATCTGGAATGGGGGACAGCGGCACTCGCGACGTTTACACGCCGGAGACATGGACAGCAGAGATAGATGCGGTACTCAACGATGCCAAGCTTTATAGAAACGCGATATCCGATCCAAAACCGCTAGTGGTTGGACATAGTTTTGGCGGCTTCATGGCGATAAAGTTCGGTGCAGAAGCGGGCCATCGGCTGGGTGGCACCGTCATCGTGGATTCCCCAGTGCAGGATCCTACCGACACGCCGCTGCCAGAGCCGGCCAACTCTACCCGGACATCACCACCGATTTATGAAGACCGGGCAACGGCGTTATCCCGCTTCCGGTTGATGCCCGACCAGCCTTGCGAGAACAGCTTCATCAAGGACTTTATTGCCCAAACCTCAATCCGTGAGCTCGCAGGCGGGTGGACCTGGAAGTTCGATTTCAAGGTGATGGGGTCACGCCGTTTTGGCGAATCTTATCGCACGGAACTAAAGGCGCTGAAAGGCCGTACTGCGCTAATTCACGGCGACAAAAGCGCGATAGTATCGCCAAAAACTGTTGCCTATATGTCGCAATTAATGGGTCCGAAGGCGCCTGTCGTAGAGATCCCTGAAGCGCATCACCACCTAATGCTCGACCAGCCGCTCGCCTTCGTAACGGCCCTGCGTGCCATTCTCGACAAGTGGTTGAGCCTGCCGGCTTAGCAGCGGTACTTATGGCCAATATCACCAATTGATAGGCCATCCAACGCAAAGATTAGCCTACCTCGCCACGCCGTTCCGCAATCGCCAGCAGCCTTCGGGCACGCTTCACGATCGCTGCATTGACCATCTTTCCGTCGAGGCGAGTATTGCCGACTGCATCCATAGCCGCCGTCTCCAAGATACGTTTTGCTTCAGCTACGGCGTCCCTGCTAGGAGTAAAGGCACTGTGGATGTGAGGAATTTGGCCAGCATGATAGGACGCCTTCCCGCTGAAGCCCATTGAAGCAACCCGCGTCAGCTCGTCTAGCAATCCCCCCTGATCTTCCGGATCGTAAAAAGCACCGTCCATAGCCTCAATTCCAGCATCAGCGGCGGCTGCCACCACCCGGCCTCGGGCATAAGCGAGCGCGTCCCAGTTGCGGTCAGAGCCAACAGAGGCGCTAAGGTCGTCGCTGCCAAGTAGCAGCATGACAACATCTGGTGCAGCGTTTGCGATCTCATGCACTCGCTCTAACCCGCGCGCCGTTTCAATGATTGGCATTAGTTCTATGTTTGGATGGGCCTTGCAGACAGTTTGCGTTATCTGGCGGATTTCCTCTACCGCCTCGATTTTGGGTAGCAGTAACCCATCCGGTGGTGTTTGCCAGTCGAGGAGAGCCACCAGGTCGCGCAGCCCGTCCATCGTGTGCGGGTGATTGACCCGGAGGTATT
>PBDC01000029.1 GCA_002717185.1 Rhodospirillaceae bacterium
TTTTTAGCAAATTCAAGTAACTCGCTTTATGCGGTGAGGGTCACTGCGCCTTGGAACGACCTGTATTAAGCTCTGCAATTTGTCCAGGGTGCCAGTGCTTTCTATAGCCCTTTACCTCCTGTAGGCGACGATAGAGATCCGCGGTGTGCCGGCTAATAACGTCACCGATTGATTGCCGACTGATGATAGGATTGAAGGTCCGGCCGGCTTGGTCCAATTGCGGTTCAGTAAATGATGGATTAATCAAGCGGCGGTTTAACAAAAGGTTGTACTTGCCAGTTAAAAGGCAAATACGGCTGTGATCCGTATCCATCAGGATTTCGACGATGCGTTTCTCTAGAGCAAAACCTGCGTTACACGATTCATTGAAGAAGCAGTGCGTCGGTTCGCCGCATCTAGTGGGGTTGTATAAATTTTTCGACGCAACATATAACCTTCGCGTTCAATCATTATGATCTTTAAGTTGGAGCAAAACGATGTCTGAGAAGCACGTCGGTGGGGGTTGTCTGTGGCCCATGTGGGGACACTCAGAAACACCAAACCATGAATATTGTGGCGCAAAGCGGCTAGAAGGCCAGTCTTACTGTGCCAAACACTATGCGCAGTCGATCCGTAACCCTGAAGAAGAGATCCAGACCTTTGTCCCACGCAAGATTGCGGCGTAGAGCGGTTCATAAGTTGTTAAGACTGCATAAATTTGCAGTATATTTTTGGTAGATAGATCAGATTTATAGAATTGGTGGAAATTGGTAACTGTTCCATACAATTTTGGTCTGATCTATAGATCAAGCTGTTAAAGTCCCGTTTCTGCCCTAACCTAATCTCATTCCTTTCCTGGTTTGCTGCTGTGCCGCTATAGAAGGTACGGTCAGATAGGAGGGATTCGGGATGCTGGATAATACAGTAAATATCGACCGGTCGGTTAGCCCGACGCGCATAGATTTCGCACAAGTTTTCAATGTTGCCGTGCCGTTCATCGATCGGCACCTTGAAGAGGGCCGTGGCGAGAAGGTTGCGGTGCGTGCCGAAGCGGGTGATGTGACCTTTGGAGAACTTGCTGAGAACGTGAACCGCTGCGGCAACACGCTGATAGCTCTTGGCTTGTCCCATGGCGATCGTGTCCTCATGGTCGTCAAGGACTGTGCTGAATTTTTTTACGCGTTTTGGGGGGCGATTAAGGCGGGTTTCGTACCGGCGCCCTTGAATACGCTGCTGCGAGCCCGCGACTACGCCTACATGATCGAAAATTCCGATGCAGCTGCTGTGCTGTATTCGGCTGAGTTCGCCGGTGAAGTAGAGCCTGCCCTCGCGCAAGCGAAGCACAAACCGACCCATGTTCTGCTTGTATCAGGTGAGGGTGATACCCTTGAAGCACGTGCAGCCGGTGCTTCGGTAGAACTCAATCCCGCAGCTGCGACGGCTGAGGATGATTGTTTCTGGTTGTTTTCCTCCGGTTCGACGGGGCTGCCCAAGGCGGCTGTACACGCGCATCAAGACATGGTGGTAACAAGCCAGCTCTATGGTGAGGATGTGTTAGGCGTCGGTAAGGACGACGTCTGTTTCTCTGCTGCCAAGTTGTTTTTCGCTTACGGGCTCGGTAACGCGATGACCTTCCCATTGTGGAGCGGGGGCCAGTCAGTTCTGTTTCCAGGCCGACCAACTCCTGACGACATGTTCGATATGATCCAACGATACAAGCCGACGGTTTATTACGGTGTACCGACGCTCTACGCGGCGCAACTCCAGGCCCTCGAGGTGAATGCCGACTGGGACTTGTCTTCATTGAAAACCTGTGTGTCGGCGGGTGAGCCGCTGCCGGCGGACATTTTACGACGCTGGAAGGACGAGGTGGGCCTTGATATTTATGACGGCATCGGCACGACGGAGATCCTGCACATCTTCATTGCCAACCGCCCTGGGTATGTGAAGGCGGGTACTAGCGGTCAGATTGTTCCCGGTTACGAAGCAGAAATTCTGAACGAGCATGGTCAGCCCGTAGCAGACGGTGAGACCGGAAATTTGCGTATCAGGGGTGGTTCGACCTTGAAGTATTATTGGAAGAACCCAGAGAAGACGGCGGAGATGATTGCCGATGGCTGGGTGAATACCGGCGACACCTATAGCCGGGACGCAGATGGCTACTTCGTTTGTCATGGGCGCAGCGATGACATGATGAAGGTTGGTGGAATCTGGTGTTCCCCGATCGAGATCGAGGCTGAATTGGTCGCGCATCCCAAGGTTCTGGAAGCGGCTATCGTCGGTAGGCCTGACTTTGACGACCTGATCAAGCCGGAAGCGTATATCATTCTGAACGACCCGAGCGATGCAGGCACTGCACTAGAAGAGGAATTGCTGGCGCACGTGAAAGCAAACCTGGCGCCCTACAAATATCCGAGATGGTTTAATTTTGTGGACGCACTACCGAAAACAGCGACTGGCAAGATCCAGCGTTTTAAGCTGCGGGCGGGATAGTCGTCGATCTGCTGAATGTCCAACGCTGAAATTCATTTTCTGCTGTCGTCTGCATTTGGACCTGTCGACGATTTAAAGAAGTATCTTGTCGGCGGGTAAGGGTTTGGCATTAACGACAAACTAGGCATGATTTCTCTGGTGTGGGGTGCCTATGACGGAAATTTGTTGAAAGTGCTACGAATTATATATCGCAATCGGGGTCCAGAGAGCGATTGCTTGTGAGGCTGCTAATAATATTATCGGAGTAGCTCCCGACGACGGTCCCGAACCCGTTGCTAAAAGTGAGCGCATTGGTCGTGGCGGCGACACTAATCAGCTGATTTCTAGCGTGCCACAATCGTATACGGCGATGAATTCCGAGCCACCTAATATGGCATGAATTCGTGGGTCCAAACCTTTCTCTTCTAAAACGAAGCTTATGTACCCAGCTGGATTGTGATGATGCACCTGCCGTTTTTTGTGCCATATACCACTTCCCGTAACGACTTAATCGAAGGTCTGCTGCTGGGCAGAATTCTCCGTCGAACGAAAATGGGGGAAGGCAAAGCGTGCTAGTTTCCCTGTTTGTCCTTAACCTTCTGTTTTCCTGCCTTCAAAGCTTTTGGTGTCATAAATTCAATCAGTTCCTCACGGCTTTCCTCGGCTAGCGACAACCCCCCTTTGCTTGCCAAGGTGAGCCACAGAAAGGCGGTGGACATGTCGCGGTCGCGTTCGTCCGGGTTAGTGATGTCGCCGATAACGTGTTTTGTGACAGTAATCATGGCGAGGTTATATTGTGCGATCGGAATGCCGGATTCGGCGGCTATCATATATAGCCGTTTAGCTTCGCTCTCGCTGCGCACCACTCCGGCGCCAGTTTCATAAAGCATGCCGAGATTATTATGTGCGGCCTTATGGTCCTGTTCTGCTGCGCCGGTGAATACGACCAAAGCTTCAGAAAATTTTCTTAGACCAAAGAATTCACATCCTGCCACCAGGATACGATCGCAAACCAGGAATTGCTTGATAAGAACGGCCTCGACTGCATTGGGTTGGGCCAAAACGGGCAAGCTAAAAATCACTAGGGTAAGGATCGTCGCGACAAGTCTCTGCATGATGGTCTCCTTAACTCGGGCTAGCCTATACTGCTTGTTCGGCGGCGAAAGACGGCATAGCGCAGTCGTAAAATAGGAGATCAGATGATGATAGTGGTTGTTTTTGAAGTGACGGCCAAAGAGGGAAAAGCGCAAGATTATTTTGACCTTGCCGCAGAACTGCGGCCGGAACTAGAGCAGATTGACGGGTTCATATCCGTTGAACGGTTCGAAAGTCTGATGACTCCAGGTAAGTATGTATCACTTTCCTTTTGGCGCGATGCGGAGGCGGTCGCTGCTTGGCACACGACGGCTAATCATGCTGCGGCGCAGGTGCGTGGTAAGTCCGAAATTTTCGCGGATTTCCGCATCTCCGTGGCGGAGACTATCCGATGCTACACCATGGCGGAGCGTGTTGGTCCTTAGGGCCTAATCATTCCGGCAGACGTAGTCCAATAGCCGGGCCATAAAATCCTCGCCCTTGGCAATTTGCTCAACAGAGATGAACTCATCCGGCTTGTGCGCTTGAGCAATATGACCGGGACCGCAGACCACCGTTGGGATGCCTGCGCGCTCCATGAACAGGCCGGCTTCGGTGCCGAAAGCCACTTTTCCATGATCGTTCCGTCCTGTCAGTCGCTTTACTAGCGCCACGATATCTTCAGCGGGGTCGATGTTCAGACTATAATTGGTGCCGATATCCTCGAACTTGAAACCAGTGTTCGAGTCGATAGCATGCATCATCGGCTCCAATGTTTCCCGGGCATAGTCTTTGATCTCTTCCAAGAGGGGCTCTGGGTCATCGTTGGGCAAATGGCGGAGTTCTAAATCGAAGGTGCATCTGTTAGGTACGATGTTGAGTTGGACGCCGCCCTGGATAAGACCGACCTGGATAGTTGAATGGGTTAAGTCGAACTTGTCGTCGAACGGACCTTCTTCCTCGATGCGTCGTGCCAGGCCTTTAATGTGGGCGATGAGTTCCGCCGCGTATTCGATGGCGTTAACGGCCTTAGGCGCCAGACTTGAATGGGCCTCGAGGCCGTGGACATGGACACGCATTTTACGCTTGCCTTTGTGGGCGACGATAACGTCCATGCCAGTTGGCTCGCCGACGATGCACATGGCGGGACGTACGGGCATTTCGCGAATGATTTCGACCAAGCGTTTGGCACCTAGATGGCCAACTTCTTCATCGTAAGAGAAGGCGAGATGTATCGGTATCTTCAGTCCACGCTCAAGCATCTCTGGTGCGTAAGCGAGCGCTATAGCAATGAAGGCTTTCATGTCCGCCGTTCCGCGACCAAATAGCTTTCCGTTTGCTTCGCGAACAGTGAAGGGGTTACTGGTCCAATTCTGCCCTTCGACCGGAACAACGTCGGTATGGCCGCTAAGCAGGATGCCGGATAGATCCTGCGGTCCCAAAGTGGCGTAAAGATTGGCCTTACGTTGTTCGTCGTCGTAGACGCGTATGCTGTCGACGCCCAGTTTGCCAAGATAGGCTTCGACATATTCGACGAATTCCAGATTCGATTCGTGACTTGTCGTGTCGAAGGAGATCAGGTCACGGATTAAGTCGAGACTTTTTAGTGGCATAGGCGCCCCTTGGATTTAGGTTCTGGTTACAAGGTTAGTGGGCGGTCGGTGAGGACGAAAGTGAGCAGCGAAACTGTGATGACAGACATGAGTATCGACAGCTGATCAGCCGTTGAGGATTGTGGCTCATAATTATTATAGCTAGTGGCGATCAGATAGGCATTAGCGCAGAGATAGTGTTTTCCGGGGTTGAGCTTGGATACATTATTGTGGCCGAATTCGAGCCGCTGGATAACGACTGGACAGAACTCTCCAAGAAATACATTCGGTCTCGACAAGAAAGTTTGCAAAATCTCGTTCCCTCGCGATGTCTTTACGTTAATTGGAACGTAAACTGGCCTATCTTTGTTGGTACTCAGAAGAGAGAACGTTCTTCACAGCTATTGTTCGCGCTGCGTAAACAATGGCTGCCCAAAGGCTCGGCCTTGGCCACATAGGCGAGCATCCCGCATGCTACATACCCACTTATGCATTGGCCTCCTCTGGTTTAATTCGGCCGCCTTTGGGCCCTTCTAGAGGCTATATTAACGCATCGTTGATTCCGTTTTTGATATGGTTGATTAGCCCGTCTCAATCGTCATACTCGTGAGCGTAAGAGCCGATTCCGGTGACGCTGCCCCAAAGGCGCTAAAACACAGGGAGCCGATTATGAACCTGGAATTCTCGGGTGAACACCTCGCTTTCCAACAAATGGTGCGAAGTTTCCTGGCGGCAAAGCTCCCGTCGGACATTCAGGAAAAGATGAAGGGCGGCCTTCGGCTTGACCGGGACGACTATATCCGTTGGCAGGATATCCTGGCGGAGAAGGGTTGGATCGCGCCGGCTTGGCCCAAGGAATATGGGGGCTGCGAGTGGAGCGTCGTCGAGCGTTATATCTTCGATGAAGAGTGCGGCCGCGCTGGTGCACCGCGAGTCATAGCTTTCGGTGCCAAGATGGTCGGACCGGTCATCTACACATTCGGTTCGGACGAACAAAAGGCAAAATTCCTGCCGCGCATCCTCAACAACCAGGATTGGTGGTGCCAGGGTTATTCCGAACCCGGTTCTGGATCAGACCTCGCCTCGCTACAATGCAAGGCGGAGCTGAATGGTGATCACTATCTAGTCAACGGAACAAAAACTTGGACGACCTTGGCCCATTGGGCGGACAAGATGTTCTGTTTGGTGAGAACCAGTAACGAAGGAAAGAAGCAGGAAGGTATATCTTTTATCCTGATAGATATGGACCAGCCNGGTGTCGAGGTNAAACCGATCATTACGATCGACGGCAGTCATGANGTGAACATGGTCCACCTGACNGACGTGAAAGTGCCGNTNGANGACCGGGTCGGCGAGGAGAATAAAGGCTGGACCTACGCTAAATATCTTCTCGGGCACGAGCGCGGNGGNACGGCGGGGATCAGCGGCTCGAAGGCTAAGATCGAGCGGTTGAAAAAGATCGCTTCCGGTGTCAGTGCCGGTGGTCAGCCTTTGATAGAAGATCACGACTTCAAGCGGGATATTGCTAAGGTTGAAATCGAGTTGCAGGCGCTGGAGTACACGGATCTACGTTACCTGATGACTGCGGCCACTGGAGCACCTGTGGGAGCGGAGGTCAGCATGCTGAAGCTGCGTGGTACGGAACTGCAGCAACGCATCTCCGAACTGCTGATGCAGGCGATGGGCTATTACGCCAGCCCCTTCCTGCCAGAGGCAATGGAATATGGCTGGGATGAGGACCCGGTTGGGTTCCAAGAAGCGCCAGGCATGGCACCGAATTACTTCAATCAGCGTAAAACCTCGATCTACGGCGGTAGTAACGAGATTCAGAAAAACATCATCGCCAAGATGGTTCTTGGCCTCTAATTCACCCTTGGACGCGGAATTTAAACATGGATTTTTCACTCAGCGAAGAACAACAACTGCTCAAGGATAGCGTCGACCGTTTCGTCCGCGAGGAATACGAGCTCGATAAAAGGCGAGCATTGGTCGCCTCGGCCGAAGGATACAGCGAGGATAACTGGGAAAAAATGGCCGAACTGGGATGGCTGGGCGCGTCGCTGCCGGAGGAATATGGAGGCTATGGTGGCGGGCCGGTTGAAACTATGGTGGTTATGGAAGCGTTCGGTCGTGGGCTGGTAGTTGAGCCCTATTTCGCCAGCGTCGTTATCGGTGGCAATTTCCTGATTTATGGTGGCGGCGAGGCGTTGAAGCACGGCCTGCTCCCGAAACTGGTGGAAGGCAAGCTGAAGATGGCTTTCGCTTACGCTGAAAAGCAGTCGCGCTTCGACTTGCACGATGTAGAATTTAAGGCTGAAAAGAGCGGTGACGGTTATGTGCTGAGTGGCGAGAAGGGTGTGGTTTTCCACGCAGCTTCGGCGGACAAAATTGTTGTGTCCGCCCGCACTAGCGGCGGTTCCCGAGACAAGAAGGGGATTACCGTCTTCCTCGTCGATGCCGGCGTGGATGGTCTTTCGCGGCGCGATTATCCGACTGTCGATGGCTTGCGCGCTTCTGAACTTCACTTTGATGGAGTGGTCGCTGAAACAGTGCTGGGCGAAGTTGATAACGGACTACCACTGATCGAGCGGGTCGTGCAACATGGCATCGCCGCGATTTCCGCCGAGGCGGTCGGTTGCATGGATGTACTGCTTGACACCACCAATGAATACCTCAAAACGCGTGAGCAGTTTGGCCAACCCATCGGCAAGTTCCAAGTGCTACAGCACCGCATGGCCGATATGTTCATCAAGTGCGAAGAAGCACGTTCGATGTGTTATCTGGCTACAATGCGTCTTGATGAGACCGACGACTTGGAAAGGGCCAAGACAAGTGCGGCCACGAAGGTACAAGTGGGCGAGAGTGCGCGGTTTGTCGGCCAGCAATCGGTTCAATTGCATGGCGGCATGGGCATGACGGACGAGCTCAGCGTCGGCCACTATTTCAAAAGGCTGACTATGATCGATACAATATTCGGCGACCATAACTACCATCTGAAACAGTATTCTAACATGTAGGAGCCGCCGGCATTCGGTTTGGGGGCGTAGAGGAGGAAAATCATGGGCTATGACGTTATTTCCGCGGACGGTCACATCGATCTGATCTGGCTCCCGCCCGACCTGTTCACTTCGCAAGCCTCAGACCAAATGCAAGACCGTATGCCCTATGTGACGGAGAGCGAGGGAAGGCCGAAATGGGTTAGCAAGAATGGCGGCGAGTTCGGTTTCGTTAATGGTATGGGGTCAGCTGGACGGGAATACGTTCCGGGCCAAATTGCCCGTTCAGATCGGATGGCGGAGACCGGCCTCTTCGATGACGGGATAAAAGGCATCCGAAGACTGACTGATCCAGAATTGCGAATTAAGGACCAGGAGCGTGACGGAGTTCGGGGCGAAGTATTGTACGGCATTCTGGGCGCGAGCCAGCGCTTGAATGATCCAGATGCTGCGGCGGAGATGATGACCATCTATAACGACTGGCTGGCTGATTTTTGCGATGCTGCCCCGGAGAGGTTTGCCGGCATCGCCCCGTTACCGAATAAGAACGTGTCAGCGGCCGTTGCCGAGATCCAGCGAGTTGCAAAACGCGGTGCGGTAAAAGGGATTGAAATCGCCAACAGCCACGACATGCTACCGCTCTACCATCCCGATTGGGATCCGCTTTGGGCGGCCGCTAATGAGGCGAAATTGCCGGTGCATGTGCATACGATCGGCACGCCTAAAATCGATACCACTGGTTTTGCGCCGATGCAGCAACGTCAGGCTTTCGCTGTGCAACTCACCGGTTTCCAGATGGGCATGTCACGTGTCCTGATGGAGGTGATCTATGGCGGCATACTGGAAAAATACACCGATGTAAAATTGGTGATCGGCGAAAGTGGCATCGGCTGGATTCCATACGTCTTGGAGCATATGGATCTGGAGTGGGAGGAACAGTTCAAAGACCTCACTCTAAAAATGAAGCCGTCGGAATATTGGTACCGGCAGTGCCGGGCGACGTACCAATCTGACAATGTTGGTTTGAAGCTGATCGACGAGTTGGGCGAGGACAACGTCATGTGGGGCTCTGACTTCCCGCATCCCGACGGGGTCTGGCCGGATTCGCAAGATTTTCTGGAGCGTGAGGTTGGGCATCTTCCCGAAGCTACGCGTTCTAAGGTGGTCTGCGAAAATGCGGCGAAGCTGTACGGGTTTCCACTGCAGTAAGCGGCATCGGCAAAGCAGCGCGACGATAGTTTGATCATCGCCAATTAACTCCTTGGGATGGGTGCGGCTAAAAAGATCAGCCGCCTTATTCACCCAAAGATATTGCTGGCGACTGCTGCTTTGGTATCCAACTCAATATTAACGAATGCGCCGCAAGGCTTTGGCAGCGCGAGGAAATTTAGGTACTAGACGAGAGGGTTGACGCATTGATGGCGCAGGAATCGCGTCCCCGCTATATGCGGTTCGATGACGGTGTCCTGCCATCCTTGGTCACGGGATTGCTTGGCATCAATATTGCCTTCATTCCACGCGTGCACTCGCCCTTGGCCTTTGGGCGCGGTACCGGGATCCTGTTGTTGTGCGGCGTCGGCGTATTTGCTGTTATGTCGTTTGCACTGGTTCTATCGGACATAATCAGTCGAGGCTATACACTCGGACTGCTGTGTCGTGGAATAGCGCGGCCTTCTCATCCGCCGAATAATCTGAGGCCAGCCGCTTGAACGAATTCCATAGTACATTGTAACTGCAGGACTGCTTGTCGACGGGGAAGTTCGATTCGAACATGCTGCGATCTACGCCGAACTTCTCAATCATATGCTCATACCATTTTTGAGTCGCTTCGTGCAGCTCTTGGCTGGTCGGTGGTTTTGGGTTCTCGTGCCAGAAGAAACCGTTGATATCCATATTGATGCCGCCAATTTTGGCCATCACGTTCTCACAGGTCGCTAGATCGGCGATATCAGCCTTCCATTGGTTAAAACAATCGTCCCGCTTGTTGCGATAGGAGTCGACGCCGAGTGGACCGCCGAGGTGGTCGAGGATAATAGTCACGCCAGGGAAAGCTCGAGCCAGTGCGGTCACCTCCGGAATTTGGTGATGGTAGACCCAGGCCTCGAAGGTCAAGTTGCGTGAGTCAAGTTCGGCAAAGCCTTCCCGGAAGGTCGGATCTGCTAACAGACCCGGCGTTGCGTCGGCGCGAGAGTTGCGGACATTAGGATCCGGATCCCAGGTGGCACTTCGTCGAATGCCACGAAATCGGTCGCCGCCTGCGGCGATCTGTGCGTCAAGCGTCTCACCGGCAGCGGCGCCCATCATGAGGTCAGCCGAGCCGACTATACCAGCGGCGACGGAGGTTGGACCGTACAAGCCGGATGCGCTCATCGCTGCGATACCATTGACGAATTCTATCTCTCCGATAAAGCTTAGTGCTTCCGGCCCGTCCTGCCGGTACATCGCCCGGCACTCGATGAACACGGTGGAGACGATATTGTGACCGCTGCGCAGATCGTCTTGGAACTCGTCCATTAAATAGCGCGGCTCAACTCGATCGTGCCGGAACTCCCAGAGATGGTGGTGCGGATCGCAGATTGGTAGGTCTGGCTCTAGCGTTTCTTCCTCGACGAGCGCGAGCCAAGCGTCATTAGTTGCCATATTCCCATCTCCCTTTACTGAGCCGCAGAATTAAACCGTATGACCTAAGGGAAGTTGGGACAAGGCCGGTAATTAATTTATAAAATTTAACAACAATTCGATTGCTAACATTTTTAATAATGTAATGGAGGGGCGTTATTCTCTTTGTCGATGATTAGGCGATAACCTCGCCGCAGACTACTTAATATCAGAATTTCAAAGGATGAATAGGTTAATATCGTCAAAGGGTAGTCACGATTTCTTGCGGATATATAGCCACTTTATTTTGTAAACCCCAATTTCTGCTTGAATGTCATTGTATCAATGTTCAATACACTGCATCTCATATTCGAGCAGCGATACACGGAGCTAGTGACGGTGGTGGTAAAATCGTTGAAATAAATGGGCTCTGAGTCCTGTCTTTCAAGTCAATAAGGACCAATCGCCGCGCTGATCTGCAGAAGCAACGCACGAGTACTGACGAAAAGACAACCTGGATACTACGCAGGGCCTATGTGACTTAAACCGGTACTTCCCCTGCCAGCGTAATCCGGTGCAGGAGACGTCGGTATCCGTGATAGTCGTTTATCGGCAAGTGTTGGGTGATGCGGTTGTCCCAGAAGGCGAGGGTACCAATTTCCCAATGGAGTTGGCAGGTAAATTCCGGGCGGATTTGATGTTTGAATAGGTATTCGAGGATCGGTGCACTTTCGGTCTCTGTCATGCCCTTGAAATGGGTGGTATGACCGAAATTGACATAAAGGCTCTTTTTGCCCGTTGATGGGTGGGTGCGGACGACAGGATGCTCTGCCGTTGTCGCCAGTCCGCTATCATCCCTGGCTCCTCCGTCCTTTCGGCTGTCCTCTCGGGTCGCGGCAGCGCTGCCTTTCTTTGCACTGTTGATCGCAATCAACCCATCCAGGGCTGTCTTCATACCATCTGACAGCGTTTCATAGGCCATCATCATGTTTGACCAGATCGTGTCGCCACCGCGGGGTGGCAATTCTTTGGCGAGTAACATTGAGCCCATGGGTGGCCGCTCAAGGTATGTGGTATCAGAATGCCAGATGCCCCCAAAATTGACCCGCTCTTCTTCCCTTTTCAAGACAGGGACAATGTCCGGATGATCGGGCAGACCACTCACTAAAGGGTACGGAAGGATATCGCTGAAGTGCCGGGCGAAGGCTAGGTATTGATCTGACGTAATGTCCTGATCCCGAAGAACTATAACGCCATATTCGTGCAGCGCGTCGCGGACTTCGTCGAGCTGTTTCGGATCATGTGGCTGTGCTAGGTCCACATTTCCCAGTTGCGCCCCCAACGCGCCTGCCATGCGCGATACCGAAATACGCTCATACGCCATTCTCGCTCATCCCCTCCACAATTTGGACATGGTCGCCCATTTTCTAGATAGTCGCGGGATCACGCAAATCCGATTGTGGACGCGGGGAGAATCGAACACGGCGATGACGTCGACTGATTTTCACCGCTGCAAAGAGGCGGTGGATGACTGTCAGTGCCGTTGCCGAAGACCCGAAGGTGGATCTTGAGCGCTATTTAGTGCTTGGGACGGTGACGCTTGCGACAATGATGTTCGCGATGGCGGTGACCAATTCCTACGTTGTCTTGCCGCAGATGCAGGGTTCGCTGTCGGCGACGCAGGATCAGATCGCCTGGTCGGTGACTTTCAACCTTGTAGCGATGGCGGTTATGACACCGACATCCGGTTGGCTCGCGAACCGGTTTGGTCGTCGGGCCGTCATGTTATGGTGTGTTACGGGATTTTCGGTTAGCATGCTGCTGTGCGGAACCGCAACGACCCTGGAGTCCTTGGTCGCCTACCGGATCGCACAAGGCGTGCTGGGTGCGCCGATCACACCGCTGTCGCAAGCTATCATCCTGAGCGCTTTTCCGCGCCAAAAGCACGCTTTGGCGACGGCAATCTGGGGTATGGGCGTCGTCGTCGGGCCGATTATCGGCCCCACATTGGGTGGCTTCATCGCGGAAGCTTACAATTGGCGCTGGGTTTTCTTCATGGTTCTGCCGGTCTGCGCCGTTTCGGTTCTTGGTATCTGGCTCTTCATTAATGAGAGGCAAGGTGATCGGACAAACCGCCTCGACTGGACTGGATTTTTGGCACTTGCTGTTGCAATTGGTTCGCTGCAATTGATGCTTGACCGTGGCGAACGGCTCGACTGGTTCAACTCGCTTGAAATTATCATTGAGGCCAGCCTGGCTGTAATCGGTTTCTATGTTTTCGTGGTGCACAGCTTCACCAGTAGCGACCCCTTTCTTCGCCCGCAACTGCTCTTGGATCGAAACTTTTCGCTAGGCCTGGTGTTCGCGTTGGTCTTCGGTGCACTAGCCTTTGTGCCCATGGTACTACTGCCAACACTGCTGCAGGAATTACGCGGTTTTCCGGATTCCATCGTCGGTATTGTGCTCGCGGCACGTGGCGTCGGTAGCATGATAGGTACGGTCACGGTGGTCTGGATGAGCCGCTTTGACCCGCGCATCAGTCTCGCCATTGGCTTTTTGAGCCAAGGTTTCAGCGGCCTGTTGATAGCGCAGTTCGATCTTAATGTATCGATCTGGGATGCGATGTGGACCAGTGCCTTTCAGGGTTTCGGCAACTCATACTTGTGGGTGCCATTGACTGTACTGGCATTTGCGACCTTGCCGCCGCGGCAGATGGGGGAGGGAACCGCTGTTTTCCATCTGATCCGCAATCTGGGCAGTGCACTTTTCATCTCGATATGTGTCGGGGTCGTCGTTCACTACACTGGCGTGAACTATTCGATTATTTCAGAGCACATATCGGAGTTCAATCAGGCTTTCCATTTGCCCAGCGCCGCCGGTGGTTGGAATATCGACTCGCTTGACGGTATTGCACTAGCGGGAAAAGAGGTCGAACGGCAGGCCTCGATGATCGGATACATTAATGCTTTCTATCTATTCTCAGCCGTGTCTTTCGCGATCGTGCCTTTCATCTTGTTTTTGAAACGGCCGGAAGGCAAATAGGTGTTGTCTTGCGATTGACCTAGCCGATCCGATAGACCAGTTTAGCCGCGCCGAATAAATTTTTCCGATATATAGATAGGACTTACATGGTCGACAAACAGGTCGATGCGGATCAGGACGTTGAGCTTCCGGAGTTGCCGGAAGAGGCTAGCCGCAAGCGGTTATCAGGGCCTGTCTATTGGCTCACGCTTGTGTTGGGTGGGTTTGGGATTCTGGTGGCGATCAACCAGACCTTCAGCATAAACGCCTTCGGTTATGTCCTGATAGACAACGCCTATTTCTACCTGCTAATCGCAATTTTTCTGTCGCTTGCTTTTTTGATCTTCCCAGCACGCAAAGATGATTCGACACACGTTCCGATTTACGACTGGGTGTTGTTCCTCATAACGATGGCGACCTCGCTTTACCTTTCCTACCACGGGGAGGACATGATTGAGCAGGGATGGGACATCCTTGCTCCGACGTTACCGACGTTAGCCGCNGCAGTAATGTGNGCTTTGGCGATGGAAGGCGTTCGGCGTGCCGGCGGANTCGTGCTGTTTATCGTCTGCATGANCTTCTTTNCCTTTCCGCTGTGGACTGAGCATGCGCCTGGATTCCTATGGGGCGTGGGCAAGGACCCGGTCGAATTAGTGCGGGCCTACGCGATGGGGTTCGAGAGTATCGTGGGCCTGCCGATGCGGGTTGCGGGTAACATCTTGATCGGGTTCCTGGTGTTCGGTTCGGCGCTCGTCGTTACCGGTGGTGGCGAATTTTTCATGAATTTTGCGGCCGCACTCTTGGGCAAGAGCCGTGGCGGTCCCGCAAAGGTCGCGATCCTGTCGAGTGGTTTTTTTGGCTCGCTCAGCGGCAGCGTGATTTCCAACGTCATCACTACTGGCCAGCTTACTATTCCAACTATGAAACGGGCTGGATATCCGCCCGTCTACGCGGCTTCGGTTGAGGCCTGTGCGTCAACCGGAGGTACCTTGATGCCGCCGGTTATGGGTGCCGTGGCCTTCCTAATGGCGGAATTCCTGAACATCCCTTATGGCGAAATCGTCGTCGCGGCCGCTGTGCCATCGATCCTGTTCTATCTGGCCCTTTTGCTCCAGGTCGACTGTTACGCGGCGGTCAACGGGCTTCGGGGCCAACCGGCAGAAGAGATCCCGGGCGTATGGGAGACCTTGAAGGATGGCTGGTTCTACATTTTCAGCCTTGCTTTGCTGGTCTACATGCTCGTCTTCATGCGTATCGAGCTATACGCGCCTTACTACACCACGATCGTCTTGATTGTCTCGGCGACTTTGTTTCGCAAGAAGGAAAAGCGCTTTAACTTCGCTAAGTTCAGGGAACTGATAATTGAAAGCTCGACGATCATCGCAAATATCGTCGCTATCCTTGCCGGCATCGGCGTGATCGTAGGCTCCTTGGCTTTCACCGGTGTAGGTGGTGCCTTTTCGCGCGAATTGATAGCGATCGCGGGCAACAATCTCTGGCTTCTGCTGGCGATGGGCGCGCTCACAAGCTTTCTACTTGGCATGGGGGTGACGGTCAGTGCCTGCTATATCTTCCTTGCTATCATTATGGGACCTGCCTTGATCAAATTTGGCCTCGACCCGATCGCCAGCCACCTCTTTATTTTGTACTGGGGCATGATTTCCTACATCACGCCGCCGGTTGCTTTGGCGGCAGTGACGGCGGCCGTCATTGCGAAGTCAGATCAGTGGCAGACTGGTGTCACAGCAATGCGGTTAGGATCGATTAAGTTCGTCCTACCTTTCATCATCGTATTGACACCGGCACTAATCATGCGAGGCGAACCGCTTGATATCCTTTGGACAATTTCGACTTGTACGATGGCTGTTGTCGTGATGGCAACTGGCTTCGAAGGTTATCTCTATTGGGTCGGCCGAATTGGTTGGCCGACGCGAATTTTGATGTTCATCAGCGCAGCTGGGCTACTCTATCAGGATTACATAGCCCAAATGATCGGCCTTTTGGCGGCTATCGTTGGCTACGCTGGTCAGCTCATCTTTAGGCGACGAGCACCGGCCTAAATCGGCCACTCTGTGCGGACTGGGTCGCTTCCATCCCAATCGGTGGCGGCCTCAGAAATGCGTCTGAACATGATACCCTTGGGGCCACTGGTTTCCGAAAGCTCGACGACCGTTCCCGGGTGCGTTTCCGTGTCAAAATAGGCAAAGCGGCCGTCCGCCCCCACATGGCCGCGCTGACCTATTTCCCATCCGAACGACAGCGCTTTAGCAAGTGCGTCATCAAAATGGTCGCTCCAATAGGCGATGTGCTGCAGACCTTCGTTGCCAGCTGCCAGGAAGTCGCGGTACATGGACGGCGCGTTGTTTCGTTGTTGAATCAGCTCGATCTGCAGCGGTCCAGAATTTGCCAACGCTATCGAAACCTCGCAGTCTGAGCTGCTGCCTTGATATTCGAAGCCTTCGATCGGCGCCCGTTTAGAGTAGAACCAGGGACCGACACCAAGTACTTGCGACCAGTGTTTCATCGCTGCCTCGATATCGTGCACGACGTAGCCGTTCTGCGTAATCTTTCCAAAATGTCGGCTCATAGAATGTTCTCCAGGTGATCGGTTTTATGCGATGGTGGCTCTGGATGCAGTTCTGTTGATGGTCGATAGCTCGCGTAGCACCCAGAGGAATCTGTTTGCGGGTACTTTTCGGATTTGCAGATGCCACAACGGCAACCCGTGATTACTCTTTTTGACGACCTGATCCCAGATCTCTAACTGAAGCACGTCTCCGCTGATCACGGGCAGTTTGAAGCGGAATTCAAAACGCTAACTCGAAGCGGATGAGTGGGAGTATTGCTAAACACGAAATACGCGTTCTCCGAGCCATGAGAGGGTGCGCCTCATTATAAATTAAAACGTCGGTTTCTACAGTTTTTGACACATTTACCATAGTGATCATGCAATCGTAAGGATAAAGATGCATTGCCAATTTTCATCGCAACATTCCATCATAGTCACTTTTTATTAAAGCTTATCATATAGCGATTTTTACCACAGATGACTGGCGTTAACCCTATTCGAGCGGGTTGTTATAGGATGGCTATAGCGCGTTCAGTGGTACGAAAGGTGTGACCCCCGGCATGGCCATGCCTGCCGGGCGCCCGATCTCGTCTTGTATCCCGAATCGATCATAGTAATAGTCCGGCAGGGGCCAGCCCTCTGGCACTGCGAGCCACAGTCTAAGGAGATGCCGCTTCAATTCCGGGGCATTAAAATCCTCGTAGTCAGTGCGGGCATGCAATGTGGTGAGATTGTTGACGAGCTGGATATCGCCGGGTGTGAACTCCATGTCGACCGCCAGACCCGTGACGTTGGCGATATTTTCGAAACAGTTTAGCGCTTCAATTTGGAGGGCAGTCAATTCGGGGACACCCGCATGCCGTGGCGCGGAATCGATAAACCGTCGTACGAAGGTCGTTGTTAACCGACCATCGTGCAAGCAGAACACGGGTGCTCTGTAGTAGGGTGCCTTTCCTGGCGGCACTTCGCCCCGTCGGTCGCGAGGGATGGCTGCGCACAGTTCACTGACTAGGTCCGGCCGCTGCTCCAGCATCTGGTTGTAAACCGCTGCCACGCTGACGACGCTGCTGTGGCCACCGGTTTTTGCGGTGCGGAGGCACAGTAGCCCAACGACATCTGCAGCGACATCGGTATGGAACGGCAACCGCGCGCGCGAACGATATCCGCCACGGCTTTGTAGGTCGTTGAAATCGCCGCCAATATCTTTAACGTGGCCGAGTAGGTGACCTTCCGGATTTTGCGAGACGGGGTATCCGATATAGCGGCCGATGCCCCAATAGGCTCGTGTTGTAACTTCGTGCGACCAGCGCCGCACGGGCAGCCCGCGCAGCACGACAAAACCGCGTCCGTCGATCAACTCGTTGCGGACCAGGTCCAGGACCCCGGCGAGTGACGGCAACGGGAACGTGTCCGGCGTGATGTCCTCAATCGGCTTGTGCACGGTTGCACTGACTGCGGTCTCTAACTCGTCCACTTCTGCATCGCTAAAGGAATGGGTCCATTCATCGCACGCCGAAAGGTCACTACCACGCCAACACATGGCACCTGTGATCGGCCTTCGTACTATTGTTTCTCTTCCAGGCATTGCTGTATCGGTCCTTTCCGTCGAAATCGTCTGGACAGTTCTCGCTCTAGAGCGGTCATGGGAAGAGATACCGTGGATAGGATAACAGACGTTTAACTGACCCTATACCCCGTTACAGGCAGGAGGCTATTGTGTTCGCAATTATGACGGGGAGTTACGATACAAATGCTTGATATTACTGGCGACGCGGCGCGTGCCTTTGCTGTGCTCGAAGCGGGCGGTATCGCTATTTTACCAATGAATATTGGCTATTCGTTGACTGGTGGTTCGGAAACGGCGCTCGAGAAAATCTTTATGGCGAAGGGCCGCACTAAAGAAAAGCTTAATGCGATGATTGGGGATCTAGCGATCCACGACGAAGTCCATATCCTGGATCAGCGTGGCCGGGAGGTCGTGCGGGCGATCACCGTCGATTATGATTTGCCACTCGGCGCGATTGCTCCTTGCCGACCTGATCATCCACTATTGGCGAAGATGACCCGCACCGCGTACGAGCGCAGTAGCAAATTTGATACCGTTGCGATGCTTATGAATGCGGGCCCATTTCATGCGGAGATATCCCGCTTGAGCTTGGAACGCATGCATCCACTATTTGGCTCATCGGCCAACCGCTCGCTTTCAGGAACGAAGTTCAAAGTCGAAGATATCGAGCCCGAACTCCAGGATATCGCCGATATCGTAATCGATTACGGCTTGCGTACCTATCATCTATACCGGGCATCATCGACCCTGCTCGACGTCGAGAACATGAACGTGGTGAGATATGGCGCGTGTTTTGAGCTTATCGCCGAGATCGTGAAGCGTCATTTCCGAGTCGAACTACCACAGCCGCCGCCTGGGTACCTATTAGACTTGGTGGGCGATCGGCTCGATTCCTAGAAACTGTGTCATTTGTCATGCATCGACAACATGGAAGTGTCGTCGAAATTCGTGATCTCAATTACAGACAGGCACGAACAAAGTGTGCGAAGATTCATAAAATTTAACCGTTCAGGGAGTGATACTATGCCAAAATGGATTGACCATATCGTGGTGCGCGTCAACGATATAAACGCTGCGCTAAAAGACTATGAGAACAAGTTGGGCATGAAGGCTAGCAAGGGACCGGATGAAGTTCCTCATCTCGATATGACTCGTGCCATCCTGCCGCTTGGCGACGAAGGTCGCTTCATTGAAATAGCGGAACCTCTAGGCGAAGGTAGCGCCATCGGTAATGCGCTAGAGAAGTACGGTGAAGGTGTTCATTTGGTGGCACTGGCCGTGGACGACCTGACAGAAGCCACGGAAGAGATGAAAGCCAATGGCGCCCGAGTGATTGAAGCCGGCACGCAGATTTTCATCCACCCGCGTGACGGTCACGGCGTGATGTATCAGCTGATTGAGCGCAAATAGCCTCACGCGACGAGGCAGTGGTCGGTCGTTTAATTGGCGTCGAGCCATGGCTTATAAGCCAGTAGTGCCTTGGAGCGGCGATGTCACGTAGCAGCGAGGCTTTGTTCGTCCGCTACGGGTCGCTTTATCGCGGGTTGATTATCTTCACGGGATTGGTCGCATTTTTCACCACAGTGTTCTCCAGCACTATGGTGAATGTGGCGATCCCGCACGTGATGGGTGCCTTTGGCGTAGGCCAGGATAAGGCGCAATATCTGTCGACCGCATTTATTGCGACGACAGTCACCAGCCTGCTGTTAAACAACTGGTTTATCGCTAAGGTCGGCCAGCGAATGGCCTTCACGCTGGCGATGCTGCTGTTCTGTCTGGGTAGCTTCATTTGCGGTTTTGGCCCGACCTTGGACACAATTATCCTGGGTAGGGTAATCCAGGGGTTCTCCGCAGGCATCATCCAACCCATGATCATGGTTATGTTGTTTCAGGTCTTTCCGCCCGAGCGGCGGGGGACGGCCATGGGGCTGTTCAGTATGGGCGTGGTGTTCGCGCTGGGGCTTGGGCCGGCGATCGGCGGCATCACGATCGATGAACTGAACTGGCGCTATATCTTTTTTGTGCCTATACCCGCAGCGATCCTAGCCTTGGCACTAGGAGTTCTGTTTGTGCCGGACCGGCCGTCAACGGGGCCCGCGGGTCCGTTTGATTTTGTCGGCTATGCCCTCATGTGCATTGCCGTGTTTTGCCTCATGACAATCATCGGTAACGGTCAGCGTGACGGTTGGACATCCAACGAAATCCTTTCCCTTGTCGCGCTGATGGTCGTGGGTTTCGTTGGGTTCGTCTTGTCACAGCGACGTGAGAGCGGCAACTTGCTCGACCTCGACCTGTTTCAGAACTCCCGTTTTTCGACCGCGGTCACGGTTTCCTTTCTGTTCGGCTTCGGCAGTTTTGCGACCGTTTACATTTTCTCCGTCTTTGGCCAGATAGTGCAGGGCTATTCGGCGACGATCGCTGGCTCGTTATTGCTACCTGGCAGTATCGCTGCAGCTTTTATCCTGCCAATCACGGGCCGCTTGGCCGATCGCTTTCCCGCGCACATGGTAATCATCGTCGGCATGATGATTTTTGTGATTAGTGTCATGTGTATAGCAGATGCTGATATAGATACGGGGTTCTGGAGCATGGCACTTTACTTGTTCATCGGTCGGATTGGGGTCGCTTTGGTATCACCATCCTTGAACAGCGCAACGTTGGCGGCATTGCGGCCTGATCAGGTCCATCGTGGGGCTGGCGTGGTGAACTTGTTCCTTATGCTGGGTGGGTCCTGTGGTATCAACAGCCTGGTCGTCGTGTTAGAGCGAAGGATCGAGTTTCACAGCGATGCATTTACCTCGACGCAGACGTCAGCAAACATCGCGACCCGTGAACTTCTCGGCTCTGTCCATGGTCTACTCAATGAAGGGGGCATCCCAAGCGGCGTGCGGGACACTGTCGCGCTTGATTATCTGAGCGAAGTTGTCAACGCGCAGGCGAACACTTTGGGTTTCCAGGATGGATTTATCGCAGTTGGGCTGGTTAGTATGCTTTCTATCATTCCTGTCTGGCTACTGCGACGGAACCGTCGTTAACCCTCTTGAAGCGCAGCAGGGATCCTGCTGAAATCAGTCACCTTAGCAAGATGGGAAACCGCGCCGTGTCGAAGCAATCCCTGGAAGAATGGACGAGCCTACATTTGGTTAAAAGGCAGGCGGAACGCTACGGGGATCGCGTCTTCTGTACCTTTGAAGACGGGCCGCATCTGACATTCAGTGAGTTCGAGCGTGAGACCGATGCGTTGGCATCTGGACTAGCGGCTCTTGGCGTTGGACCTGGCGATCGTGTTTTGATCTTCGCTTTTAACAGTCGTTCGTTCCTACTGACTATGATAGCGGTTCACAAGCTTGGCGCGATCTTCGTGCCGATCAACACGGAGTTGAAGGGCGATTTTCTTCTCCATCAGATGCGCGTGATCGAGCCACGGGTCGTGGTTGTCGATGCGGCATTAAGGAGCGTTTTTGACGGGGTTGATATCGCCGATTTAGCGATCGAAACGACGGTCGTTGTAGGTGGTGATGCGCCGCCTTTACCCGATACCGAATTGATGGCGTTCGAGACGGTCGCAGCGAGTGAAGTACGGTCGGTCGATATCGTGTCGGCTAAACCGCAGGACATCTGCACCATCATGTTCACCTCCGGCACAACTGGGCCGTCCAAGGGCGTGTTGATGCCTCATGCACATTGTTATTTATTCGGTTATGGCGCGGGCCGGGCCAAATCGCTGACAGATCAGGATCGTATGTTCATCTGCATGCCGTTCTTCCACGCTATGGGACTAACAATCCAGTTTAATTCTTGCTTGATCAACGGCACGCCAATCCACATCGTGCGACGTTTCTCTGCGACGACATGGCTGGACGATGTGAGAGCCTGTAAGGCAACGGTTACCTATGGGCTTGGTGTGATTCCAGAGTTTATTTTTCGGCAGCCGCAGACGCCACAGGATCAGGATAATGATTTGCGCCTCATGCTCGCAGTGCCTCTCGGAGAGGAATGGGGAGCAGCATTCGAAGAACGGTTCGGCCTGCGTTTGTTGCAAGCCTACGGCATGACCGAGTGTAATTTGCCGGCGTTCGGTGACTTGAAGGACCCGATGATGCCCGGTTGCGCCGGCTATATCATGGATGACTTCTTTGAGGTCCAGATAGTCGACTCGGAGACCGATGAGCCCCTTGGATCCGATGAGGTTGGCGAGATTGTAGTGCGACCAAAACGGGCCTCCTGTTTCATGGCTGGGTATTTCAACATGCCGGAGCGAACCGTCGCGGCCTGGCGCAATCTGTGGTTCCATACAGGTGACGCCGGGCGGTTTGACGCAGAAGGCAGACTTTTTTTCATCGACCGGATCAAAGATTGCATCCGCCGTCGCGGCGAAAATATTTCCGCCTTTGAAGTTGAACAGGTGCTTAACAATTTCCCACTGATCGAAGAGAGTTCGGTCATAGGCGTCCGGGCGGAGACTGGGGGTGAGGAGGAGGTCAAGGCCTGTATCGTACCCAGTGGCGAGGCGCCTGATCCGGTCGCCGTACTTGACTGGTGTGTTGAACGGATGCCGCGTTACGCCGTACCACGTTATATCGAATTCGTTGAGGAACTCGACAAGACACCAACTGGAAAACTGCGAAAACAGGATCTCCGTGACGCGGGTGTCACTAAAGTTACATGGGACCGTGAAACACTCGGATACGAATTACGGCGCTAGGTTCTTTTTCGTTTTTTTTGGGCCTTCGCAGGGGTCACCAAGATTTCCGCCAAGCTATTTTGGTGCCTGTCGGGCGAGGATCGCGCAGTCTTAAAAGCGATTTCGTGGGTTACATTAAGCAGCTTTTTGCGTACACCGTAATTCTCGGCCTCATTATCCTGATAGTTTTCGCTCCACAATTTGACCTGTTGCCAAAATTTTAGGATTGAAATACTGTTTTGTAGGCAAGATCATCCGTTCGTTATCGTCTGATGCTGCGCGCCTCTTTTCCGATTTGAAAAGCGATAAGCTTGCGATCGCGCTGGGCTTTGAAAGCTGTGACAAAATACTAATCTTGGTGCGGTTTAAACGGCGAACACTCGCCGAGACTGCGCGTGACTATGTGTTCCGGTTCGACGACGAGGGCGGGATATGTAAAAGGCTGAGGCCAATTAGGCGTATCATCTCTATCAACGGCATCGTATTGCACTGGATTATGCTTAGTGCGGTGCGGCAATCCATATCCAAGCGAGATCTTGCTGCAAATTCTCTACGCAGTGTCAGCTCGCTAGTAGTCGAGGAAACTTCGTAGCGACTGGCTGCGGCTCGGATGCCGTAATTTTCGGATTGCCTTCGCTTCGATTTGCCGAATTCGCTCGCGCGTAACCGAAAAAGTTACGCCGACCTCTTCCAGTGTGTGATCGCTGTTCATACCGATGCCAAAGCGCATGCGCAGGATACGTTCCTCGCGGGCGGTGAGGCCTTCGAGCGCCTTCGTAGTCGCAATACGTAAATCGGAGCGAACGGCTGCATCCAGAGGGATCACCGCGTTCTTGTCTTCGATGAAGTCCCCCAGCTGACTATTCTCCTCGTCACCAACTGGTGTTTCTAGGCTGATCGGATCCTTGGCGATCTTCTGCACTTGCCGGATCTTTTCGAGCGGGATGTCAAGCCTTTTCGCGAGTTCTTCCGGTGTTGGTTCCCGGCCTATCTCGTGCAGCATTTGGTGCGAAGCCCGCAGTACCTTGTTCGTGGTTTCGATCATATGCACAGGAACGCGGATAGTCCGCGCCTGGTCGGCGATCGACCGGGTAATTGCCTGCCGGATCCACCAGGTAGCATATGTCGAGAACTTGTAGCCTCGACGGTACTCGAACTTATCGACTGCCTTCATCAAGCCGATATTACCTTCCTGTATCAGGTCCAGGAACTGCAGCCCCCGGTTGGTGTACTTCTTGGCGATCGAGATAACGAGCCGTAAGTTTGCCTCGACCATCTCCTTCTTCGCCTGTCCTGCTTCTCGGTCACCCTTTTGGATCGCCTGCGAGATGCGGCGGAAGTCATCCAGCGGCATGCGCGCCAGCTCGGCCAATGCTGCGACCTCTGTGCGCAGTTGTTTGATGTCGTCGCGATGTTTGGTTGCAAACTTTTTCCAGCCTTTGGTTTTTACGCGTGACATCGCGTTGAGCCAGTAGGGGTCGATTTCACGGCCGATATAGCGTTTAAGGAAGTCGTCGCGTTTGATCCCGCAGTCTGAGGCAAGGCGCATTAGCTTGCCTTCCAGTCGCATCAGGTTTTTGCTGATATCCCGAATTTCTTGCACCAATTGTTCGACACGCCCCTCGTTCACATGTGCCTGTTGCATAAGGTGGAGCAGGGTTTTGTAGTGCTTGTCGTAGGTCCGGGCCGTTGAGTTCGGTAGAGACTTGCCGTCGACCGTTAGGGCAAACTGTTTTATGCGGATTTTGTGCATTTTGCGGTAGGTCACCGCGATCTGGGAAAAATTCTGCAGGACATCGTCGCGCACTGTCTCTTCCATTGTCGAGAGCGAGACGGTGGTGTCATCATAGGTTTCGTCGTCGTCTGCTTCCTCTGCTTCCTCTGCGTCCTCTACGTCTTCTACGTCCTCTCCAACTACAGGTTCCGAATAGGCCACTGGCCCGCCTTGTGCGAGGGTATAGGTTGTGTCGAGATCAATGATATCGCGAATACTGGCGGATTCTTCGATGATCATGCTGTACCAATGCGCTATGGAGCGCATGGTGAGTGGACTTTCACGCAGGGCAGATATCAGGCGTTCGCGGCCCGCTTCGATGCGTTTCGCGATGGCTACTTCGCCCTCGCGCGACAACAGCTTAACACTGCCCATTTCACGTAGATACATGCGGACTGGGTCGTCGGTCAGGCCTTGATCGTCAAGATTGCCGATCGGCCTCGACTTTACCACGGGTTTGGTTTCTTCGGTTTCCGAAACGTCATCAGGCGTTTCATCTTCCACGACGTCGATGCCCATTTCGGAAAGTGTCGACATCATGTCTTCAATTTGTTCGGAAGAAACTTGTCCTTGCGGTAAAATACGATTGAGCTGGCTTAAAGTGATGTTGCCGCTCTCTTTAGCCGCAGCTAACAGCTTTTCTGTCTCCCGCCCAATATCATCAATGCCTAGCGTGGCCTGTGTTGCGTCTGCCTGATCTTGATTTTGCCTCTGCTCTATCGCTATTTCCATGATTTTCCGTTTTTTGGCTCCGCAATAACACTAGCATCGCCGTCACCTTAAATTTAAGGTGTCGAACGCGGAAATTGCAGACTCACTCCCTGAGAAAAATTCAGATTTCTGCGCGTCAAACGGCCGCAACATTGGCGTCAGACCACGCATAGGAAAAGAGAATAATTTCGATATTTAATATCGAATATTCCAATATTTAGGAGTCGACCGGAATCTGGGGCTTCCAGCAGCTAACGTCTTAATCTATCAGGCTATCTTTACGATATTGTGCCACTGTCGCGTCTAGGCCGATCAGTGCATCCTGCAACACCTTGTCATCCAAGTCGTCTGTATGCACGGCGTACACGGGATAGGAGAAGACCGGCGCGCTAGGAACCTTGCGTAAGGTTCCGTTTTGCAAAAATGACGCACAAACTCGTCGCGGAAAATACCCGCCCGCGTTCGCTCGGATCAAATAGTCGATACCTAAAACGCCGAGATCCAAAGACAGGTGGGGTCGGTTAATATCCGGAAAATTCAATGCGTGATCGCTGCGGAACTCCGGCCCCCAATTTACGAAGACGTAGTCATCGCCCATTAACGGGTCTTTCGCACCAGGGCTTGCCACCAAAATCATGTCGTCGTTGAACAGTTTTTTGACTTGTAACCCTCCGCGTTGCTGCGGTCGATACATGACAGCGATGTCAAGCGACCCTTCGAGCAAATTGTGCATCAGCAGATCGTTGTAACCGACCTCGCACTTGATCGAGATGGCAGGCGCCTCGGCGTGCATCCAGGCGAGCCAAGCCACGAGGAAGCTGCCCCAGACGCTCATTTGCCCGCCTACTCGGAGGACTGCGGCTGTGTTTCCGCCAACTCCAACCTCCAAGCAAGCCTGATCCCAGATTCGCGCCATCGCAACGGCGTGCTTGGCAAACTCGCGGCCACTGTTCGTCAGCGACGCACCGCTCTTGTTGCGCTCAAAGACCTTCACACCCAACTGTTCTTCCAAAGAGCGAATTCGCATACTCACTGTGGACTGGGTGACATGCACACGTTCAGCGGCAGAGACGAAGCTACCGGTTTCGACAACCGCGAGAAATGTACGGATATTTGTTATGTCCATTGACCAGTCCATTTCTAACCCCGATGGGGCTTAGTATTTGATATTCGAATATATTTAATCAATCGACGTAGGATTGTCTTTAATTCGGACAATTTTTCCGATCTGTACGATACTTGTAATTGCTTCATTCGCGCTGTCACGAGTTGGAATTGTCTCCCATCGAGCGGCAGTCTAAACTTTTGTTTGGTGCTAAAATGCACCGAAAAGGCAGATTGTATGAGGTTGTCGACCGACACGCAGACGCCACCGATGCTGGACCGGATGGTATGGGGCCTTCCGGCGTGGCATCGCGACACTTTGAGCCGAGACGATTGGTTCGTGCCAATTCCCGAGCCGTGCCTAATTGAGATTGCTGCCTTTGTTGAAAGGTTGCAGGCGAACCCGGTGCCAACGATCGCTCTTGATCGCAGTGACTACGACCTCCACGCCTGTTGCCTCATGATGAAGCGCGTGCGGACCGTGCTATCGTCGGGCGCGGGTTTTGCTATCCTGGATAAACTGCCAGTAGACCAGTATTCTAAACAGGAACTCACGGCGATTTACTGGCTTTTGAGTGGGATAATTGCGCGGCCCGTCGCACAATCCTTTGACGGTACCCTACTCTACGATGTGCATGACACTGGCAAGAAGATCGCAACGCGTACTCGCGGTGACAAGACCAACCAGAAGCTCGCCTGGCATACGGATTACGGTTTCAATCATCCGCCGCCTTACTTCGGTCTCATGGCGCTTCGGACTGGTAAGGCTGGCGGTGAGAGCGCTGTCGTCAGTTTGGGCCATGTACACAACGAGATGCGTCAGCATTATCCGGACGAATTGGAGCGTCTATACAGACCTTTTTACTGGAACCGTCAGGGCGAACACCCACCCGGTGATCCGGTCGTCAATATCAACCCGATTTTCCGTTATGACGGGAAGCGTCTTTGGGCTCGCGTGAACCTTCGGCTTCTTCAGGTCGGCTGCCAACTTATGGACGAGCCGATGGATAAGGAGGGGGTGGTTGCGCTGAAAGCGCTCTACAAGGTGATGGATGATCCGGCTAATCATTTTCGCTTCACGCTAGAAGCCGGACAAATCCAGTATTTGAATAACTGGTGGTGTGCCCATCAGCGCGAGGACTATAACGATTTCGAGGAGCCGGACAGGCGCCGGCATCTCGTACGAATTTTTTTACGTGATGAAGGCGCGCGCAGCTATATGGGATGAGAAAGACATGCCAAAGGTTCTGACCGAACAGCAAATTGCCTGCTATCGCCGTGACGGGTATTTGTTTCCCGTGCCGGCGATGAGCGAGACAGAAGCCGGCCGCTATTTCGATTTGCTCCAGGCCTATGAGAACGACGATTTGGGAGGGCTGCTGAGCGCAGTTGGTGGTGCGGCGCGGTTTAAGAACCATTTGCTGCTAACCTGGGTAAATGACTTGGTGCGCCATCCCGGGATTCTCGATGCAGTAGAGGATCTGATTGGTCCAGATATCCTGTGTTACACCAGTACTTTCTTCGTGAAGGAGCCAAACAGCCTNGAGGTTGCGGCTTGGCATCAGGACGCAACNTATTTTGGGTTGCGGCCNCATGACCACGTTACGGCTTGGTTAGCNTTTACCGAATCGACGCCGNANAGCGGNTGNTTGGAGTTCCTGCCGGCGCGTAANGCGCATCGACAGCACAAGCANATTAANGANGCGGTTGAGCATAGCGTTAATGGCGGNAAACAAGCGATTGTGGAGGAATTCNANNTGGATGGCGCGATAATGGCGCCACTGCAGCCTGGGACNTTTTCNCTACANAANACCTTGTGTATTCATCGNTCGGCGCCAAANAAGTCGCCCAACCGGCGAATTGGTATCGGCATCAGCTACGTGCCGACCAGCGTTAAGCATATTGGTACTCAGCGTATGCCTGCGATGTTGGTCCGGGGCACGGATAAATACGGCCACTTTAACCTAGAGCCAGACCCCGCGAGCGACCTGGACACTGCGGCCTCCGCGGCGCACGAAGACGCTTACCGGGCCTACCGAGCGAATTACAACGAGCAACTTGCGTGGCACCAAAAAGGCCGCGGCATATAATCAGTGCGTTGTGTAGCCGCCATCGATAATCAGATCGGCGCCCTGCATGTATGTCGCGTCAGTCGCGGCGAGGTAGAAGGCCAGTTCAGCGATCTCTTCCGGTTCGCCGAACCGTCCTGAACGTAGGTAGTTCCCTCGTGTGTTGATGTAGTCCGGGTCCTGCTCCAGGCGGTCGAGGATAGGCTGTGTCAGAACTGGACCAGGGCTGATCGAATTTACGATGATGTTCTCCTCGCCTAGCTCGAAGGCCATCGTCTTGGTCAGGTGAATTAGCGCTGCCTTGGTGAGGCCATAGATAGCTCGTTTGTCAAAGGCGACGGAGCCCATCTGGCTTGCGATATGGATGATCCGCCCGCCGCCCTGCTTGCGCATCGCCGGCAGTGCAGCCTGACTGGCAAAGAAGGCGGCCGCTATGTTTACATACACGATCTTGTCGAATTCGCTACGGGTGAACTCCCCGAAAGGTTTGTGATCGCGGATGCCGGCATTGTTGACCAGTATGTCGATTCTTCCATGCGCCTCCAACGCCGCGGCGATCATCGCCTCCGGTGCGCCAGGCTCGGCAAGGTCAAACTGTCCTAATTCTATCTCGGCACCATTCGGACTGAGGGCCCGGCAGGTTTCAACGACATCTTTAAGCTGCCGTTCCGTTCCTTCCGCGACGAGATATAGTGCCGCGCCTTCCGATGCATAGCGTCGTGCGATCGCATTGCCGATGCCTTTCGGCGTCGACGCTCCGGTGATGACCGCGACCTTGCCGTTTAATCCATCTTTCAAGCCGCTCATAATTTGATTCCTCAGTTACGCCAGTCGGTACCGATTTCCTGATCGACCTTCCGAATCATGGCCGGCCACTGCATGTTCTTCGATGCGAACCCATTCTTGCCGAAGAGCTTGGCCGCCAGCTCTATGGTTTCCTCCTGCACCTTTTTGCCCGGCACCTTTAGTTTTTGGCCCATGCTCAATATATCAACCTGATATTGGCAGGCCATCTCCATGCGATACATCCAGAAGAAGGCCTCGCCGACGCTTTCGCCGACCGTCAGTAATCCGTGATTACGCAACACTAGGATTCGGGCGTCGCCCAGGTGCTCGACGATGCGAGCCCGTTCATCATGGTCAAGCGCCACTGACTCGTAATCGTGGTAGGCTACGAATGGGATCAAGGTCAGTGCCTTCTGGTGATAGGGCAGAAGGCCGTCCTCCATACAGGCGACCGCATTGCCGGCGCGAGTGTGCGTGTGCAGCACGGCGTTCATATCATCGGACGACATATGCACGGCTGAATGAATCGTGAAACCTGCCGGGTTAATCGGCAGCATACTGTCGCTCAGCATGTTGCCCTTTTCATCAACCTTTACCAGCGACGACGCAGTGATCTCGCTGAACAGCATACCGTAGGGGTTGAGGAGGAAATGGTCCGTTCCGGGAACGCGTGCGGATATATGGGTGCCGAAAAGGTCGCTCCAACCGTAATAATCGACTAGCCGATAGCAGGCGGCGAGGTCGCAGCGTGCCTCCCATTCCTCCGGGCTATATTCGCTGGGAACGGGTCCGAATTTGCTCAGGCCGGCAGAGGTCATAGGGTTTCTTTTCCAATTTGTGTATACGGTTGGCTGGACCATATCGTTTTCCGTCAAGCCGGCAAAACGGTTGGTTAGGGCTGTGTGCGCATCCAATTGAAATAGGCCTCGACGCCAGCTTGCATATTAACCTTCGGATGGAAGCCTAAATCACGAGCGGCGGCGTCGATATTCATCGAACTTCTTGTCGTTGTGATCGCCGCCATTGCGTCGAAAGTGATCTCTGCGCCCGGGACAATATTCGACACGATTTCTGCCACCTCAAAATCGCTGGTCATCTCGCGGTTGCCAATATTGTATGCGGCTAGCGAAGTTTCTTTGGTGTCGAGCGCCAAGGTAAGCGCTTCAACCACATCGTCGCGATAGATATATTGGTAGCTTGCGCTACCATCGCCCTCCGGCCTTGATGGAACACCCTTAAGCGCATTTTCAAGCAACGTTTTGACAAACGACCGGGTGGTCCGGCCGGGACCGTAGACCCGTCCTATACGCAATGCGATCCCGCTAAGCCCATGTTCCACACGGTAGGCGTGTATCAGTGCGTCTCCCGCGGCTTTGGTGGCGCCATAGACATCGACGGGGCGAAAGGGGCCGGTTTCCGCTTGTGGCGCATTGCCTTCGATCGATCCATAGGCTGCAATGGAGGAGCAATGCACGAACCGCTTGATGCCGAAATGACGGGCTAGGTCCATTAGTTGGACCGTCGCTGTGATGTTTATAGCGCAAACATCGAGTGGTCGGTCCGGTATGACCATCGGGCCAGAGATGCCGCCGCAATGGACAATTCCGTCGAAGTCGTATCGCTCAAAAAGATCCTGCAACGTCTTGTTATTTCGTAGTTCGCCCATCTCGACTGCGTAGCCAGGATCACCACCTTGGGGTAGGCCGAGATCAAACCCCACGACATTGCGTCCTTCTGCGGCGAGTTTCTGGGCGAGCGGACGGCCAAGCATGCCGTTCGTGCCGGTGACAAGAATGTTACGACGTTTATCTGTCATATATGTTTGCCCAACGGTGTGATGCGCTAGCATGACCTGGCATGAGCAGGGAACGCAAATCTGCGTTGGGGGAGGACATAGCAGCGTGACGATCCATCGACGCGTATGGCGAATGGCGGGACCAATTATTCTGTCGAACGTCTCGGTACCGCTGCTCGGAGCCGTGGATACTGCTGTCGTCGGACACTTGCAGCATGCTTACTACATTGGCGCCGTCGGGGTGGGCGCGGTGATCTTTAGCTTCATCTTCTTTATTTTCAACTTTCTCCGCATGGGAACGACTGCGCCGACTGCGCAGGCAGTAGGGGCTGAGGATTGGGCAGAAGTGCGCGCTATGTTGGGACGCGCCTGGTTTCTCGCTCTGGCGATTGGCGGCGGCCTGATCCTCTTACAACTGCCGGTCGTAACTATCGCATTCTGGATTGTTGAGGCGAGCGGCCAAGTAGAGACCTTGGCTGAACGCTATTTCCTTATTCGGATCTGGGCGGCACCAGCGGCGTTGTCGACCTATGCAATCATCGGTTGGTTTTACGGGATGCAGCAGGCACGCATCCCGCTGATCCTGCAGGTCGGGATCAATGTAGTGAATATTCTACTCGACCTGCTGTTCGTTTTCGGCCTCGGCTGGGGTGTCGAAGGCGTCGCCGCCGCATCACTGATAGCGGAATATGCTGGTATGGTCGCCGCGATCTATTTCGTGCTGCGGCACCTAAAACGGCTACCGCCGGCGCAAGGCTATGTGCAGGTTTTCCATTTAGTGAAGATAAAGGAAATTCTCACCTTTAACGGCTACATATTCTTGCGGACGCTGTGCGTTGTATCCGGTTCGGCCATTTTCATGACCCAGGGCGCAAAGCTGGGTGACGTTCCCTTGGCCGCTAACCATGTGCTTTACAACTTCATGCTGATTACTTCCTTCGGCCTTGACGGGCTGGCGAACGCCGCGGAGGCGCTGATCGGACAGGCGACTGGCAGTCGCGACCGCAAATCTTTTGATCAAGCCGTCCGCGCCGTTTTGCTATGGTCAGGTGTGGTTGGGGTGATCAATTTTTTGATATATTGGCTGTTTGGTGCAGCGATTGTGGCACTGTTGACGGATATCGTGGCCGTCCGAGTGGCTGCGGCCGAATATCTGCCTTGGGCGATCGTGATGCCGCTGATATCTGTTTGGGCCTATACCTTTGACGGGATCTTCCTGGGAGCCCGTCGCGCGCGGACCATGTTGGCCTGCATGGTGTTTTCTTTTGTGGTTTATATGGCGGCGATGTTCACCTTGCTGCCTACTTACGACAACCACGCGCTTTGGCTGGCTTTGAACGCGTTTCTTGGTTTGCGTGGGCTGACACTGATGCTGTGCTATCCGCGTCTGCGCCGGGAATTGCATAGTCAATGCTGATCAGTTTATTGCAAATTCAGTTGTCGCCCTTCATTTGAGCGATTACTAATCAATTTAACCTTGCTGTTCGGATTTATGAGTAACACCAATCTGCCAACCTCTTCGTCCCGTCCAGTGCTTCGCAAGAATGCGCTGTTGGCGGTGATCGGCGGCGTTGCAAGTTTTACGGTTCTGTTTTTTTTCGTCCGGCCGGCTCTGCCTGAAGCTTGGTCAACGCCGGGCAGCCCGGAACTATATCTGGCAGGTGTGCTGGGTGCGATGATGTGCCTGGTTCCCTTCACCTTCTCGGTTGCTAAGCGTTCCGGTCAAGCGGAAAGCCCGCCCGCCTGGTTCATTGCCCACGTTGTCGCGGCGACGATCGGAGCCGGGCTGCTGTTCATCCATTCCGGCCTGCATTTGGGCCGTCCGCCGGCGCTGTTGCTGGCCGCTACGCTGTTTGTCGTGTTGCAAGGTGCCTGGGCCCGTGCCTTCCTCGCCCACCAAGTTTCGGGCGTGTTTGGCGGTAAATATGGGGCGATCATCGGTGCCGGAACAATCGATAAGAAACGGATGCGAGACATTATCGATGCGAAGGTAGCGCTGCTGAAACAACTCGACCCTGCAGCGGACGAGGCGTTGTTTTCGCTGATCCTGTCACATTGGGTGCGCCGTCCCGTGCTGAGCTGCCGTTATCTACGCCTGGCCCGGGCGGAGACTAGGCTCATCGGGCAGCGCCGGACAATTGCGCCGGTCCTGGTATATTGGCGCACGCTACATATCGCGGTCGCCTATCTGTTTTTGGCGGGCATGGTAATACATGTGATTACAGTGACTTTTTTCGCGGGGTATGTGGCCGATGGCGGGCCCATAACGTGGTGGCATCTTGCCGACTGGGGGGCGCCGTGAGCCAGCTTTCTCTGATGATCGATATGGCGCGCTGCATCGGCTGCAAGAGTTGCGAGGCGGCCTGCAAGCAGGAACATGGACTGGGCCCGCACGAGTACCGCAACAAGGTGCTGTGGTTGGAGGCACCGAACACGCCGCATGTCGATCTGTTGACGGTGACTTGCCAGCATTGCGAGCGGCCAGCCTGTTTGCGTGCTTGCCCTGTCAATCCAAAGGCGATCCATAAGGATCCGGTGACGGGCGTGGTTGCGGTCGATGAGAGCCGTTGTACTGGCTGTGGCGAATGCGTGACGGCTTGTCCCTACGGCGCGATGGGTTTCGATCCGATTGATCATCACGCGGTGAAGTGCGATTTGTGTGCCGACCGGCGGGGCCGAGGCGAAAAACCCGCCTGTGCCAGCGTTTGCCCGACGACGGCGATCCGTTTTGGCGAACGAACGGAACATCTTGCGGCAGCCGAAGCGGACGACCGTGTGCCGGTCGATCACGATCATTTCCTGGTGGGTCCGGCAACGGTCTATCTGCCTGGCGGGCGGCCGCGAGCCGAGGACGAGCCGTTGCCGAAACTAATCGCGCTGATGGAAGACCAGTCGAGCCGCGATCCACTGAAGAGCGTGACCCGCGAAGGGCCCTATGGCGCTGACCGTGATATGCGAACGGCCGACCGAATTATGCCCGGCTCCTGTAATGTCTGTTTCAACGGCTGTCCGGTAAAGTTTCACATCAAGGGCGACACTGTGGTTGGGATTGCCGGCAATGACGAGGACCCGACGTTTTTAGGTCATGTCTGTCCGAAGTCGCAGATGACCCTGCAACTCTATAACAACGAACGTCGCCAGACACGGCCGATGAAACGTGTCGGGCCGAAAGGCTCCGGGCGGATGGAGCCGATTTCCTGGGAGCAGGCGCTGGATGAGATCGCTGCGAAGATGTTGGAACTGCGCGATAAATATGGGCCTGAGACCTTGGCGATGTTCTCCGGCACGCGGTCCGGTATCATCACCAATCAGGGCTATGTGCGCATCTTTCAGCAGATGTGGGGTACGCCGAATCAGGAAAGTACCGAGCCGTATTGTTCCTCGAGCAAAAACCTGACCTTCGGGATGGTACAGGGCAACAGGGCCCTGCCGAACACCTACACGCCGACCGATATCGGCAGTGCCGAGTTGTTCGTCTATATTGGAGACAACCAGGCGGAAACACGGCCTGTCTATTTCGGCATGATTAACGAATGGCGGCGGCAAAGCGGTGCTCGGATGGTGGCGATTGATCCACGGCACAGCGCGACTGCCAATAAGGCCGACGAATGGCTGGCAATTCGTTCCGGCACCGACCTCGCCCTCGTCCTGGCCATGATCAATCACATATTCACGAATGGCTTGAATGACCTGCATTTCTGCGAGAATTGGATCCAGGGTTGGGAGCAGTGGCGCGACTATCTTGATCTGCGGGGCTACACGCCGGCCTGGGCGGCTCCGATCACCGATCTGCCGCAGGAAGCCATCGAACGGTTGGCCGAGGAGATCGCCTCAGTTGATGGCTGCATGATTTATGGCAGTCGTGGCATCAATCAGCATACCAACGGTACCCAGACCAACCGCGCGCTGATGTTCCTGGCAGCGATGACCGGCAATTGGGCCCGGCCCGGCGGTGGCTATTTCAACATCTCCTCCGCCATGTTTATCCAAGCGAACGCGCCGGAAGACAGACGCGTCACGCCGGAGCGGCCAGCTATCGGACGCTCACCTTCCACCTGGCTCCAGGCGATGACTGACCGCACGCCCTATCCGATCACCGCAATGATCGGGTCGAACAACCCGTTTTCCCTTTGGCCATCGCAGGACCATGTCCGCAAGGCGGCGCAATCGCTTGAACTGTATGTCCATATGGGTCTGTTCGAAAATGAGGCCAATCAGTATGCAGATTACGTGCTGCCGGTCGCGAGTGGGGTGGAAAAAGGCGGTATCAGCCGGGCATCGGAGGAGCGGCGGATTGTCTGGAACGACAAGCTTATCGAACCTCCGGGTGAGGCGCGTTCGGACGGCTGGATTTGGATAGAGCTGGGGAAGCGGCTTGGTTTCGGCGATGTGCTTAAGGAAGAATACAAGGATACGGCGGTGTTCTGGGACGAGATGTGCTCGGGCAGTGAATATTTGCGTGGTTGTACCTCGGAAGCCTTCCGTGCCAGCCCGACTCGGACATTGCGGATTCCAATGGACGAGAATGGTGTCGCACCGGAGACACTCTACACTGAGGGTACGACGGCGATGGGCCAACCGGAGGGCAAACGCTTCCCGACGGAGAGCGGTAAACTCGAGTTCTGGAATGAAGATCAGGAAGCCGCTTTCGCGGAGGTTGGGCTGTCAGCGCTGCCGGAATTCTATAGCGAGCGCGAGCAGCTTATCGAAATGCCTTACATCGAACGTGAAGGTGAATACGGCAATTTCGAACAGCCTTTGATGTTCTCGGAACGCCGAAGCTTTGGCAGGCCCGCGCGGATCGCGCAAGGCTCGAATGACTCACCGGGTGCGCGGTTGAGGGCGGAAGGCTACGATACCGAACTCGTCACCGGCCGTCCGCCAGCACCGCACTTCCATTCCTGGACGCATGATTTCTGGCAGGCACAGGAAATGTGGCCCGATCTCTATGTTCAGATGCATCCGGACAAGGCAGCCGAACTGGGCATCGAGGATGGCGCTGTCGCTCGGGTTGAGACGACTGATGGGGTTATCGAAGCGCGCGCCTGGGTGCGCGAGGGCATCCGGCCGACGGCGGTCTACATCCCGCTCGGCTGGGGCGAAAAGCAGCCCTACAATCCCTGGCGGCCGGTCAATTACCTGACCGATCACACGCAACGTGACCCGATGGCTGATCAGACAAATCTGAAGACGCGACTTTGCAAGGTTTCGGCTATTTAACAGCAACTTCACGCCGCTGCCTGTGCAGTTTGTCTCCAACCTTTGGCGCCTCTAGATACCGGAGAGTAAAAATAAATTCCAATGCAGGATGCGGATATTAATTGTTTTTTGTCAGTCTGGTACTCGTTATCTGCATTAGCGGAAAATGCCGTCCCCTGCCGCGACTTTGATACTCATAAACGGATGATTGAGATTACGATCTTCGGCAAGGCTCACAATTTCTCCGGCGCAGCCTTCATGAACTACTCCTAACTCAATGGCAGCACGCGCAGCGTCACCGAAATATTCAGTATTACCGTCACGAATAAGGGAAGATTGAAAAGCGACGGACACTAGATTTACGTTCAATGTACAAAATGGGAAGGCAATGACGACTATGTTGTATGATGGTGTCACACGGTGTTGAAGTCTTTATGTTCGACACGAATGTGGTGATGACCTCGCGCCAGATCGTCCGCAAAGGCAATCCGTATAATCTTTGACGGCTGTTTGAAGCTTCCAGACGCACTATAAAGGGTATTCAAAACACAGGGAGGTGTCGCCATGATTGAGCGGATCAAATTGGGCACCGCTCTGCCCTTCAACGATATTGGGCACGACCCAAAAACCGTAACGGCCTTCGCGCAGACCGCAGAAGCGATGGGCTATGATCATCTGACTGGAACGGACCATGTGCTCGGCGTCAATGTCGCGAGCCGGCCGGACTGGGATATGAGCCGCAATACTTCGGCCGATATCTTCCACGATCCGTTTGTATTGTTCGGGTTCCTGGCCAGCGCGACAAACCAAATTGAATTCTCTGTCCAGGTGCTGATCCTGGCGCAGCGACAAACGGTGCTGGTGGCCAAGCAGGCGGCCTCACTCAGCGTGTTGTGCAATGGGAGATTCCGGCTTGGCGTTGGGATTGGCTGGAATAAAGAGGAGTTTATCGGGCTGAACGAGAATTTCCACGATCGCGGCAAGCGTTCGGAGGAACAGGTCGAGGTGATGCAGCGCCTGTGGGCTGAGGAGCATGTCACCTTCCAGGGATGCTGGCACAACATTCCCGACGCTGGCATCAATCCGCGGCCGGCTGCTGGTAAGATGCCGTTGTGGTTCGGTGGGCATGTCGACGCCACCCTACGGCGCACGGCAAAATATGGCGATGGCTGGATCATGCTGTCGCATCCCGCTGGTAGCGACGCCGTGGCATTGTTCGACAAGTTACGCGGTTATACAGCGGAAGAGGGGCGGGATCCGAATTTGATTGGGATCGAAATCTGGACGTCGATTGCGAAGGGCGGCCCGGAGGATTGGCGCGCCGAAGCGCAATTCTGGAAGGATTCTGGGGTCACTCATATCACCGTGAACAATTCGCGCCAGCGCTCGCACCACCAGCGGATCGATGGCCACAGTTTCGCCGATCATATCGACGGCATCGAACGTTATCGCGATGCCGTTGCCGACATCCTATAAAGCCCATGCCGCAACAAAAATTTTTAAGGATACCGTTTGGCCCAAAACATCGTGATATTTCACACTTATTGAATTTCTAGGGGCGACCTTGCCGAACAGGGGTGTTGTTTCGCTGCTTTGTATGTATTCCACCGAGGGTGACCTAGCGGCAAACTGCCAATGCCGATCGCATGGGCTCGACCGCACCGCCTTTACGGGATGGCACGCCTGCTGACGTCTGAACATGTGGACAGCTGGCAGACGGTGGCGCTGTCCGTCGTTCTCGTGCACGCTGGAACCTGCAGAAGGCGCTGATATCGTATGCCGAGCCTGTTAGGGCTAGCTTGAGAGTTGTTGGAATTGGCCCGTGTTTGATTGTGTGCGGGGGATTGGCCGCCGTACTTGTCATTTCAATATCGCGGGTGTTTTATTGGGGCTCTGCGCGCTGGCACCGCTGCGGTGACGATCGGACAATGGCTTCATCCAATCTTCAGAAAATTGCAAAAGGCAGGGCAAGTCAGCATGGCTGAAGTGAACATAAAAGAAACCAAACACAACGATCCTAATAAGATGGCG
>PBDC01000030.1 GCA_002717185.1 Rhodospirillaceae bacterium
AAATGCATTAGGAGACCGACTTCAACACAATCACCTGTCCCTCGTCCAATACCTCCCGAACATCCGCTTCGATGCTCTTCTTGAACCATGCGGTGTATCGTGCCAATTCCGTTGCGATCCTTCTCTATGAACCTGGCAGGCTCTTCGAAAGTCGCTTCAGATAGCTAAAAATTATGATGGTTTTCATATGCACCCTCGGTCAACTCCCGACCTTCACCGTACTGACAAGACCGCGCAGGGTTGCGATGACGCTAAGAGGGGTCAGCAGGCCGGTCGCCGGGTTGCCGGGTGACGGAATACCCTCGATCGTCATGTCGAAACGGGTCGAATTGCAATCCACCTTGATATTGTGGGTGTTGCGCTCGGCGGCCGGATCGACCCAAATTTCAATCGTCGTCTTATCGGGACCAATCCCCGCCATACTTAAGGCTGCGGCGACATTGACGTTAGCGGGAAATGCCTTGGCAGCCTCGCGGGCATTGCCTTCGAATACCTTAAGCGGACCATCAAGGTCGTCGATACGAATCTGGTTTTCGATGAGATAGGGGGCACCGGCTAGACTTTTCGGCGGCTTGCGCGTCAGCATCTGAACCGAATAGATCTCACCTTCTGCGGCAGCGCGTACCGCGTCGAGACCTAGCAGCGCGCCGGTCGGCACAACAATCCGACCGCCGGTCGCGGCCACCTTCTCAAAAAGGTCCTGCCGTTCCAGTAGCACACCGCAGCTTAGTGGTACAAAGATGCGGCCAGCCGCAACGGCGGGATCTGCCACCTCACCAAAAACTGCGGCCGGAGCGCATTCTACGACAATATCGGCATACTCAGCCAACTCCGGAAGGCTCAGCACCGGAGGCGGCATCTTCATGCCGGTCATACGGCCCGACGCTGCCTCACGGTCACGGGCGGAGACCGCTATCAATTTCAACCCGGCGATGCCGTCATCCAGCGCACGCGCCACCGTCGCACCGATCGCCCCAAAACCACCTATTCCGACCGTCAATTCCCCGTTCATCATCATTCTCCTGCCCCGTTACAAATTTCTTAAAACCGGTTTTATGCATATTATGACAAAGAGGTACGAAGCGGCAGTAAGGATTGATCGACCAATCCCCTACGCTGTTATGAAAAGATCCAACGCATCTTGAGGAACTAAGCCATGAAAAAGTGTCTTGTTGCTGGAACAATCGCTCTAATGACCATAGGGCCAGCGCTATCTATTGCAGACACAAACCGAGACAAGGATCCTCAAGCGAGCGTTAGCGACGGCATCCAGTCACTGTTGAAAACGATGGAGATGATGTTGCTAACGATCCCGCAATATGAAGCCCCCTTCATCAACGAAAATGGCGACATCATCATCCGCCGTAAAAATTCGCCGCGAGACCCCAAGAAAACACCGGTCCCAGAGGGCAAAAAAAAAGCAATCTGACACCCAGCGCTTCTATGCACCACCCGGGATTGCATGAATGACCTACCAGCGTTCCTCCAATACTTCCACGTTACCGATGGAACTTGCATGCATAGTCAGCCTTCCGAACACGGGTTATCGCCCTGTTATTTTAATTTTTGTTTAGTCTGTTCTTCGTGTACCGGGTAGGTGCCGCCACTAGTGGGTCATCGGGCCAGGGATGTTTGGGATAGCGCCCCTTCATCTCGGCCTTGACCTGCGGATAGGCGCTGCGCCAAAAGGTCGGAAGATCCCGAGTGATTTGCAAGGGTCGCCCAGCCGGGGATAGCAGATGAATTGTAAGCGCAATCGCACCACCAATAATCACCGGTGTTTCGGTCGCACCGAACATTTCCTGCAGTTTCACCGGCAAAACCGGCGCAGCCGAATCGCTATAGTCGATGAGGATACGGGAACCGCTGGGCACGGTGAGATGACTCGGCACCTGTTCATCCATCTTCTGCAGGGTACTCCAGTCTAGTCTACTTTTCAGAATGGCCAGTATGTTCAGCGATTTTAGGTGCTTTAACTGGCTCATGCCCATCAAATAGGGACGCAACCAATCTTCCAGCGACTCAAGCAAGGCCCTGTCCGAAAGGTCGAACCCCTTCCTGGTGGCCCTATAAAAACATTGCGCCCGCTGCCGCCAAGCCACAGCATCCGAGCACCAGGGTAGACATTCAAGCCCCGTATCGCGGATACCATCTATCAGGGCATCCGCAATCTGGTCATCTGGGATAGTATTTGCCGGCGCATCGCTGAGCACTAAGGCATCGAGACGTTTTTGTCGACGAGCAACCACGGAGCCGCTTCGGCGGTTCCAGGCCGCCGTCTCCCCCTCCCAAATCTCTCTCTCGAACAAGTATTCAATGGTGGCGCGCGAAATCGGGGCGGCGAACCGAATGCGGGCGTCTCGAGAATCACCGTCGACCGAAGCGATCGCTAGATAGGGCTCATCACACAATGCATCCTCGGCATGCAACACAGCCCCTTTGCCATTTCTCAAGCGATAACGAGGACCTCCGCCAGTGCGGCGTTTCGCAACTCGGTCCGGATAGGCAAGCGCGACAGATGCGCCAACCTGCTCCTCCAGGGACAAGTCATGGGCTGGGTTAGATTTGGCAGCTACCCGTTTCAACCATTGCGTAGCAAGTGTCCGGGTGCGCCGGACCGCATTCCGACTTATTGACAGGCGCGTCGGTTCACCCTTGATAGCGCTCACCCGGAGAGTAAGGTCTGCCAGAACTGGGTCGCGGCCGTCACGCAAAACAATATCCCTATCCATAAGCAAGGCGGCGACCTGGCAGGCCGTATCCGCCCATCCGCCTTTCGCGCCTTCGATGACCATATGGCCCAAACGGGGGTGCATGGGCAGTTGGGCCATCTCACGTCCATGTGCGGTAATCCTGTCCTGACTATCCGCGGCCTGTAGCAGTCTTAGTAAGTCCCGTCCCTGAGCCAATGCGGCCTTGGGCGGCAAATTCAGCCAGCGCAAGGCGCCAGGATCGTGCACACCCCAATTCGCAATTTCTAGGGCCAAAGGCGCTAGGTCCGCTGCGAGCATTTCCGGGCCAGCAAACGGTTTGAACGCACCCTCCCCGGCCTTATCCCATAGCCGATAGCAGATACCTGGTTCCAGCCGGCCGGCACGCCCTTGGCGCTGCGTTGCCTCGGCCAAGGAGACCCGCTCGGTAAACAACCGGGTCATGCCACTTTGAGGGTCGAAGCGGGGCCTGCGGGACCGGCCGCCATCAACTACGACCCGAATGCCTTCGATGGTCAGGCTCGTCTCTGCGATGGCAGTCGCCAAAACAACCTTGACCCGTCCAGACGCCGCCGGCGTAATAGCCCGATCCTGCTCACTCTGCGGAAGCGCCCCATAGAGTGGCATAACGTCGACAATTTCTGGCAAGGACAAATCGTTAAGCAGTCTCTCAACCTGCCGGATCTCACCTTCACCAGGTAGAAAAACCAGAATGCTGCCGTTCTCGTCCCTCAATGCCTGCTGCACAGCCGATACGACCGCTGGACAGAAAGGATCCGGAGATAGGGCTGCAGGCAGATCGCCCCAATAACGCACCTCAACAGGAAAGGCCCTGCCCGCACTAGTAATAACTGGCGCCTCTCCCATCAGTTCAGAGACTGGGCCACTGTCCAGCGTCGCCGACATCACCAAGATGCGCAGATCTTCACGAAGCCCCGACTGACTGTCTAGGCATAGCGCGAGCCCCAAATCGCCCTGCAAGCTTCGCTCATGGAACTCGTCAAAAATTACCGCAGCGACTCCCTCTAACGCAGGGTCGCGCTGCAGACGGCGGGTTAGAATGCCTTCGGTAACGACCTCTATGGCGGTGTTCGGCCCCGTCCGGTTGTCCAGTTGAATGCTATAACCAACTGTTTCGCCGACGTGTTGGCCCAAGGTTTGTGCCATGTACTGGGCCGCGGCGCGGGCAGCCAAACGACGCGGTGCTAGCATGACAATCTTGCCGCCCATTCGCCAAGGGGCATCCAGCAGACAAATCGGAATCCGCGTGGTTTTACCCGCGCCTGGTGAGGCCTGGACAATGGCATTCGGCGTGACTTCAAGGCTCGCGCAGAGGTCCGGGAGAATGTCATCAATCGGCAGCAAAGTCATGGGCGAAAATCGTGGCGGCTACGACGAATTATATCAAGCACAGATGGCCAAAGCGCCAGCCTGATGCAACCACCGACATGCCTAAATTGCGATGCGTATTATTTAGCCCGGTGATAAGTATTGTGTACTAATTTTTAAAATCCGAGAAATCGAGAGGATGAACCCGTAGCCTACTCCGCCGGAGTCGGCGCACGTCGTGCCCCCCTTAGCCAACCGGAAATAAGGCCAAAATCATGCTGCATCCTAATCAAGGCAGGCACGACCAGAAGGACCAGGAAGGTCGTGAACATCAATCCAAAAACCAGGGTAATCGCCATAGGGATTAGGAACTGCGCCTGCAGGCTGCGCTCAAACATGAGCGGCGTAAGGCCACCCATGGTCGTGGCGGATGTCAGGATAACCGCGCGCAAGCGGTCGCGCGTGCCATCTACAATGGCTTTTTCCAACGTCTCACCGCGGTCGATGCGTTCGTCGATCGTGCTGACTAAGATGATCGAGTCATTGATCACAATGCCGGACAGGCCGACCATCGCCATCATACTGAGGATCGTCAGATCATACCCCATAAGCCAGTGGCCCCAGGTCGCACCGACGAAGCCAAGCGGAATGATCGCGAGAACAGCGAGTGGCCGGAGATAGCTGGAAAAACCCCAAGCGAGAATGATGTATATGCAAGCCAGGCCGAGCATCGCGCCTGCCCGCATGTCGGCGATGGTGCGCGCCTGTTCTTCAGCCTTACCCGCGAAGTTCAGACTGAGACCTCGTTTCCTGACAATATCATTGATCCCATCGCGGTGCAGGGCTTCGATGACTTTGTCCGTCGTCGTCAGCGCCGTATCCGTATCGGCTGTGATCGCCACCTGGCGTACCCCGTCTTCGCGCCGGATACGGGAAAAACCGCTTTTATCAGTCGCCGTAACGATCTCGTCCAACAGCACCTCGGCACCGCCCGGTCCGCGTAAATAAAGGCCCTGCAAACTGGCCGTATCCGCACTCGCGTGCGGGAAGCGAATGCGGACTGTGACCTCTTCCTCGTCTCGTGCGAAACGCATCGCAACAGCGCCATCGAAAGCGTGGCGCACCTGTTTACCAACGCTCTCAGTGGTGAAGCCTAACGCGCGGCCGGTCGGTGTTACCTCCAAAATTGTTTCCCGCTTGCCATAGAGCAAATTATCCTCAACATCGGTCACACCGGAATATTCCGCCAACAACGCCCGGATTTCTGCCGCACCGGCCTTAAGTGACGCCAGATCCGCACCGCGCAAACGGATATCGACTTCCCGGCCCGGGGGACCGCCTCGTGCCTGCCGGATCGTCAAAAATTCCATCCCAGCATGCGGTCGGACGTTTTTGCGCCAGTTCTCGACAAGCGTATCGGTCCGGATGTCCCGTTCGTCGGAAGGCGCGAGTTCGAGGACAATTCCGCCCAGATGATCACCAGAGCCTGGCAATGGTTGTTGTGCGCCAACCACAGCGCCGACCTTCACTAAGACCATTCGAACAAGACCGCCCTGCCCGCCGGTCAATTCCCGTTCCGCCTCCGCAAGACCGCGCTCCAACTCTTCGAGCATCGCCAACGTTCGTTCGCGTGGCGACCCAGCGGTGAACTGCACGTTGGCGTAAACCCTATCAGCCTCCGGGGAAGGGAAGAAAACGAAGCCGACGCGGCCGCCTTGAATTAGACCGATTGAGAGGATAAAGGCTCCGGCGGCTATTGCGAGGGTCGCATAACGCCAACGCAGGGCCAGGTTCACTAGTCTGAGGAAAGGACCGTCGCGGAACGCGTCGAACTTGGCGTTGAACCAAACCCGTGGCCGGGAACGGCGACCCGCATTAAGGGATAGCGCTCCGCGCATATGTCCCGGCAGCACGAAAAAACACTCGACCAGGCTAGCGATAATAACAGCAATGACCACCAATGGTATTGCACGGATGATCTGGCCGATAATGTCTGAAATAACCAGCAAAGGGATGAAAGCGGCAATCGTGGTAAGCGACGAACTGAACACCGGTACGGCCATACGCTTCGCCCCGTTGACAGCGGCATCAAGCGGCCTCTCGCCATTGCGCGCACGAAACGCCGCGTGCTCGCCCACCACAATCGCGTCGTCGACAATGATACCCAGTGCCATTATCAGGCCAAACAAGCTGACCATATTGATCGACTGGCCGCTTAACTCCATGACGAGCACAGTCGCGAACAGGGATGTTGGAATGCCCATCGCGACCCAGAAGGCCGTTGGTGTATTAAGGAAAATGAACAGGATAAGTAGCACCAAAATCAGCCCGCCACCGCCATTCACAAGCAGCAATTTGATACGGCCCCTGATCAAATCAGACTGCACGTCATACTGCTCAAGCCGCAAATTGGGAGGCAACTGCGGGCGAATGAGATTGAGATATGCGTCGACCTGCTTGGCGACTTCCAGTGCGTCGGCATTCGAGGCCCGGCGTACATGCAATTCAATGGCAGTATAGCCCAGTCGCCGCGCTGTCTTGCCTCCCTCTTCAAATCGTTCTGAAACCTTAGCGATGTCGTGCAGGCGGACTTTCTCGCCATTCTCCAGGGCGCGCACCTCAATCCGGCTGAGACTTTGCGCGTCCTTGCGCAGCCCGAGGCTGCGGATTTGCCGCTGGGCCGCACCGGTTGTGTCGCCGGAGGGCAGGTCCTGCGATGTCTCTCCGATCCGCGCGGCGATGTCGCCCAAGGTTAAGTCGAATTCTCGCAAGCGTTGTGGCGCCACCTCGACCCAAATTTCCTCATCCCGAGCACCGAACAGTTCGACCTTGTCACTACCGCTGTTTAACAGATCATCGCGCAGACGCTTGGCAATCTCCTTGAGCGAGGCTTCCGGAAAGGGCCCGGAAATGACTATGCGCGAAATGGTGTCATACCGAACCAGCCGGCGGATTTCCGGCGTCTTGCTATCCTCCGGCAAGGTCGTGACTTGACCGACCGCGGTCTCCACGTTTGAAAGCGCAGACTGCATATCGGTACCGGGGTTAAATTCGATAACAATCTGGCCGTTCCCCTCGACCGACGAGGACTGCACCCGGCGCACTCCATCCAGAAACCGCACCTCAGGATCAAGGGCCTGAATGATGTTAGAGTCGATATCTTCCGCGCTGGCGCCGCGCCACTCGACCGAAATGCTCACCATGTCGAGACCAAAATTTGGGAAGAACTGCGTGTTAATTTCACGTAGCGCGAAAATGCCAACGAGGATCATCAATACCATCATCAGGTTCGCCGCCGTGCGATGGCTAGCGAAGAGACGGATTAAGGAGAACCGCTTAGGTTCATCCGCATCACTCATGGCAGGGTGACCCTAACGCCAGCCCCAACTTCGGCCAGCCGGGTTGTGAGCACGATATCGCCTTCTTTGATTCCGCCCCGGACCAGAACATCTGTGCCCAAACGTGCCAATAGGGAGGTCTTGCGTTCTTGAAGGCGACCGCCCACCACGGCATATAGCGTATCTCGGTCATACAATGCGGTTTCTGGCAAACGAGCAACGTCGAGGAATTTCTGACCTGGCACCACGAGCCGCACGAAGGCGCCCGGCCGCAGAGCGGTCTTCGCTCCGACACCTATCAGTCGAGCGTAAAGACTTACGCCGCCGCTCGCCGGGTCGATCTCACTGCTCTCTCGCTCTAACATCGCTTCGAATGGCTTCGTCGCCTTATCACCCTGCCAGAAGACCTTCGCCTCACGGCCAACGAAGCCACCATCAGAACGGAGCTGCGCGAATTGAGCGTTGCTAACATGAAAGCGAACTTCAAGACGGCCGGCATCAATGATTTTGCCTATCCGGTCGCCAGTACCAATCCGCTTGCCAATGTCTGCTTCAACGTCAAGCAGGAACCCTTCAAACGGCGCCGTCAGACGGGTTTCTTCCAAATCCCGTTGCGCCCGTTTAACCGAGACCTCAAGCCGCGCGATGCTCGCCCGCTGCTGTGCGATCTTGGCGCCCCACCTTGCCACCGCCCTATTGCGATCAGTCAGGCGCTGCTCGTTGTCCAGCAAGGCTAGACGCGCATCGTCCAGCGCCTTGACCGAGGATGCACCGGAGCCACGCAGTTTCTCACGTCGCGCTACATCACGACGGCGGATATCGAGCTGTGCCTCGTCATGTTTGATGAGCTTCTTGACGCCACTGTATTCGGCCTGGATCTCGAGCAGGCGCGCTCGAGCCTCGTCCCTTTCCGCCTTGCGCTCAGCGACGTTTGCCGCCGAGTCGAATGGATCAATCGCAACCAGTAAGTCACCTTGTCGAACGATACCGCCTTCGACAAAATTTTGCCCGACCGCAACGATACGGCCAGCTATAAGCGGCCGCATATCGACCTTACGACCGGCGACCACCTCACCGAACAAGGTTAGGTCGGGACGTTCGTCAGAAATAAGCACCGTCTCTGCCTCGACTACCCAGCTCTTTTCCTCGGCGGAACGGCGTTCTGGCTCCGGCTTTGATTTGACCAAAGCATAGGCACCCGCAGCTGCCAGGGATAGCACAGTCACCGGAACCAATATCTTTAAAAACAGCTTCATACCAACGTTCCTTTTGCGCCCACAGCGCCCGACGGCAAGCCAAGCGAGGCACTGGTCGTGGCAATCAAGGTGTCGCCGATAAAATCGATATGCTCGCGAGTATAATTGTCCGGGTCGAGCCACGCACAGATGACGGATCGGTAGGCGAAAAAGAACATGATCTGTCCAATCAATGCCTGTGTGCCCATGCGTACGGCCTGGTCCTGCGGGTCACGACGCAGTCCAGCGGCGGCAGCCTTGCCTAAGGCATCATGCATCGGGCTGATCCGGTCGCTCAAGGTCATGGAGAAACTCGCGCGAGAGCTGGAGAAAGTCGCGACGCAGAAAATCCATCTGCCAGAGAGCCGCGAAGGAAATTCTCCACATAATCTCCCAGAGCCTCACGGTCTATCGTTGCTTTTCCCACCGCTTTACTAAGTTGCCTAATAATTGGGGTAAAAACTGGACCAATATCATCGATGAACCGCAAAATGGTCTCGTAATAAAGCTTTCGAATGCCACCAAAATGGCAGATTAACGCCCCCAGAATGACATTCGCGGCATGGGCCAGCTCACGCATCGCGAATCCGCTGCATCCACTCGATGCAAGAGGCTTTCCTGCACTGAGAAAAATGCGCGACTGGCTAACTTCGCCGCTTGTCCATACGAAATCGCGATTGACCGTTGCGGTAGGCCTCATTTCAACTGCTGTATCAGGGCACTGCAGCACTATCAGCCCTTCCGAGGCCATGTCGCTACGCTTGGAGCGCGCAGTAAGCTTGGATTTTAGATATATTTATTCAAATCTTTGAATAATCAAGGCGAATTTTAAATTTTGTGCCCCAGTAATTTTCTGGCCGTGCTGACCCAGCTATTGGACCTCACTGAGGCGCCCGGCTAACCTGTCCGTCGACCATTTCTCATCCAGTTCGACGGAGGTTTCGCAAGATGCGCCCGACCAATTTGCTAATTATCATGTCGGACGAGCACAACCCGAAGGTACTCGGCTGCAGCGGGCATCCTATAGTTAAGACGCCGAACATGGATGCGCTCGCAGCTCGCGGCACGCACTTCAAAGCGGCCTATTCCAACTCTCCTATCTGCATCCCTGCGCGCGCCAGTTTCGCAACAGGCAGACACATCCATGAGATGGACGACTACTGGGACAACGGCCATCCCTATGATGGGCGAGTAGAAGGCTGGGGCCACGAACTGCAGCGTCGCAGCCACGCCGTCACCTCCATCGGCAAACTGCACTACCGCAGCGCAAAACTGCCGACCGGCTTAGACGAACAGATCATCCCCATGCATGTTGTCGATGGCATCGGCGACGTTTCCGGCTGCGTGCGCGAACCGCTGCATGTTCGCAACAAATGCCGCGCCTTGTCGGAGCAGATCGGGCCGGGCAATTCAACCTACCTGGACTACGACCGAGACATCACGCGCCAAACTATCAATTGGCTGGAAACCGAGGCGCCAAAACACACCGAAAAGCCATGGGTCTTATTTGTTTCCTTCGTCTGTCCCCACTTTCCGCTGATCGCCCCGCCCGAATTCTACGAAATGTACCCGCCCAATGAGATCCCCCTACCGAAGGGACACCGAGAAAGCGGTTATGTGCGCCATCCCTGGGCCGAAGCGCTGGCCGGGTGCCAGATTTATGACGATTTCTTTACAGACGAAACTCGCCGTATCGCTATCGCCTCCTACTACGGCATGACTAGTTTCCTCGACGACAATATCGGACAGGTCATAGCCAAGCTGGAGGCAGTTGGTTTAGGTGAAGATACCCGAGTAATCTACACAAGCGACCACGGAGACAATCTCGGCGCCCGCGGGCTATGGGGCAAATCGAACCAATACGAAGAATCTGCAGGTGTCCCCATGATTATAGCAGGACCGGACATCCCAGTTGGCCAGGTCCGCATGACGCCGGTTAGCCATGTGGATTGCTACCAGTCAATCTTTGATAGCGTCGGTATCGAAGCTCCAGAAGACGACCGCGATGGCTGCTCTTTATTCGAAATCGCTGCTGAGGCCGACGACGCAGAACGCGTAGTGCTGAGCCAGTATCACGCGGTAGGCGCTGTCACCGGAGCATTCATGCTGCGCCAGGGCGACTGGAAATACGTCCACTATATAGGGCTGCCCCCGGAACTATTCGATCTCGCGAACGACCCAGAAGAAATGACAGACCTGGGACAAGACCCAAAACAAGCACGCCGCGTTGCATCGTTTGAACGTACACTGCGGGAAATGCTCGACCCGGAAGAGGTAGACGCCAGCGCAAAGGCAAGCCAGCGGGCACTGGTCGAGAAACATGGTGGGCGTGAAGCAATCCTGAAAAAGGGCGGCTTTGGCGCGACACCAGCGCCGGGCGAGAAACCAGTCTATGAATCATCGGAGGAGACAACAGCGTGAAAACCCTGACGGAAGATCAGCGCATCAAGTGGACGACCGATGGCTACATCCAACTCGAAGGCGCGCTGAGCCCCGACGAAGTCGCATTCTTTAGCAACAAGCTAGACGAAGTCCGCAAGCTGCCCGGCTTTGAACCACGGCCGAATGAACTGCAACGCGGCCATTACAAATCTCTCGACCACGCCGACGATCTAGACCCAGAGGGGTTCATGGATCGGCGCGACCTGCTCACCTACGACCAGGCCTTCATCGACCTGATCGACCATCCCGGCGTATTCGATTTAATCGTCGACATCATGGGCCCATGGATCCTGTTCAGCATGTCGCAAGCGATCGTGCGTGCCGCTACTAACACTTTTCCCGGCTACACCCACACCGACGGTGGTGAGGCGTTGCGCCGAATTCGCGTAACCGAGACAAGTCGCCCTCTCTCTATGAAGGCAATGTATCTCCTGAATGACGTGACCGGCGATGACAGCGGAAATTTCACAGTCTTTCCCGGCAGCCACCTGCGTCCCTTCCCGGAGGACAACTCGCAATTGACGCCGCACACGCCTGGCGCCGTGCAACTAACTGGCAAAGCGGGCGATGCTTACTTGTTCAGCCATGCACTCTGGCATGGTCCTGCCCCTAACCATTCCAACAGGGCCCGAAAGACCCTGTTATACAACTACTGCCAGATGTTCGTGCGCTGGTACGATTTCGATTCAATTTCCAAAGTTGCTGACCAATGTACGCCGCGTCAGCGCCGTCTGCTCGGCGACCTCGGCTACGAATTCCGGCCCGGTTCTTATTTCTACGCGCCACTCGACCAGGAAAAAATTATTTACGGTAGCGCGGCATAAATGGACCTTGAACTTAGAGGCAGAATTGCCGTCATCACCGGCGGCAGCAAGGGAATAGGTTATGCGACCGCACACTTGCTAGCACGAGAAGGAGCGACAGTGGTCATCGCCGCACGACGCGCATCAGCTCTGGAGGAAGCCGCTTCCGATATAAAACGCGAGACTGGGGTTGCGATCGACACGTTCGCGATGGATGTCGCTGAAACCAAGGACCTCGACTGCTTCACCAATTGGCTAAAAGAGCGACACGGCAGTGCCGACATCCTGATTAACAATGCCGGAACCGGCACTTACAAGCCTTTCCTGAAGGTGACCGACGAAGAGCNGTTGTACGGTATGGCGATCAACTTTTTTGCTCAGTTCCGGCTGTCNCAGCGTTTGGTTCCGATGATGATGGCGGCCGGTGGCGGCGCCATCATCAACGTTGCCGGCCGNACCGCCTACCAGACCGCTAACCCACCGGGCTCCACTTGCACCGGCCCTGCAAAGGCGGCGGAACTGCGTTTCACCGCTGATCTCGCCGATGAATTGCGCCCACACGGCATCAGGGTCAACTGCGTTGTCCCCGGCGTCGTCGTAACAGAGGAACGTTTTGAAAAATGGGAACGGGAAGCAGCCGCCAACAATTATGATCCTGATGCGGCCCTCGCCCGTCGCGAGGTTATAGTCAGTGCGGACGGCCCCTGGGGTGACGCCTGGGAGATTGCCGACACGATCGTCTACCTAGCCTCCAACCGAGCTCGTTACGTCAACGGCGCGAGCTTACTGGTCGATGGCGCGAACAAAAATTCCTACACAAGGTTGCTGCGCGAACGCCCTTAAAGGTTTACGCCAGCGACTTATTTTTCTGATAAGTGGTCGATCATCTACTTCGTAAATTACGTTAGAACCGATGGTCGCCGAGAACATCGCGAAGACCATGGAGCCAACGAACATCTTCCCCTCGAGAACTTGACGCGAAATCAAACATCTGCACTATTGTATACAATTGTACACAATTTCTATTTTCTCGGGAGAAAATCATGTCACAAGAAAAATACGATGTCGTGGTGCTTGGCGCCGGCAACGCCGCGTTTTGTGCCGCCCTGGCAGCCCAAGAAAATGGTGCCAAGGTCGTTATGATCGAGGCAGCGCCCCTTGAGGAAGCCGGTGGCAACAGCCGGTATACGGCGGGCGCTATCCGCTTTGCGCATGAAGGACTGCAAGACCTAACAACAGTCCTCGACCTGAACCAGGAGGAAATCGACAATGCGGATTTCGGTGTCTACACCACCGACCAGTTCTACGACGATCTATTCCGCCTAACACAATACCGTGCCGATTCGGATAAGGCCGAGATGCTGGTCACCAAGAGCCTGGAAACAGTGCAGTGGATGAAGAGCCGCGGCATCAAGTTTCAACCGAGCTACGGTCGACAAGCCTTTAAAGTCGACGGCAAATACCGCTTCTGGGGCGGGCTATGCGTCGAGACTTGGGGGGGCGGTGAAGGGCTGATCGAGCTAGAGACCAAGGCTGCGGAAGAGAATGGGATTGAGATCCTATACGAGACAAAAGGTCTTTCGCTGCTTTACGACGACGAGAAGGTTTTCGGGCTTCGGGTCAAACATAAAGGCAAGGTCCGCGAAATTCACGCCGCCGCCGTCGTGCTGGCCTCCGGCGGTTTCGAAGCCAATCCGGAGATGCGCACCCGCTACCTTGGCCCGGGCTGGGAGCTGGTGAAGGTGCGCGGCACCCGCTTCAACACTGGCGGAGGCATCCAAATGGCGCTGGATATCGGTGCCATGCCTCACGGTAACTGGTCTGGGTGCCATGCAGTTGGCTGGGATCTGAACGCGCCGGAAACCGGCGACCTTACCGTCGGCGACAACTTCCAGAAACATAGCTATCCGCTCGGCATCATGGTGAACGGCGAAGGCAAACGCTTTGTCGACGAAGGGGCAGACTTCCGCAACTATACCTACGCGAAATACGGGCGCGTGATCATGAACCAACCCGGTATGATGGCCTGGCAGGTGTTCGACCAAAAGGTTACCGAGTTACTCCGCGACGAGTACCGTATTCGTCGGGTCACCAAGGTGACCGCCAATACGATCGAGGAGCTTGCACCGAAGCTGGAAGGCGTCGATCCGGACCAGTTCATCAAAACGGTGAAGGATTACAACTCGGCGGTCCAAACCGATGTCCCCTTCAACCCCGCTGTCTTAGATGGACGCGGAACGACCGGGCTCGAGGTGCCGAAACCCAACTGGGCCAACGTACTGGACGAGCCGCCTTACGAAGCCTATGCGATCACCTGCGGTATAACCTTCACTTTTGGTGGGCTGCGTACCAACGACGTCGGCAACGTCCTAGACACGGAGCTCATCCCGATACCTGGCCTCTACGCAGCGGGCGAACTGGTCGGCGGCATGTTCTGCTTCAACTACCCCGGTGGCACCGGGCTGATGTCTGGCGCCATTTTCGGCCGTCTAGCCGGCAACGGTGCAGCCGCGAGAGTGAAAGGCGGCTGAAATGGCGCAACCAGCGCTCGCCAAGAAGGACTTCCCGTCCCTTGGCGAGTTTGCCTATGAGGCACTGCGCGCGCGGATCCGTGAGGGCAATTTGTTACCGGGATCGCGGGTCCGCGAAGCGGGAATTGCGCAACAATTAGAAATCAGCCGAACACCAGTGCGTGAGGCATTCCGCCGGTTGGAGGCGGATGGATTTATGACTTTGGAACCGCATCGCGGAATGGTTGTGGTCCAACTCGATCATCAGTCAATTATCGAACTCTACACCATGCGCGAAGCACTGGAGGGCACCGCTGCGGGTCTCGCCGCCCAACATGCATCAGATGCTGAGATCGTTTTGTTGCGCGACATGCTGGACCACGAACCAGCGCTGTTTAACGATCCGGTTAGGCTGGCGGCACACAACCTGCAATTTCACCAGGCTCTGTTCCGTGCCGCGCACAACCGCTATCTGCTGAAGACAGCTAACGCACTGCGCGATTCAATGGCGCTTATGCGCGGCACTACAATGGCGGTGCCAGGCCGAGCCAAGACAGCCAACGACGAGCACCGGGCCTTGGCCGATGCCATACAGGCGCGCGACCCGGAAACCGCCGAACAAACTGCCCGCCACCATATTAACAATGCCCAGGCTGCACGTCTGAAATTGATATTCGAGCCAGTCTGATCTATCCGTCCTGGCGCCGGCCGAACAGCATTGTCACGTTTATGCGTCGGTTCTCGTAGCCCGGCTTAAAGGTAAAGCGATCAGTTTCGTGGAACAGGTCAGAATTGAAAAGCACGACACGGTTCTGCCGGTGCGGGACGACCATTTTACCGCTGTCATGTTGCGCCAGGAACTGCCGGATACGTCCCTGATCTGCATTGTAGGCCGTGAAACGCCAGTCGAGCGGTGCCTCTTCCTTGTAGACGACCAAGCCACCGCTCTCGGGCGATAGGTTCGCCTCGTCCGGGGTCACCCAGAAATTAACATTGACCGCCGCCGCATCAGCATGCACCTCGATCCCGTCTAAACTGCTATCGTATTTGAAAGCCCAGCACTGCAGCAGTCGATGATCCTTAAAAATCGCCGGCAAGGTTTGCCGAAAATCCTCAGCGATTTGCAAAACTAGTGGGCAGGCGAGACCGTCATTGAGCAAGGCTCCGAGGTAGCCTTCACGGTGTTGCGTATCAAACCAAATCGTGCTTTCCAAAAGGTGGCGGCGTAGCAGGGTCAGCGCCTCGCTCGTCAACGCCTCATCGAAATAGGTCATCCCCGGCGCATTATTAAAATAGTCCCGGGTGATCGCATCAGCATCAAGCGTGGCGCTTAACGTCGATTCCACAAGCCGCGGGGCCTCCACCAAATTTGAAGGGCGATTATAGGTATCCGAGACGCCCGCAAATTGCGCGTCCGACAGACGCGCACGAAATTCATTACCGTCGGGCCAGTCAATATCGTCTGACAGCGCCTCGAAGGTTTCCGCCACAGCTGCAAACCGGCTGTCGCCCTGATCTACGAGATAATGGAATTGCTCGATATCATGCAGGATTTTCGCTCTCGAAATCAGACGAAATAGTTCCAGATCATTGGTCTCGGCATCCGGTCCGCGCATCATGTTTAGGTAAGCATCGAAATGAATAACAGCCTCATCTGACCGCCCCAAAGCGTTCAAAACCAACGCTAGATTGCTATGTGCATTCGCGTAGTCAGAATCGATTGAAAGCGCCTTTTCAAAATAGCCAGCAGCCTCTTCGAAACGATTCAAATCCTGATAGACCAAACCAAGGTTATTGTAGGCATCAGCATTATATGGATCCTTCGCTATCACCTGCTCGATGACCTTGACGGCCTCTTCGTAGCGTTCCATCACATGCAGAGCATTACCCAGGTTTTTTTGAACATCAGCGTAGTTAGGGGCGAGCATCAGCGCCTGTCGATATTTGGCCACAGCCTCGTCGAAGCGTTCAGTCTCTTGCAGCGCATTGCCAAGATTATTAAGGACTTCAGGATTCTCAGGATCAAGCTTGAGCGCTTTCTGAAAGCATTCAATCGCGCCATCCAACTTACGATCGCCCTGTAATGCCAAACCCAGATTACAGAGCGTGTCAGGATTCGTAGGATCGAGGTCAACCGCCTTGCTGCAATGTGCAATCGCTTCTTTCGAACGCGCCAATCGATGCAGAACGAGACCTAGGCTACTATGCGCCTTAGCGTAGGCGGGATGTTCCACAATTGCGCGTCTATAGCTCTCTAGAGCGTTCTCGAATTCACCGATCGAGAATAGGGCATTACCAAGGTTATTATGCGCAACCGCATTATTTGGCTTGATGGCGACCGCGCGTTTGTAGCTTACGATTGCCTCATCAACACGGCCGAGCGCATTAAAGACTAAACCGAGATCGGCGTGCGCTTCAGCATAATTCGGGGTAGTACGGATCGCTTGTTGAATCAGCGGAAATGCAGCCTCACTGTCCCCGACCTGGTGCGCAATCACGCCTAATAGGTGCAACGCAGACGGGTTCTCAGGCTCGATTTCCAGGATTTCCCGATAGAGGTCTTCTGCCTGATCCAATCGGCCGGCATTGTGATGCTCGACGGCATAACGCAGAGCTTCCTGCAGCCGACGCTGCACATCTCTTGACGACGACCCAGCCGACAAAACCGCCCCCATATTCTAGCCGCTTCGCGTTTCAGAGCCGCCATTCAGTAATCACGGCTGCCTTTATTAAGGCAGACTTACCGTAGGGTATTTCGCGGTATTTTAATACCCTGTTCAAATGGATGCTGGACCCCTTTTTAGTCCCACTGGATTGAAACACACCCAATCCGAGAGGCAGATCGTTGCTGCCACCTGTACACGCCATTACAGTGCTCGAACGACATTGGCGGTGGGTCCCCACTGGGAGGAAAGACGAGATGGCGCGACGCTTCGTGACGGCTGTGATGCGACACGAGACCAATACATTTTCACCGATCCCGACGCCAGTCTCTGCATTTGGACGAGTAGGCCCAACAGACGGTCCAGCACGCGGCGCTGAAGCCTATCGGGTCTACGCGAATACCAACAACCCAGTTGCGGCATTCATCGATATAGCAAATGAAGAAAGGGCCGAGCTGGTCTTTCCGATCGCCGCCAACGCCCATCCCAGCGCACCAGCGCCAGGCACTATTATCGATATTTGCGCCGAAGCGATTATCGAAACGATCGAACAAGGCTGCGACGGGCTATTCCTCGATTTACA
>PBDC01000031.1 GCA_002717185.1 Rhodospirillaceae bacterium
AACGCGTCGATTTCATCTCGTGTAACCACACCGTCGGCCTTTGCCATCTTCGCGCTCAGCACGATGACACCGATCGTGAAGGCGATCGATTTGGTCGGGTCGGCCCCGCCCTCTTCGATCTGTGTTGCGCGGTAACGGTCGACCGCATGGCCCGCAATGGCGCCGATTAGTGCACCGATTGGCCCAGCGATGGCGAGCCCGGCCGCGCCTCCCAGTATTTTCCCCCAAATGCTCATAGTGTGAGAATCCGATGAATCACGGTTTCCCGGAGTCTAAACAGCGGGCAAATGATAAGCTAGTGCACGTTGCGCCGCAGGGGAGTCAATCAGAATTTCGTCAGATAGTTGTCGAGTTCCCAGGTTGAGATTTCGTTGTGGTAGTCCCACCATTCGGCGGACTTTAGCTGCTGGTAGGAGGCTGCCAGTTCCGGCCCCATGACCTGCGCTCCCAGCGGGTCACGACCGAAAGCTTCTATCGCCTCCAGTAGTGTGCGTGGCAGTGTTTGCACACCCTGTTCGGCAAGCTGCGCGTCGGTGAGCTCGTACATGTTGATGTCGCGTGGATCGCCTGGATCGAGGTTGCGCTCAATCCCGTCCAGGCCTGCCCCCAGTATCATCGCTGCGGCGAGATAGGGATTCATGCTCGAATCCACAGCTCGGCACTCGATCCGAGCCGAGGATAGGTAGACACCGTCGCCAGGCTTCTGGTCGCCTTCAATTTCTGGGCGCAGCAACGGTACCCGCAGCATGTGGGTGCGATTGTTGCCACCATAGGAGATGAAGATTGGCGCCCAAGTATAGCCGGTCATCGAACCTGTTTTAACCAATCGTTTGTATGAATTGACTGTTGGGCAGGTCGTCGCGACAACGGCTGGTGCGTGGTCTAGTACGCCGGCCATGTACTGATAAGCCAGGGACGAAAGGCCGCAGCAGCGCGGGTCTGCGCTGTCGCCGAAGGCGTTCTCGCCGCTTTCCAGTGATTCGAACGATATATTGAAATGGGCGCCGCTACCTGTGCGGGACGCATAGGGCTTGGGCATGAAGGTCGCCTCAAAGCCGTGCTTGCGCGCGATTTCCTTCATCATCAGGCGCCACAGCACGTAGCGGTCGGCCATCGTCAGGATGTCGGTATAGGCGAAGTCGAACTCGAATTGGCTGTTCGCGTCCTCATGGTCAAAGGAGTGCACTTCCCAGCCTAACTGGTTCATATAGCCGGCAGTCTCGCTTAGCCAATCGAGGTTCTCTAAAAGCCCGACCATGTCGTAGGCAGCTTTAGGCAGCACGTCGAGCGGGTTAGCTGGAACAATCGTGTCGTCCTCTCGCCGGATCAGGAAAATCTCACACTCGATGCCAAGATTGACCCGGTAGCCCATCGCGGCGGCGCGCTCGACTTGGCTTTCGAGGATGGTGCGCGAACACATCGGCCAGGGAGTGTTGCGATATTTCAGATTGCCCGGCGCCCAAGCCACCTCGGGCCGCCAGGGCAGCACGGTGATTGCGCTCGGATCTGGATGGATTGCTAGCTCGTCATCCTGCGGTCCTTGACCCAATCCATCGAGCGCAGCGCCGGTGAAGAGCTCCGAGCCACGCATCATCCGCTGGAAATGATGCAACGGTACGGACTTCGCCTTTGGGATGCCGTGCACGTCGACATAGGCCGCGAGGCAGTAGTTCACGCCTTGATCGTGCAGCGAGCATTGGATTTCAGAATAGGTAGGGGATGATCCTGCACCGTTACCCGCGTTCGGCATGTTTTGCCCCTCCAATTCTGTGTTTCTTCTTGTCGCCCGGCAGTATCTGGGACCAGTATTGACAGCGCAACCGTTCAGATAGTCGTACGTCGTGCGCTATGCTTCGAGAGCGACTCTCAGACAAAGGAACACGCCTATGAAAATCGATGCCGGCACTGATGAAATGTTTTGCGACCTCAGCGACCGTGTACTGACCGTGACGCTCAACCGACCGCAGGCGCGTAACGCCTTGTCGATGGAGTTGATGTTCGCCTTACGTCGCATACTGACGGAGTATGGCGATCACAAGGATGTGGGCGCGCTGGTTGTGACGGGCGCGGGAAGTGCGTTCTGCGCGGGCGGTGACGTCAAGCGCATGGCGGCGCGTAAGGATAATGACCAGACGGCGGAGGAAAATTTCCAGGTGATGGTAGCGCGGCACCGCGAGACTGCAGGCGTTATCCGGGCGCTGCGCGTTCCGACCGTGGCAGCGCTGCCTGGTCCAGCAGCGGGCGCAGGGTTGGCGCTCGCCCTTTCCTGCGATATGCGAATCGCCGCTGACACCGCCTTTGTCAGCACTGGCTACGCCAAGGTGGGCTTGCCGGGCGACTATGGCGCCTCCTGGCTATTGACCCGGGTGGTTGGGCCGGGCCGGGCGCGCGAATTGATGCTCACATGCGAGCGGGTTCTTGCGGATAGGGCATATGAGATTGGCCTGTTTAATCGGGTCGTGGCAGCAGACGCGCTGGAGGCCGAGACGCGTAAATTGGTGACGCCTCTGGCGAACGGGCCACGGGTCGCATTTCGCTACCTTAAGGATAATCTTGACGACGCGTTGGTAATAGACCATGCGACGGCGATCGAGCGCGAGGCCGAACGCATGCTGCGCGGCCAGAGTACGGAAGATCACAAGGAGGCAGCGCGGGCTTTTGTGGAGAAACGGGAGCCACATTTCGTCGGGCGGTAGTGCAATGCTGTTTGTTCGGAGCCTACCCACCGCGTGTATTTTTCGACCGGGTGATTTGCGGGATTAAGCCTAACCGGCCGATTCCTGGCAATTTTATCGCCAGGTTGAGCGGGTCAATTCCGAAAGTCAAGCCGACGAGGTTGACTTCCAGCCCTTCTTCGATCGCGGCCATCACGCCGAACAAACCCTTGATGTTGAGCTGATAGCCGGTACCGCTTGGGACCCCGGATACCAGGCTATTCCCGAGATAGTCTTTGCCAATCGCTGTCGGTGGCAGGTCGAGGCGAAGTTCCGGCACGTGACGGGCGACCCAGGCGGTGAAGGTATTGCTGTTAGGACCCGGATACACCTTGTAGCCATGTTGATAGGGATAGCGTCGGGCGGCCACGTCGATTCGCCGGATGATGTCGTCGACACCTTCATCGCGCAGTTCCGCGAGCAACTCAGGACGGCGACCGAACCAGTATCGGTCGGGGATCCCGTTATGAATGGTCAGCACGCTGTGGCCGCTATAGCCGCGCCAGCCGATCACCTCGTAAATCGTGTAAGTGTTCGCGTTTGTTGGCTTAACGGAAATCCAGGTATGTACAGCAAAGGCACCGCGCCAGCTAAAGGTGCGGGCGGCGTAAACATGAACGATTGCTTCGGTCGTCGTTAAGGGATCGGGAGCGATGTTCGCCGGCTCTCGGCTCGCTGTACGCCAATCGCTGCCCAAGACGTCACCTCCTACTAAGACCGCGACAGGCCCTACCAAAAGCGCCAACAGAACTAGTAAAGCACGCCATACCCATCGCATCAGCGACAGATAAACATGCAATTAGGGACCCGCAGCATGCGGGCAGGTAGTGTCTCTGTAAGGTATATCTGTGCTATTCCAGTCATTGTATTCCTGGTGCGAGTCCGTCTTCGATTAACCATTAATCCAGGGACATGAAGATTTTTAGCCCCTGGATTTCATCTAGGGTTTGGTAGGCTTTCGGCACTTCCGTCCTGTGCCTGGAATTTCTCCAGATGCGCATTGTCAAGGTCGATCTGCAGGGCATTGTTGAAGCGATTGAAGAAGGTGGCCAAACCGATCCGCATTGTAAGCTCGACGATCTGCGCTTCGTTAAACCGGGTGCGCAGCCTTTCGAACATCGCGTCGCGTATGCTTCCGGAACTCTCTGTCACTGCGATGGCGTAGTCGCGCACAAGACTGTCCGTCTCATCTAGATCGGGGCCAGCCACATCGAGGATGCGTTCGATCGTTTCGTGGCCGAGACCTGTATCGTAAAGGTGGGTAGAATGCCGCCCGACGCAGTGCCTGCATTCGTTGATCCGCGACACGGTAACGATTGCGATCTCAATATAGCGGCGTGGCATGGTGCTGTGTTCTGAGAAACTACGCATCAGCGCATCAAGTTGAATAAGCTGTTCCGGGCAATGCCCCGCAACTTTCTCCCAGGTCGGGTCGACGATTTGCGGCGGCAGGTCTTCAGTTGCTATCTCTCTAATGCGGGGCATCGTTGCCTCCTAAAAGGCGTTAAAATCATTTACGTTTATAATTTATCAACATTTTGTTTATAGACCTCCAAGGTATGACTTTTACAGGGAATGTTCGTTTGCGAACTTGAGCGTGCCTCGTTGTCGGCACCAGTCTATTCCTTATAGGCGTATCTAGTGATGCCGGTGACGACAGGGCCATACTAAATCTCATAATTGTGTGACCGTGTTGGTTTATCGAAAGAGGTTTTTCGTGGTAGGACAATCTACTGAAAAACAATGGTTTAGTGATTTAGTGTATCAAAGGTGGATGAAGTGAATCATTCAAAAATCACCACTAATACAATAGGTTATAAAAAGAATTGGGAGTTTTGGATAGACCGTGGGGGGACCTTTACCGATATTGTGGCACAGCGGCCTAGTGGTGATTTGGTTACCCATAAGCTGCTGTCCGAGAATCCGGAGGCTTATCGAGATGCCGCAGTACAGGGCATCCGCGATCTAATGGGCGTGCCGGCTGGCACGCCCATTCCCGGTGGCGAGATTGGCGTCGTTAAAATGGGCACTACGGTGGCAACAAACGCTTTGCTGGAACGCGAGGGCGATCGCACCCTTCTGGTGACAACACAGGGGTTTAGGGACGCGTTGCGCATCGGCTATCAGACGCGACCGCATCTGTTTGACCGTGAAATCGTTCTGCCGGAAATGTTATATGAGCGAGTTGTTGAGGTGAAGGAACGTGTCATGGCCGACGGCACGGTACTGGACGCGTTCAATGCGGACGAGGCGCGACCCCTGCTACAGGGCGCCTATGATGACGGCATCCGTTCCGTCGGCATCGTTTTTATGCATGGATACCGCTTTCCAGATCACGAAGAAGCGACAGCTGCGTTGGCGCGCGATATTGGGTTTACGCAAGTATCGACAAGCTACCAGACCAGTCCGCTAATGAAGTTGGTCAGCCGAGGTGATACTACGGTGGTCGACGCCTATCTCTCGCCGTTACTGCGCCGTTACGTAGATCAGGTCGCCTCAGAACTGGGTGATACGCGGTTGATGTTCATGCAATCGAGCGGCGGCCTAACCGACTCCAAGCTGTTCCAAGGTAAGGACGCAATTCTGAGCGGTCCGGCTGGTGGCATCGTCGGTGCAGCTGAGACGGCGGCGCAAGCAGGTTTCGACAGGATCATCTCCTTTGATATGGGCGGTACTTCGACTGACGTAGCGCATTATGATGGTGAATACGAGCGCGCCTTTGAAACATTGGTTGCCGGGGTGCGCATGCGCGCACCGATGATGTTGATCCATACTGTGGCGGCGGGCGGCGGCTCGATCTGTTTCTTCGACGGCGCGAGGTATCGCGTTGGGCCGGAGAGTGCCGGCGCCAATCCCGGCCCAGCCTGCTACCGACGTGGCGGACCGCTCGCAGTGACTGACTGCAATGTCATGCTAGGCAAGCTGCAGCCGGACTTCTTCCCGCACGTCTTCGGCCCCAACCAGGACGAAGCAGTCGATGCCGATGTAGTGCGCGAAAAATTCGCCGAATTGGCAAAAGAAATTCACGCAGCCACCGGTGACGAACGTACGCCAATGGAGGTCGCGGACGGCTATTTGAAAATCGCCGTAGAGAACATGGCTAACGCGATCAAGAAGATTTCTGTGCAGCGTGGCTACGATGTGACCGGCTACACCCTTAACTGCTTCGGGGGGGCCGGGGGTCAGCATGCCTGCTTGGTCGCAGATGCTTTGGGCATGACTAAGGTGTTGATACATCCCTACGCTGGCGTTTTGAGTGCCTATGGCATGGGTCTCGCTGACATTCGCGCCCTGCGCGAACGGGCGGTGGAAGCGGTCTTGGAAGAAGAAGTGATGGTGTCACTGTCTTCCTTGCTCGACGATTTAGTAGAGGAAGCTGAGGAGGAACTTCGCGACCAAGACATCCCAGACGACCGCATTGAGGCGATCCGCCGCGTCCACATCCGCTATGAGGGCAGCGACACACCACACGCGATCGAATTTGGGACGCCGGATGAAATCACGGCGCGGTTCGAGGCATCGCACCACCAGCATTATGGGTTCATCATGCCGGAAAAGAAGCTGATCGTCGAAGCTGCTGCGGTGGAGGGCATTGGTTTAATGGCGCAAGCGGAGGAAGCTGACGCGGTTGCAGGCGGTAACCATGAAGTCCCGCGGCTCGCCACGGTTAAAGCCTATATGGACGGTAAAATGCATCAGACGCCGGTTGTCGATCGGTACACGTTATCGCCGGGTGCCATTGTCAAAGGCCCGGCGATCATTCGCGAGCAGACCGCAACCACTATCGTTGAGCCCGGCTGGCAGGCAGAGATGACGCACAAGGGCCATCTCGTCCTGGCCCGCGTCGTAGAAGTTCAGCGCGCATTTGCCGTTGGCACGGAATGCGATCCGGTTATGCTGGAGGTCTTCAACAACCTGTTCATGACCATCGCTGAGCAAATGGGCGTGACCCTCGAGAACACCGCCTTCTCCGTAAATATAAAGGAGCGCCTCGACTTTTCCTGCGCGATCTTCGATCCGGAAGGCATGCTGGTCGCCAACGCGCCGCACATACCAATCCATCTTGGCTCGATGAGCGAGGCGGTGCGAACGGTGCAGACAGCGAATGTAGGCAAGATGAAGCCAGGCGACGTCTTTGTCGTAAACGCGCCCTACAATGGCGGCACACATTTGCCGGACGTCACGGTGATCACGCCGATCTTTGATACCGAAAGCGAAGACATCCTGTTTTACGTCGCAAGCCGTGGGCACCATTCCGATATTGGCGGTATCACGCCGGGCTCAATGCCGCCTGATAGCAAGCATGTCGAGGAAGAAGGCATTTTGTTTGATAATTTCATGCTGGTTGACGGCGGAAGATTTCTGGAAGACAAGCTGCGTAAACATTTGGCTGACCATCCCTACCCGGCTCGGAATCCAGAGCACAATATCGCTGATTTAAAAGCGCAGATCGCCGCCGGTGAAAAAGGCGTACAGGAAGTTCACAAGATGATCGATCAGTTCGGTCTCGATGTAGTGCACGCGTATATGAAGCACGTGCAAGATAATGCTGAAGAGCAAGTGCGTCGCGTCATCGATGTGATGAAAGATGGAGAATTCGCATACCCGATGGACGAAGGCGCAGAAATTAAAGTGAAAATCACCTTCGATAAGGAAGCTCGTTCGGCGAAAGTCGACTTTACGGGTACCAGTACTCAGCGGCCGTCGAACTACAACGCCCCTTCGGCGGTGGCAAGATCTGCGGTGTTGTATGTGTTTAGGTGTTTGATAGACGACAACATCCCACTCAACGAAGGGTGTCTCAAGCCGATCGAGATCATCATCCCGGAAGGCTCCATGTTGGCGCCTAAATACCCGGCTGCAGTGGTTGCCGGAAATGTTGAGACCAGCCAGGCAGTGACAGACACGCTTTTCGGTGCGTTAGGCGTACTAGCAGCGAGCCAGGGGACGATGAACAACGTGACCTTTGGTAACGACCGGCACCAATATTACGAGACAGTGTGCGGCGGTTCCGGGGCGGGGTCGGACTTCGATGGGACTTCGGCGGTTCATACGCATATGACCAACACGCGGCTGACCGATCCAGAAGTGCTAGAATGGCGCTACCCGGTATTGTTGGAAAGCTTTGGCATTCGGCATGGCAGTGGTGGAGCTGGCCGGCACAAGGGTGGCGACGGCACCTTGCGACGCCTCCGTTTCCTGGAGGATATGGAGGTTATCATCCTGTCCAACCACCGCATTGTTGCACCCTATGGCGTGGCTGGCGGTGCTCCTGGCCAGTGCGGGCGGAATTGGGTTGAGCGCACGGACGGCAGCCGGGACGAGATGACGGCAAAGGACAAGCGGAAGGTCGTGGCGGGTGATGTTTTCGTGCTGCAGACCCCAACCGGCGGCGGCTACGGCCCGCCGATGGAGCGAGTTGAACCAGCGCCAAAGGCAGGGGTATGACGTGAGCTACCCGGTGGTTACATGATTATAAAACAGGGAGAAACGCATGGGGCGTGTTGAAGGAAAAGTCGCCATTGTTACCGGTGCTGGCACGGGAATTGGCTTTGCCGCCGCAACGCGGCTGAACGAGGAGGGTGCAAAGGTCACGATTGCGGAATTCGACGTAAAAAGTGGTGAAGGAGCCGCCGAGGTGCTCGGCGATGATGCGCAGTTCATCCAACACGATGTCCGTGACGAGTTGAGCTGGCAGGCGCTGATGGACAAAGTTTTTGCGACGCATGGGCGCCCCGATATCCTGGTGAATAATGCGGGTATCTTGGCGACCGAACAGAATCAGCATCTGGCTGCTACCGATTTGGAGCAGTGGCGGGCGATCCAGACTGTTAATGTTGAGGGCGTGTTTCTCGGCTGCAAATTTGGTGTTGCAGCGATGATCGCGGATGGTGGCCGAGAGAAGGGCGGCGATGGTGGTGGAGCGATTGTTAACATGTCTTCGATTGCTGGTCTGATCGCGACGTCCCACCTGGTTGCTTATGGCGCATCCAAAGGTGCAGTGCGGCAACTCACAAAATCGGTTGCAATCGACTGCGCGCGCAAAGGCCTTGGCATTCGCTGCAACTCAGTCCATCCCGGTGTCATCGTGACTAACATGGGGAACCAGGTGATGGGCATGGGCAACGGAGATGTGCAAGAGAATTGGAAGGCGCGCCTGGCGCTGGTACCGATGGGCGAGCCGGGCCAAGCGGTGGATGTGGCCAATTGCATCCTGTTCCTCGCCTCTGATGAGGCGAAGCACGTGACCGGTGCAGAGTTAGTGGTCGATGGCGGGATGACCGTGGTCTAGATTAAATGTAATCAATTTGTGCTTGGTTCATTAAAGCCTGTCATTTCGTCGTATTTTTAAAAATATAAAGCGAGTTCATGCAATTTTTGGATCGCCAAAGGCGATCCAAAATAACCACGATCTACTCTAGGTATCGGCTGCGCTATCTCGTATCGTTCACTGCGGCTTTGAGCAGGAGACCACTATTTCCAACGCATTAGCGGGCCTAAGGGTTCTAGACCTCTCCACTGATTTTGCGGGTGCCTGGTGCGCGCGGCTGCTAGCTGACGCGGGCGCCGCGGTGGTTACGCGAGAGCCGCACCCGTTGCGTAAAGTCGGGCCCATGGATGAAGGGGGACGTTCTATCCCNGCGCTTGCGGCGCTTGCCCATAGGGACAGCATTGAACTGGCGGCGGAAGATGCNGCCTGGNNAGATCGTTTTGCCGNGGCTGATATTATCGTGGANAGTGCGCCTGCGGGCACGCCTGACCGTAAATGGATNGACAGCTTTGAAGCCAACNCAGCGAACCACGTCATCGTTACTCCGCATGGACTGACGGGTGCGCGGGCGCATTGGCCGGGCAACCAACTCACCGCCGACGCGCTCAGCGGCTGGGCCTCCGTCAATGGGTTGGCTGACCGGGAACCCTTGAAGTCAAGTGGCAACCAACCCGCTTATCAAGCTGGAACTTTGGCGTTCGGTGCGGTGCTCTGCGCGTTGCTGCATCAGCAAACGGGGGAGGCTGGGCAACGCATTGATGTCGCGATGGACGAGGTCCTGGCGATGACCTTCGCACCGGGCTTGTTGCGGAGCCTGTATGAGGGCCGGCCATGGCCGCGCCGCGACTGTGTGGACTTCACGACCGGACCGGTATCGGTCAAGGACGGATATTTTGCACTCACCTTAACGCGCCCGCATTTCTGGGCGGGCGCCATGCACTTGCTGGGACTGGACGACCTGGCTGACGATCCGCGACTGCAGACCAACCACGCGCGTGCGGAAGCAGAAAACAAGAAACTATTCGTCGATCGTGTCGAAGCAGCGATGCGGCACTGGACCAAGGATGATCTTATGGCAGGCCTTTCAGCCATACCGGTTGTCGCTGGCCCAGCCTATACGATGGATGAGTTGGAGCAGAACCCACAACTTGCGGCTCGGGATTTCTTTGTGACGGTCGACGGTGTGCAGTTTCCGGGCGTTCCGTTCAAGCTATCAAAGACGCCGCTTTCGGCTGCAGCCGGAACGGGCGATCCGCCTGCAGTGTTGCGGGCACCTAAGCGGGCCCGGTCAAAGCGTTCGGGACCGCTCGCCGGCTATCGTGGTATCGTACTGACACAAGCCTGGGCCGGGTCGCTGGCTACCCAGCTTCTAGGTTTGATGGGGGCGGAAATCATTCTTGTTGAATCTCGCACGCGGCTCGATTCGTGGCGCGGTGTCCCAACTACACCGATCGCGCCAGCCCTGCAGGGTAAAGACACAGCCAAATACCCCTGGAACTGCAACGCGCTTTTCAACTCGGTCAATCTCAATAAACAGTCCGTGACCCTGGAGCTCTCAGAGCCCGACGGCTTAGACGCCTTCAAACGGCTGGTTGCCGATGCTGATTTCGTCGCTGAGAACTTTTCGCCGCGAGTAATGGGCAAGTTGGGCATCTCCTATGACGATCTGTGCCAAGTGAAAGAAGATATCATCCTATGTTCGATCTCCGGTTACGGTCAGACTGGGCCCTGGTCGCCGCTGCCGGCGATTGGCGGTACAATTGAGCCGGCATCTGGTATGTCGGCCCTGTTGGGTTATGCGGGCGGCGCGCCGATGAATTCAGGCCAGATGTATCCAGATGCGGTTGCCGGCCTCTATGGCTTCGGAGCGATCGCACTAGCGCTCTACCACCGAGACCGCACTGGCGCGGGACAGTTTATTGATATGTCCATGCAGGAGGCCAATTTCACTTTTCTCGGCGAACGTTGGCTGGAGTACGTTTTGAATGGGACGGTGCCAGGTCCGATGGGTAACCATCATCCGTCCTTCGCACCGCATGGTATTTATCCTTGCTCGGGTGACGATAAGTGGGTTGCCATCGCGGTGGAGACAGACGAACAATGGCGGTCACTGTGCAGTGTTGCTGGTCGGGCCGAGTGGCTGGATCAGTTCACTGGCGATCGCAAAGTGCGCGAGGATGCGCTGGATGGAGAGATTGCTGGCTGGACTGCTGCTATGAAACGCGATGTGCTGGTCGAACGTTTGTCTTCTGTTGGTGTCATCGCTGCGCCTGTCCTGAACGCGTTGGAGGTGGCGCACGATCCGGTTTTTCGGGAACGGTGTGCAATCCGAATGATAGATCACCCGGAGACGGGTTACTGGCCGCAACCGGCGATCCCCTGCCATTTTGCGGCGACCCCTGCCGTGGTAACCGGTGCCGCACCGCTTAAGGACGCGGATTCGGCTTTGGTGTTCGAACGTCTATTGGGGATGAAGGAAGCGGACCATGACCGTCTGCGGGCAGCCGGAGTGACGGGTGTCGATCACCCTATCCCGAAAGAGGAATGAATTATGGACTACCAGGACATCACCTACGAGGTCGTGGACGGTGTTGCGCGCATCACTGCTAACCGGCCGCGCTACCGTAACGCACAGAGCACTCCGATGCTGATCGAGATGGATCATGCCTTCGAGCAGGCCAATTTTGACCCGGACGTGCGCGTTATCGTGCTGGCTGGCGCTGGCGATCATTTTTCCGCCGGGCATGACCTCGGCACGCCGGAGGAGACCGAGTATCGGTCCACGAAATATAAGATCCAGGAAGGGGTGCGTGGCCGCTACAACCACACGCGTGAGCAGTTCGTTGACAAGACCTTGCGCTGGCGAAACGTGCAGAAACCGACTATGGCTGCCGTCCAAGGCTATTGTATCTTCGGAGGCTGGATTATCGCATCCGCCATGGACGTAATCTTCGCATCCGAGGACGCGATGTTCCTCGGCACCAATTTCCAATATTTCAGCATCCCGTGGGATATTCATCACCGTAAGGCTAAGGAAATATTGTTCGAAAGCCGCTTCGTTGACGCCGCGGAGGCATTGGATTTGGGGCTGGTCAACCGCGTTGTGCCGCGCGACCAGCTTGACGCTGAGGTGATGGAATACGCTGCGACAGTAGCGGAAAACGACCCGTTTCAGCTGCGCATGATCAAACTGGCGGTGAACGGTGCGCAGGACGCGCAGGGTTTCAATCAGCACATCACTGCGGCCCATTCGAGCTTCCTGCTCTCCAGTCAGGGTGAGAAAGATCCTGATTATGCGTTGGCCACCCCCTCCGGTTCGCGCCGCCCCATGGTGCAGCAAGCGATGGCCAAATACGAGGCAGCACGGAAGGGTGAGCGTGACAAGGGGTGAGGTGATGAATGCCGATTCCAAAACCAACTTTTTGCAATTAGGAAAATCCGTATGACCGACTACAAACGCATCCGTTACGCAGTGCGGGACCGGATAGCAGAGATCACAATGATCCGTGAGCCGGTCAACGCCATTGACATGGTATTAGCGCAGGAAGTGGTACACGCCTACGGCCGGGTGCGCGAGGATCCGGGCGTGCGCGCTGTGATTCTCACTAGCGGCTGTCGACAGGCTTTTAGCGCTGGCATGGACCTAAAGATGATCCGAGGCAAAACGGGTCTCGACCTACGTAACTTTCTGGAGGTGTTGTATTTCGGGATGCATGATGCGCAATACCGGCTCGGCAAGCCCAGTATCGCAGCAATTAACGGGCCGGCGCGAGCGGCGGGGGTCACTCTGGCGGTTTCCTGCGACTTGATCGTCGCTGCTGACAACATCGATATCAGCTACCCGGAGATTGACGTCGGCGTCATTCCAGCGATGCACTATGTCCACCTGCCGCGCCAGATCGGCCGGCACAAAGCGTTCGAATTACTATTCACCGGCAACAAGATCTCCGCGATAGATGCGCAATCGCACGGTTTGGTAAACTATGCAGTGCCCCGCGAACAGGTGATGGATAAGGCGCGGAACCTGGCCCTGAACCTAGCGGCGAAATCGCCGGTGGTGATGCGCATTGGCCGTGACAGCTTCATGAGGGCGAACGACAACGAGTACCGTCGCACGATCGAATATGTCGTTGATACGATCTGCCATATCATTGACACCGACGACGCTCAGGAAGGTCTTGAAGCCTTCGTCGAAAAACGGCAACCGGATTGGAGCTGAGCATATAGTCCGTAATGGTGTGCAGGTGCGCGGCCTGCTGCTCAAAATGAAGAAGCATTTTGGCGAGTTCAGGAAAGCGCTATCCAACGAGGACATGGTTCGCATGTTGGGCATCAGTGGAATTGAGGTTGCGAAAGGAGACATCGTCTACTGCTAAGCCGGTTTAGCAGACAACCTGTTGGAATTGGGCGACGACTTCCCGCCGGACCTGTTGCGGACTCATTGTTCCGCCTTCTAAGGATTTGGTGAGAAGCCTTTCGAGGGGATCCAAGACATCGATACTACGCGCGTGTTTGCCGGGCCGTTGTGCAGATGGCAGTGCTCGGCACCCTTGAAATCTCGGCCTCAGATAAAATTCATTAGTGGCGATCAACCCCCAATCGGGGGGAAGGGCCCAGCGATGCCGTCGGTACTGGTCCGTGAAAAGGAAACTTTGTCCCTTGAATTGGTTTCCAACAGCATGAGGTAGGTTCGTATCGTGAGAACATATTATCAGGAAGGCTCGTTTTAAGTAGCCGCTGCCTTGCCACAGTCTGTTGAAGAGCTACACAGGCGGCCCATCACGTATTTCTCGAGCAATATGTGATCACATTTATTGATCTTCAGGAATATGGTGGCAGTTAAATACGATTTTGGGGCAATGAAGGTAGCCCGGTACGGCGGCCAACCGCTTCGTCGTGGATCGACACATCGTAGCCCGCATGTTCCGCGGCATCGTCGGAACAGAGCCAGGCTATAACCTGGGCTGGGATGGCCGGATCCTTGTGAACAGATGGGTCGAGTTGACTTACTGGGTTGAGGCCTGATGCTTTGATTGCGACCTGCATGCCGGTCATGACCGTGCCTGGGCTGAAGCCAACAATTCGGATACCATTGTCGCAGTATTCCGCATTACCAGTCCGAGTTAAGGAGAGGGCGGCGGCCTTTGAGGCATTGTAGTGGCTCCAGCCTTCCAAGGCGCCCGTCGCCGCACCGGAGCTAATGTTGACGATAATGCCTGATCCCTGTGCAATCATCACGGGCAGAGCGGCGCGCATACCGAAATAGACGCCCTTGAAATTAACGTCGGCTGCTCTCACCCATGCATCCGGGTCAGATTCGGCAAGTCTGGCGATAGGCTCGATCAATCCAGCATTGTTAATCAGGATGTCCACAGCGCCGAATTCGTCGCGGCAGCGCGCGACGGCGGCTACTAAATCACCATAGTTGGTGACGTCGCAACGGTACCCGCGGGCTGTTTCGCCGCTAGCGCGAATTTCTGCTGCGACGGTTTCAATTTCGTCCTCGCTTCGAGCCAGCAATAAGACCTGAGCGCCTTGGGCGGCCAATTCGCGCGCCGTTGCCGCACCGATCCCTCTGCTCGCGCCGGTGATGATGGCGCTTTTGTTCTCTAGTGTCCGCATTATTCCCGCCTTTCTTGCCGCTTGAAGAAGTGCAATATCTTCAAGCTTTCCCTGTAACGACAAGCTCAAAACGCCAGTCATTCCGACTTCTGATGCGGCTACTTAACCAAGCAATGATTTGAAAATCATCGTGCTGATTAATTTTTAAACAAATTCTTAAAGATGCCAAAACTTTAAGCAAATTGTTTTTATGACCGCGAAGAAATTTTGATCAGAAAAAAATAAAGTAAATATAATCAACCAACTAATATGTATTTCATGCGAATGGCACGATAATTGCTTTTTACTCAGCATGTGCAAATAGTTTCCTGTTGGGAGAAATCAATGAAACGTTTTGGAAAACTGGCGCGTCATCTTGCAGTCTTTGGGGCCGCGGTGGGGCTGATGATGGCCACCGCTGTGCAGGCCGCTGATACGATCAAGGTCGGCGTGTTGCATTCGCTGTCCGGTACTATGGCTATAAGCGAGACGACGCTGAAGGACACAGTCCTAATGTTAGTCGACGATTTGAACAAGAAGGGTGGCTTGCTGGGCAAGAAGGTAGAGGCGGTCGTGGTCGATCCGGCTTCCAATTGGCCACTGTTCGCGGAAAAGGCGCGTGAGCTGATTACCTCCAAGAAAGTCGATGTAGTGTTCGGGTGCTGGACATCGGTGTCCCGTAAGTCCGTGCTGCCGGTCTTCGAGGAACTAAACAGTATGCTGTTCTATCCGGTTCAGTATGAGGGCGAAGAGTCGTCCCGAAACGTTTTTTACACCGGTGCTGCCCCGAACCAGCAGGCGATCCCGGCCGTAGAGTATTTGATGAGCGAAGATGGCGGCGAAGCCAGGCGCTGGATACTGCTCGGCACTGATTATGTATATCCGCGCACGACCAACAAAATTCTGCGGGCCTTCCTGAATTCTAAAGGCGTCAAGGAAGACGACATTATGGAGAATTACACCCCGTTCGGGCACTCCGACTGGCAAACGATCGTCGCCAAGGTTAAAAAGTTCGCCAGCGCTGGTAAGAAAACCGCCGTCGTCTCGACGATCAATGGCGATGCGAACGTGCCCTTTTACAAGGAACTCGCTAACCAGGGCATCAAGGCGGAAGATATCCCCGTCGTCGCCTTCTCGGTCGGTGAAGAGGAACTTGCTGGGCTCGACACGAAACCACTGGTTGGCCATCTCGCCGCTTGGAACTATTTCATGAGCGTCGAGACACCAGAGAACGAGGCGTTTATCAAAAAATGGCACACCTTCATCAAAGACGAGAAGCGCGTCACTAACGATCCAATGGAAGCGCACTATATCGGCTTCAGTATGTGGGTTCAGGCAGTCAAACAGGCCGGCACCACAGACGTCGATGCTGTCCGCCAGGCGATGTACGGCCAAAAGGTTAGCAACCTGACCGGTGGCGTCTCCATCATGAACACTAACCATCACTTGTCTAAGCCTGTCCTGATCGGCGAAGTGCAAGAAGATGGCCAGTTCGAGACTGTTTGGAGCACGGACGGCCTGGTAAAGGGTGATGCCTGGAGCGATTACATCCTTGAAAGCGCGAAGCTGACTGCCGATTGGACTTATCCCTGGGTTTGCGGCAACTGTGTCAAACCGAACCACATGACTAACTAAGGTTGTTTCCTCACTGGCCGTGGATATGCTTGCGGGTGTATTTACGGCCAGTTCCTCATTTGACAAGAAAACCCATTAACGACGGGTCGATCCGATGTGCGCAGTCCTGCGAATAATCGTGTGCGTCTTTGCTGCTGCTCTGGCGTCTTCGGCCGCAGCGCAGAACGATGAGACTACTCTGGCGAAACTGATCCGCGATCTTGGCCAGAAAAGTTTTGCCAAAAAATCGGAGGCGATTGACGCGTTGGTTTCAACTGGCGATCGTCGGGTCGTTACCGTGCTGGAGGCAATGCTTGCGCGTAATCTATTTCGGCGTAAGGCAGATGGCGCGATCCTGCTGAAGTTCGACAAAGATGGTAAAGCCGTATTCCAAGATCCGCTGAACCAAGCCGCCGTCGCTGACACGAAGAAGATCAAGAAGGTCAGGATCAATAACAAGCTGCGCAAGAAACTGCGCGGCGTGATTGGCAGCCTCAGTTTGCAGCACAAGGACCCCGCTAAACGCGTTTCCGCCGCTGACGCGGTTTTTAAATCTCGTGTGAAAGGGATGTCTGGACCGTTGCAGGCGGCGCTGGATACGGAACCCGACGACGCAGTTAGAGACCGAATGCGCAGGGCGCTCGGTGCGATTCAACTCGTTCACAGCTCTAATCCCGATTCTCGCATCGCCGCAATCAATACCCTCGGCGATTTTATTGATCGGGATGTGCGAAGCCTCTTGAACAGTTTACTGGTGAAGAAGAGCGACGGCGTGTTTGCAGAGCCCGCTAAACGGGTTCGGGATGCGGCTGCGGAGGTTTTGCATGCCGCGGAACGAAGTGCCGCCTTCTGGGACGCCGTGCAGAACCTATTTCAAGGTATTAGCCTTGGCTCAGTTCTGCTCCTTGCGGCGATTGGCCTCGCCATTACCTTTGGTGTCATGGGTGTCATCAATATGGCGCATGGTGAGATGGTTATGCTTGGTGCCTACACCACTTTCGTCGTGCAGGAGATCATTCGCACGCACGCACCCTATTTGTTTGATGTCTCGCTGTTCATCGCGATACCAAGCGCGTTTCTTGTTGCTGGCCTGGTCGGCGTGGCCATCGAACGAAGCGTAATTCAATTCCTATACGGTCGAGCCTTGGAAACGTTGCTGGCTACCTGGGGCATCAGTCTGGTTCTGCAACAATTCGTGCGCAGCGTGTTCGGTCCGACCAACCGAGAGGTTGGCACGCCATCCTGGATGCAGGGCGCGATCCAGACAGCCGAAGGGCTGACCCTGACCTACAATCGCATCGCCATCATAATTTTTTCCCTTGTCGTCCTCGGCGTGCTGCTGCTTGTGTTGCGCAAGACTTGGTTCGGCCTACAGATGCGTGCAGTCACGCAGAACCGGTCGATGTCGAGTGCCATGGGCATTCGCACTGGTTGGGTTGACGCAATGACTTTCGGCCTCGGTTCGGGTATCGCTGGCATCGCTGGTGTGGCACTCAGCCAGATCGACAACGTCAGTCCCAACCTGGGACAGACCTACATTATCGATTCTTTCCTGGTCGTCGTCTTCGGTGGTGTCGGGAACCTTTTGGGTACATTGGTTGGTGCTCTCTCCTTGGGTGTCTTCAACAAATTTCTGGAACCCTACGCCGGGGCAGTTCTGGCCAAGATCCTCGTGCTGGTTGTTGTCATCCTGTTCATCCAAAGACGGCCGCGCGGTTTGTTCGCGCTCAAGGGTCGCGCGGTGGAGAACTAATTGATGATGCGCCGTGGATTTGTCCTGCCTTACTTGACCGGCACGCCGCTCGGCGGGCGGATCCTCATTGGCGTGTTGGTGCTCCTGGCCGTGCTGGTGCCGGCCCTGAATCTGGTAGTCTCGCCGGATTCGATGCTGCACGTGCCCACATATGTGGTGGCTCTGGCTGGCAAGTATCTTTGTTTCGCGCTGTTGGCGATCAGTGTCGATCTGATCTGGGGCTATTGCGGCATCCTGAGCCTTGGACACGGTGCATTTTTCTCGCTTGGCGGCTATGCGATGGGCATGTATCTCATGCGACAGATCGGTGACCGCGGCGTCTATAAGGACCCCGTGCTGCCTGACTTCATGGTATTTCTGAACTGGAAGGAATTGCCTTGGTACTGGAGCGGCTTCGACGTCTTTCCGTTTGCCATGCTTATGGTGCTGCTTGCGCCGGGCTTGCTGGCCCTGGTGTTCGGATTTTTCGCCTTCCGCTCGAGGGTAACTGGTGTTTACCTTTCGATCATTACCCAGGCGATGACGTTTGCCTTAATGTTGGCATTTTTTCGCAACGATATGGGTTTTGGTGGCAATAACGGGCTAACGGATTTTAAGGATCTCCTCGGTTTCAACCTACAATCGGATGCGACCCGTGCCGGCCTCTTCGTCGCCTCGGCCCTCGCCCTCGCAGCGGGATATCTGCTCAGCCTTTTCATCGTGAAATCGAAGCTTGGCCGGGTGTTGGTGGCGATCCGCGATGCGGAAAGTCGAGCCCGCTTCCTTGGGTATAGGGTTGAATATTATAAACTGTTCGTCTTCACGGTATCTGCAATGATGGCAGGTGTGGCTGGGGCGCTTTATGTGCCGCAGGTCGGCATTATTAATCCTAGCGAGTTCTCGCCCGCCAACTCGATCGAGATCG
>PBDC01000032.1 GCA_002717185.1 Rhodospirillaceae bacterium
ATGAGGACAAAATCAACGGCTTTGATCACTTCACCACGCCTGTCGATGGGATCGACATCCACTTCATCCGTGAGGAAGGCAGCGGCCCAGCGCCGATGCCGCTGATTCTAAGTCACGGTTGGCCCGGCACTATCGTCGAGTTCCTCGACTTTATCGAACCGCTTGCCCACCCGGAAAGGTTCGGTGGTGACAAAAGTGACGCCTTCACAGTGATCGCACCCTCGTTACCGGGCTTTGGCTTTTCCGGTCGGCCCCCTCGTCCCTACGGACCGCGCAAGATTGCCAGCCTGTTCGGTACGCTCATGAAAGAGGTCCTGGGGTATGAAGGCTACCTGGCCCAGGGCGGCGACTGGGGCGGCGGCATTTCGACTTGGCTCGGTTTCGACGCAGCCCCCACCTGTAAAGCGATCCATCTCAACATCATGATGATGCGGCATCAGGACGGCCCGCAGACGCCAGATGAAGAGGAATGGGCCGAACAATTCGTGCGCGAGCAGGAGTTAGAGGAAGGCTACCGCACGATCCAGGGCACCAAACCACAAACCTTGAGCTATGCCATGATGGACAGCCCCGTCGGCATTGCCGCCTGGATCTTGGAAAAGTTCAATTCATGGTCCGACACGACCGGCGACGACGTAGAAAGTGCACACAGCAAGGACGTACTGCTGACCAACATAATGGTCTATATTGTGACCCGAACATTCAACACAGCGTCGTGGATCTACTATGGGAGGCGCGAAGAAGGAGGCCGTCTGTTTGACACTGACGGCAAGCGGGTCGAGGTTCCGACTGCCTGCGCGTTGTTTCCCAAGGAATTGCTGTCCTGGCCGCCACGCTCCTATGTGGAGCGCATAGTCAATGTGCAGCGCTGGACCGAAATGCCGAAAGGTGGTCATTTCGCAGCACTGGAAGTGCCGGACCTACTTTTGAATGATATCCGAGCCTTCGCCAGAACACTTCGTAGCTGAATCGTCATCGCCAGCAGTCGGTCCGCCAGAGAAGATCACGGAGCGTGCGTCGATACTACCACTGTCACCACCTCACCCTCATTTTTGCGACCAATATCTGCATGAAGATGCCCGTTGCACTCGGTCGCAGAATCTCACCACGGGATATGGCCCTCTCGACTAGCGTCGGCGCCATATAGCTAATTCTGAACTGCAGGGTCAGTGCGATAACGTCGATCCAACGCAACACAATTGCTGTTAGTGGCATCACGTTATCTAGCATCGCAACGACAAGCCCGCCTTAGACGCCTCCCATCAGGTTGGTGAATTCAGTCAGTGGATTGGGGCGACCTTGAGCCTTTGTTGATCAATAGATAAATCGATAAGTTCAAAGCTAAGCGTTCGCGATCAAGGAGGAAGTTCGACATATCACCCCTCAACATCTGCCGGTTACGTTTATTGGATAGGGTATGAGGGCCGTCTAGATTACGATAGAAGTGGCAATTGCCGTTCGGTACGGGCGGCATTGATTTGGTCGCGAATTCGGTCGATCAGCGGGGGCATCGTGTAACTGAGATCCAGCTCCAACCGCGCACCGCTAATCCGATTGATCTGGGGGAAGCCATCGGCTTCAGGATCGAACTTGATATCCGCGTCCGGCAGAAAGCCACACAGAATTTCCGCTATCTCGCCCAGCGATGCCCGGTGCGATCCGACGCAATATATGTCGCTCTGTAGACCCTCGGCGAAGGCCGTCCGCACCATCAAATCGGCCACATCCTCGACATAAATATAGGCAGAAGTCTGTGCCGCTATGATAGGACAGGTATAAGCTTCACCGACTGCTGCCTGGGAGATCATTGCCGACGCCGCCGCGCTACGGCCGGTCAGCCGGCCATGACCGAATACAGTGCAAATTCTGATGCCCCGGCAGTCTAGCCCAGCATTGCGTGTATAGGACCGTGCGGCGAACTCGTTCGCCAGCTTGGTAACACCATATATCGAAAAAGGGTCTTGCTGCGATTCCTCGTCAAGCACCGCATCGCCGTAGTCGGACTGATCACGGTAGGTAGAAATCGAACTGGGATATACGACCCGCTGCACGCTATGAGCGACCGCCACATCGAAAATATTGTTCGTGCCTGTAATATTAACGTCGAACCCAAGCCGTGGATTGTCTTCCGAGGCCGGGGGCAACGCCGCTGCCGTATGGATGATGTGCGTCACCCCATTCTTTGCGACCGCATCTTCGAGTGCGGGCACGTCTGTTATATCGGCTTGTACGGCTGAAACCGACTTCGTTTCCAAAAGATCATCGAGACGGCCTGTTCTCAGGGTGCGGTCAAATGCGACGACAGTATCTCCTCGCGCCAGGAGATTACGCACGATCGTTGCGCCGATAAGGCCGGCAGCCCCAGTTACCAATACCGTCATTTACTTCCCCTCGAGCGCATTCCGGGTGCGCATCGCTAAATCAAGACGCACCCTCGTCCCAAACAATCCGATCTGTTAGTTATGGACGATGTTGATCGCCCAAATTTCCGACACCCATATTTTAGCAGAATCATCGGACCGACCCGAGGCCGCGTCAAGGGCCGAGGATCTGCATCGGTGCGTCTCCGACATCAGCAGTCTCGACCCACAGCCAGATATTGTGATTCATACTGGCGATACGGTGCAGACCGGTGCGCCAGAAGATTACGCGCATTTCAAAAAAATTGTCGCACCAATTTGGGCAAAGCTATACGCGACCCCGGGAAACCGCGACCATCGGGACAATTTTGCCACGACATTTGGCCGCGACACAGGCTCATTTATGCACCACACCTTCGAAGATTTGCAGGTTCCGTTAATTGCCCTCGATTCGATCGAGCCGCCACAAAACAAAGGTGCTTTCTGCATCGATCGGGTCCGCTGGCTGGATGAGGCACTGAGTGCAGCGCCGGACCGGCCGACCTTACTGTTTATGCATCACCCCCCCTTTGATATGCAGCCGGATTACTTGCATGGCTATCTGAACCCCGGGGACCGCGACGCACTGGCTAACGTGATTTCGAAACACCGCCAAGTGAGACGACTGTTCTGCGGTCATTGTCACTGGATCTCGCGTAACGATTGGGCCGGTATCGAGGTCACGACAACCACTAGCGTCGCGCGCGACGTCCGCAAGGGCATCGATGAAAGCCTCTATGGAAACACGCCGATTTACCAGCTGCACCGCGTAACCCTAGACGGCACCGTTACTACACAAACCCGCTACGCACCGTGAGGAAGACCGCGTTATGAAGGTAAGTAAGATCGAGACAATAAGGCTCGGACGGCATCCTAATTTGGTTTGGGTACTGGTCCACACCGATACAGGGCTCACTGGTCTTGGCGAAACATGGTTTGGTGCCGGGCCGGTTGAAGCCGATATCCATGAACGTGTCGCTCCGTTGCTACTTGGTGAGGACCCAAGCCGCATCGAACACTTTAATCGAGTTCTGAAATCCTATGCGGGTTTTTCCGGTACCGGCGCAGAGATGCGCGCTGCATCAGCAGTCGATGTCGCACTTTGGGACCTGGCTGGTAAAGAGGCCAACAAACCGATCCACGATATGCTCGGTGGCAAAACCAGATCCTTTATAAAGGTGTACAACACCTGCGCGGGACCGGACTACGTGTCGCAGAGCGCGGACGTGCGGCCAGGCAATTTTGGGCTGCTGGATGTTATCCAAAAAGATTATCAGGACCTCGACGCCTTCCGGAATAGGGCCGACGAACTCGCCGCCGAGTTGCTAGCGATGGGCATCCAGTCGATGAAGATTTGGCCGTTCGATTTCGCGGAAGGCGCTGCCAATGGCATCGACATTTCGACCAAGGACCTTAAAAAGGCACTGGAACCATTTGAAAAAATCCGCGCCGCACATGGTGATGCTATGCGCATCAAAGCGGAATTGCACGGACTATGGAGCTTACCGGCCGCCAAAAAGATCGTCGCCGCCCTGGAGCCGATTGGGGCCGACTGGATAGAGGACCCAATCTGGATGGACCGCATGCCGGAGGTTGGCGAGTTAGTACAGGCCACGAACCAACCAATCGCTGGCGGCGAGACGCTGGGCGGATTGGGTCAGATGCGCGACCTGCTGACGCCGGGGGCAATTAGCGTTCCCATTTGCGACATTACTTGGGGTGGGGGCATTACCTTCGCAAAGAAAGCCGCAGCCCTGGCGGAGGGGTTCGCAAAGCCAATTGCGTTCCATGACTGCTCAGGACCGGTAACATTGGCCGCGTCTACCCATCTGGCCCTCGCATGCCCAAACGTGGCCGAACAGGAAATTACCCGGGGATTTTACTATGGCTGGTATCACGAGCTAGTCGATCAACCGCCACCAATCGAGAAAGGCTTCATCCGTACACCGGATGGCGCCGGGCTCGGCCTCGCTCTCTTGCCGGATCTCGTGGAGAGCGCTGGCACGACAGTAAGGGTCAGCAACAACAGCCGCTAGCCCGCAAATCGAAAAATTTAGTTACAAAACCAGCTCAACTGGTTATCGATAATTACACGAATTTGGGACTAAAACCGCCTATATTAACGCGAAATCAGTGCGATTTTTCGAATCTAAACACATAACAGCCGTTTTCGATGCCGGAAAACAACTCCTTAACCTGTGGATGCGACACCGGCTCGCAGGATTCGTCACAGAGCAGATTCTGCTCAGAAACATACGCGATATAGGTTGTTTCGGCGTTCTCCGCCAGCAAATGGTAATAGGGTTGTTCCTTTTTAGGCCGGGAACGCTCCGGTATCGATTGCCACCACTCTTCAGTGTTTGCGAATTCCGGGTCGACGTCAAAGATCACCCCGCGGAACGGATGCACGCGATGCTTGACGATTTGGCCTATGCCAAACTTTGCTTCTCTTATAGTCATCCGGATTATCCAATACCGGTTATTTTCCACTATTTTAACGAACTCCCAGCCTTGCGGCCACAACTGTTCACACAGCGGCAGATACCGCGAGAGCGCGGGATCATAATAAAGAGCCGTACCAGTCGGCAAGGGCAGCCCCAATTTCATTTGGCGAGTCTTCCTGAATGAAATGGCTACCCGCAACAGTAACCTCGGTTTGATTCTTCCAGCCACGACAGAAATCGCGCTGCCCACCGATCAAAATTGCACCTGGATTGGCATTGATGAATAGTTTAGGCAGCTCGGTTTCTATCAGCCAATCTGCGTAATCCTGCACAATCGAGACCACTTCCACTGGTTTACCGCTGATCGGGATCTGGCGCGGCCAGGTTAGTGTAGGCCTGCGAGCCTCGCCGGGTTCCGCGAAGGGTCGTCGATAGATGTCCATTTCCGCCTCGGTAAGACCACGCAGGACGGAGCCGGGCAAAACGCGTTCGACAAAGATATTCTTCTCCAAGACCATATCCTCACCCGCAGGAGACCGAAACCCTTTGAAAACGGGTCGCGCCGCCTCGTTCCACTCATCCCATATCACTGGGCGGACGAGCGCTTCCATGTAGGCGATCCCGCGCACAGATTCCGAATGACGCTGGGCCCAATGGAAACCCAACGCCGATCCCCAATCATGCACGACCAGGGTTACCTTGTCCGTAAGTCCCATTGTGGCGAAGAAGCCATCGAGATAGTCGCGGTGTTCGACGAAAGTATAGCGGTCGGGTCCGCTATTCGGCAGTTTATCAGAATCCCCCATACCAATCAGGTCGGGGGCTATGCATCGCGCCCTGTCCGCCAAGTGCGGCATGATGTTGCGCCAAAGATAGGACGACGTCGGATTGCCGTGCAGAAACACAACTGGGTCGCCCACCCCCATCTCCACATAGGCCATCGACCGGCCGTTTACGATGATCTTTTGCTTAGGATGTTCGTCGACGGAAATCATGGGGTAGTTTCCCTATTCGCCTTTGAAGTCAGGCTTTCGCTTTTTGACAAAAGCATCCACCCCTTCACGCCCGTCCGGTGATGTCGCACGTTCCGAAATATAGCGCGCCTCGATCTCCATCTGGGTTTCCAGTGGGTTGGTAAAAGTCTCGGTCAACATCTTCTTGACTGCGCCATAGGCACCGGTTGCCCCGGATGCCATATCACGTGCCAAGGATTCCGCCTCTTCCATCAGCTTTTCATCCTCAACGACCCGATTGATCAGGCCCCACTCCACTGCTTCATCGGCGCTGAGCCTACGATTGGTCAGCATCAGCTCCTGGGAACGCCGAAGACCGATCAGGCGGGGCATGAAATAAGTTGAACTGCCGTCTGGTGACAGACCGGCTGCGGTGTAGGCACTGGTGAACATGGCGGATTCCGCGGCAAGCACCAGATCACCGGATATCGCGATGCTAAGCCCCGCACCTGCCGCGATGCCGTTCACCGCTATTACCAATGGTGGATTCATACGTGAAAACCGCGACGTTGCGGCGTGCAAATAGATCGTAAGCTCCTTGAGCCGTGCCCCCATATCCTCGCCGAAGCCATGGAAGGTCTTCAGATCGCCACCGGCACAGAACATCTTGCCGGTCCCGGTGAGCAGCACGGCGCGAATATCCGGATCCTCATCGCACCGTATAGCCACCATCATCAGGTCGTGCGCCATTACACCGTTCAAACTGTTTGCGGCATCAGGGCGGTTTAACGAAATTTTAGCCAAACCGTCGCTAACCTCGAACAAGAGCGTTTCATATGCCATCGATCCTCACTCCGCATCGATTTCGGCAAAGACCTGCTTGGCAATCCGAGTTGAGTCGATCGCTGCCGGTGCCCCACAATAGGCCAACACATGCAGAAAGACCTCTTGGACTTCCTCGCGGGTCAACCCATTATTCAACGCACCGCGAATATGAACGGCCAACTCATGCGGCCGATTCAGCGCCGAAAGCATGGCAAGGTTCATGAAGCTCCGCGTCCGCCGGTCGATCCCCTCGCGGGTCCAAATCTGGCCCCAGGCAAACTCCGTCGTAATCTCCATTAGCGGCCGAGCGAAATCTTCCGGGTCCTTCATGGTCTCGTCGACTCGTTTATCGCCCAGGACGGCGCGACGCATCTTTTCTCCGGCCTTATAGCTATCACTAGTGGTCATCACTTTCTCCTCGAATATGTCTGCCGGTGATTGTAACGATCGACGCCGGGACAACAATTCTTCAGCCTTGATCGGCAAGGCAGGGAGACGTCTTATGAGCCGCGTCAAGATAAAATTTGGTGCGCAGCGTCGCTTTGGAACAACTCTCGCGCAATTGGTTAAAAATTGCACTTAAGAAGTGGGCCCCCACAGGCTGCGCCCATCAGAAAGTTCAGCTCTAGCATTGGACGCCGCCCAGCGTTTTACAGAACACGCGGTTCGGTTTTATCTGCATGATCGAAATACATTTCGATCACCCGACAGCGGCATTAATCCCGCAGTCTATCCCAGATCATAAATTAAAAAGCGTCAAAATTCCCTTGCAAAACACAACCAAAGATTCCATATCGGACAGCCTTTTTACGATGTCCAATCAGCCATGAACGAAGAGACGAATGCGCGGTACGAGGAGATGTCGGATGACAGCGAAATTGAAACATCCTCAGCTGCCAACGACTACTTCTTTCAGTGTAACGGCGATCGGTTCGCCGGCTTGCATTTGATCGTCGATCTCTGGGGTGCGCATCGTCTGGACGACAAGATATTCATCGAACAAACTTTGCGCGATTGCGTCGATGCTGCTGGTGCCACGTTGCTGCACATCCATTTGCATAAATTTACGGAAAATGGCGGCGTGTCCGGCGTTGCCGTGCTAGCCGAGTCGCATATCAGCATCCATAGCTGGCCCGAGCATCGCTACGCAGCCATGGATATCTTCATGTGCGGCGACACTAATCCACAGCGTGCAGTCGACGTATTGCGGGCCGCGTTCCGGCCCAACAGGTTGGAAATTAGCGAGCATCGCCGAGGCCAAATGTGACAACGGATTGGTTCGAAGAGACGCTCCATTCAGGCCTGCACACTCGACTGCGCATCGACAAACTTCTCTATGAAGGTAAGAGTAACCACCAGCATATAATCCTGTTCGAGAACCCAGAATTCGGCGTGGTTTTAGCACTGAACGGTGTTATTCAAACGACTGAACGGGACGAGTTCATATACCATGAAATGCTTGCACACGTGCCGCTTCTAGCGCATGGGAGAGCGGAGCGTGTCCTGATCATCGGTGGCGGCGATGGGGGTATGCTGGAAGAGGTGCTGAAGCACCAAGACGTAGAGAGCGCAACCTTAATCGAGATTGACGCAGACGTCATCGACTTCAGTAGACAATACCTGCGCAGCATTTGCGGCAGCGCTTTCGAGGACCCGCGCACCGAGGTCGTCATCGCCGACGGCGCCGAACATGTCGAAACTACCGCAAGCCGCTACGACGTTGTGATCGTAGACTCTACCGACCCGATCGGACCCGGCGAAGTACTATTCACCGAGCGTTTCTACACAGCGTGCAAGCGTGTGTTGGCGCCGGACGGCGTGCTGGTAACCCAGAACGGTGTTCCTTTCGTTCAAGGCGAAGAACTGCACAGCACGTTGACCGCCCTGAAACCGCTATTTGCCGATACCACCTGCTTCACCGCAACTGTTCCGGCCTATGTAGGTGGCTGCATGGCATTCGGCTGGGCGACAGATGACATGGGATTGCGAGCCATCTCCTCGGAAGATCTGGGTCGCCGTTACACTGCCGCCAATCTGAAGACGCGATACTACTCGCCCGCCGTCCATCAAGCAGCCTTTGCACTCCCTGGCTATATCGTTGAAATTCTGGGCTAGGTGACTAACCCTTCTGTCTCACCCAGATCCCAATACAGACCGGTCATGATACGCAGCCCCTCGCGGGTGATATGGTGCAAAATATGCTCGTTTGGGCCATGCTGGCAACTGCCTGTATAGGAGTGCGGGATCCACAGAGTCGGTACACCCAAATTGCGTGCAAAGATATCGGACGGCAAACCGCCAGCCGAATTTGGGACGACGATCGGTTTCTCTTGGGTCCGAGTGATCGAGTCTACAGCAAATGATATCCACGGGCTGGCAGGATCGCTGCGTGAGGCTGGAAAGAACCCGTCCGGTAATTCCTTNATTTTAACTTGTTCGAACCCCTTCGCATCCAGATGTGCCCGCAGTGCTGGCACNAAATTCATCGGATCCACATCCGCGGANAAACGAAGTTGGCACCGCGCAAAAGCGTCCGGCTGAACGCCATTCACCGGATTTTCTGGTCGTCCNGTGATGAATGCCAACACGATAAAGCTGGTCCAGGCGAACATTTTCTCCTCGCGACTAAGACCTGGTTCGCCCCAATCTGGATCGATCGATGGGAAATCGTTGCCCGGATCGACCCGGCAATCCTGCAACGCTTCACGGATCTGCGGTGGAATCTCATCCGGCGTCCAACCGGGCACCTGGATCTGCCCCTTTTTTGTTACGATGCAAGCAAGTGCGTGCGCCAAGGTGATACCCGGGTCTTCCAACACGCCGCCCCAATGACCGGAATGGCGACTGCCCACGCGCAAATCGATCTCAAGATTGAAAGCCAACATCCCACGATTTCCGAGCTTGATGTCTGGGCGCGCCGGGTTCATGCGCGGCCCGTCGGAGGCCATCAGCACATCCGCCGCCAACAGATCAGTGTGCGAGGAACAGAATTCTTCGAGTCCCGGCGAGCCGATCTCTTCACTGGTCTCCAACAAAATTTTTGTATTGAAGCCGTGTTGGCCGCGCTCCGCCAGGACGGCAGCTAGCGCAGCCAAAACAATTGAGTGTTGCACCTTGTTGTCGGCAGTGCCACGCCCATAATAACGGTCGCCCTCCCGTTTCAGCACCCAAGGATCGAGCCCATCCCGCCACTGTTCCGGGATGCCGCGCACCACATCGCCATGGCCATAGGCGAGTAGGGTCGGCCGCGACAGGTCCTCGATCCGTGAGGCAACGAGAAACGGCCCACCTCCTTGCACCGGGTTGTCGAAAATTTCGCAGCGATAGCCGAGTGGGGACAGGTAAGGGCTGATATTGTCGCGCAGATAGCAATAGAGGTCGGGCAGTCGTTCCGGTTCCTGGCTCTCGGTCGGGATCGCGACCCGTTCCGCCAACGTATCAATAAAGGCGCCGCTGTCATATTCAGCCTCGATCCGCCCGATGGCGCCCTCTCGTGTCATCGGCATAGTAATCCTCTATCGCTTAGAAAGGAGCGTCACTTTACGGAGAATACACGTCTTAAAAAAGTGTCTTGGACACTCATTCGCCCATGGCGACACCTTCGCGGCGCGGGTCGGCAGCGCCGATGAGCTTGCCGTCCTTGATGAGGATCGCATGTAGGCCACTGTTTAAATTACGCACAGTAACCCGATGTCCCTTCGCACGCAGCACGTCGGTGAAACCGGTCGCCAATGTGCCTGCCTCCAAATTTAACGCCGTACCGTTCCTATGGACGAAATGGCCCGTTTCCAGAGCTTCCTGAAGGTCCATTTCCCTGTCGAGGATAGCAATCAGTGATTTAGCGACGTAATTAATAATGCGGCTACCACCGGGTGAACCGATCAGTAGAAAGGGCTCTCCATCCTTAAAGACGATGGTCGGCGCCATGGAACTGCGGGGTCGCTTGCCGCCTTCGACGCGGTTCGCGACGGGCTTGCCATTCTTTTTAGGAACACGGCTAAAATCAGTCAATTCGTTGTTGAGCAGAAAGCCACGCGTCATAACCCGACTGCCAAACCCGGATTCAATCGTTGTTGTCATCGATAGGGCATTACCGAAGGTGTCACGGATGACGAAATGGCTTGTGCCAGCGCGGTCCCTGTTGGCATCCGGCGCCCAATACCTCACCTTCTTCGGGGGGGGATCGCCAGGCAATGCTTGGCCATGCGATTTTTCAGTGTCGATCAATCCGGCCCGCCCTTTCAAGTAACCGGGATCGACCAACCCCGAAACAGGCACATCGACAAAGTCTGCGTCCGCCATGTAATGGGACCGATCCGCATACGCCAGTTTTGCTGCCTCGACGAAGAGGTGAACAAGATCAGCGTTCCAACCAAGCACCTCGAGGTCGAAATGCTCAAGTAGGCCAAGGATTTGGGCGACGGCAAGCCCACCTGAGGTTGGTGGGCCCATACCGCAGACCTTATACGCCCGATAAGCAATGCAAATGGGGGGCCGGCTTTTAGCCTCGTACCCGGCAAGATCCTGCATAGTGATGTTATTGGCGACACTTGATGTTTCCGAGACGGCCGCGACGATATCCTTTGCGACATCTCCGGTGTAGAAGGCATTCGCCCCGTCGCGCGCGATCAGGCGCAGGGTAGCTGCGAATTCGGTGTTTTTCAGGAGATCGCCTTCTTGCAAGGCCGTACCATCCACATCAAAAAAGTAAGCGCGTGCGGCAGGAAACCGGTCCAAACCCGATTTCTTGGCACGTGCGATTGATTTCGCTAGACGCGGCGAAACGATGAACCCGGTCTCCGCAAGTTTGATCGCCGGTCCAAACAAATCCACCCACGGCATTTTGCCGAACCGTTGATGCATCGTCTCAAGCAACCGTAAAGTGCCGGGCACCCCCACCGACTGGCCCCCGATCAGTGCCTTCAAAAATTTCATCGGCTTGCCGTCAGATTCCAAAAAACGTAACGGCGTCGCGGCGGCAGGCGCAGTCTCGCGACCGTCAAGCGTATGCAGGGTCTTCGTTATCGCGTCCCAATAGAGCAGGAACGCACCGCCGCCAATACCCGAGGATTGCGGTTCTACTAAATTAAGTATGAGTTGCACGGCAATTGCGGCATCAGCTGCGTTCCCGCCGCGCTTCAGTATATCTACCCCGGCGTGGACCGCGTACGAATTAGCTGCAGCCACCATAAACCGTTCAGCCGTTACAGAGACTTTATTTCGCCAGCCTGAGCCAGCTTCCGGCTGGGGGTCCTGCGCGTACGAAAAAGAAAAGGCGGGGACCAGGAGAAGAGTGAGGCTCACTCCCAGCCACCGCCCGGACTTCATGCCAGTCTCAATCCGCAGGTTTAAACACGGGTACTTTTTGCCCGTTCTCGGTTTCATAGAAATCAAGCTCGACCAATTGGCCGATGGCAACCGAGTCGAAATCACAATCAACAATATTGGTCATCATCGTTATGCCCTCTTCCAGCGTCACATAAGCGATCGCATATTGTGGATTCGCACGCCGCATAACCGAGTAGGTATAGATCGTACCCTTGCCGGACGCCTCCACCATCTCGACATTATTACTTAGCGTGAAGGGGCTGAGATTGCGCGGATACCAGAAGAACTGTCCGGTATCCTTACAGCGCGGGATCATTAGCTTGCCTTCGTTAGCGGCCGCCCAAAAGGCTTCATTCTCGACGCTCATCGGTGGTGACGGAATTTTACGCTGGCTCATGCATCGGCCCTCCCTAGGATAACGGTTGAACTGCCCATTCGGGTGCCAATCGAGCCGCCCGTGCCATGGGCAAGCGCGAGCTGGCAATCCTTGACCTGGACAGCCGGGTTCGCCTCATCGCGCAACTGACGGACTGCTTCCAAGACCTTTGTTAGACCACCGCGATTGATCGGGTGGTTGCTGCACAGTCCGCCGCCATCGGTGTTGAAAGGCAGCTTACCTTCTCCGGCGATCAGATTGCCATCGGAGACGAACTTGCCACCCTGGCCAACCTCGCAGAAGCCAAGGTCTTCCAGGGTCTCCAGCACCGTAATGGTGAAGCTGTCATAGATCGACGCGTAGTCCATATCAGCGGGTGTCACGCCCGCCTCTTCAAAGGCAATCGGGCCAGACCAACGGGCGCCAGTAAAAGTCAGATCTACCTGGCCAGAGTTGAGATGCTTCGGCGCCTCGCCATGTCCCAACACCTTTACGCAATCGCGGTCAAGGCTCTTAGCCACTTCTGGGCTGACGACGATAAACGCACCACCACCATCGGAGATGACACAGCAATCGTTGCGGTGCAACGGATCAGCAATCATCGGCGAATTGATGACATCCTCGACGGTTACCACGTCGCGCAGCATAGCGTGCGGATTGTGCTGCGCGTGATGCGAGGCTGCGACTTTAATCCAGGCCATCTGTTCGCTGGTAGTCCCGTATTCGTGCATATGCCGGTTCGCGGCCATGGCGTACATGTTGACCACAGTCGGACCGTAGATGAACTCGAACGGCACGTCCGGCGCCGCACCATAGTTACGCGGTTGGGTGCCTGTCGCCATACCTTCCGACCGAGGGCGGCCCGCCAAAGTGACAAGGGCAATGTTGCATTTTCCCATAGCAATTGCAGCGGCCGCATGACCGATATGGAGGACGTAGGACGAGCCACCAACATCGGTGGCATCCAGATGCCTCAAATGGCGTAGCCCCATATATTCAACCATCGAAAGCGGCCCAAGGCCCGGCGCATCGCCGGCGCAAAAATAGCCGTCAATATCATCTTTGCTGATGCCCGCGTCGGCGATAGCGCCGGCCGCAACTTCACCATGCAGTTGGGCCACCGACAGGTCAGTCGCCTTGCGGGTCGGATGTTCGTAAATCCCCGCAATATACGCTTTGCCTTTGATACTCATTACGTTGTTTCCAATTCATTTATGCATTTTGTCAGCCGACCATAGGCAACGACCCCTGCGCCATCAAGAATAGCTGGCGGTCAAACGGCGCACCATCGGGCGCACAAGCACAGCACTCATCGCAGCAGCCAGCGCCCGGTTAAGATCACCGAAAGAATGATAAAAGTGCAATCCGTCTTGCCCTGCACCGCGCTGGACCAGTCGAACCATGGCCTCATCGAAGCGCTGCCAGCAGCGAATACCAAACACCGCTATTGATAATCGAAATCCTCCACCTCGTCTCGACGTTATTAGATGCTAATTTTTTAGTCGAGTAACTCAGCACGCAATTCCGGCCAATTCTGGTCCCCCTGCAAGATCAGCTTGTCCAAGCCACCTGCGATCCATTGCGCCTGCAAGTCCTTCGAATAGTTTAGGTAGAGCTTACCGTCGACGATCTTCCAGGCTTCGGGGTCGATTGACGCGGTATAGTTCTGGCTAACCGCCCATGCGCAATAACCGCCATATTGCGGCGCGTAGCGCTTAGGCTCCTTGGCAAAGGCATCCCGATTGGCAGCATTGGCAAAATACCACTTCGCATCCATCCAGCGATACGTGAACTCACTGTCACCTTCAACAGGTTTGCCTTCAGTAAAATAGGCGACTGTGTCGTAACCACGGATAGCCTTACCCCAAGAGGTAAAGATCTGATCGCCAGCCAGAGCAGGCGACGCTACACTACCGGAAAAAACAACAAGAAATACAGTTGTCAACAATCGCCGCAAAACGCACCTCCTAATTGTGATCATCCGGCCGCGCCGATAGAATTCCAGCCATTGGGATGAAGATATAGGGCAAGTTCCCGATGCTGGCACCATACACGAAGACAACTTTCGGTGAACTACCCGCAAGGGTGGCAGCGCGGTTTGGAAACCGCGAGGGATTAGTGTTTGGAGATCAGCGCTATACCTTTGCCGAGATGGCGACACGAATAGATCGGACGGCGAAAGGTCTGATGGCGGTCGGCGTGCAGCCCGGCGATAAGGTCGGCTTGTGGCTGCTAAACCAACCGGAATGGTTGGATCTGATGTTCGCCATCGCGAAGATCGGGGCTGTTCTGGTGCCAATAAACACTCGGTTCCGCACACGGGACCTCGAATACGTTCTTACGCAATCCGACTGCGCCTACCTGATCTGCCACGATGTCTCAGGCCCAATCGACTACATGCAGATGGTGCGTGCAATCGTCCCTCTGCCGGCGGTGGGCACAAAGATTACCGATCCCGACCGGCAGGAGATGCGCGCAGTCATAACCGTCTCTAACGAAAGACATGCTGGTACGATCGCATGGCTGGACCTGTTGGCTGACGCAAACAATATAAAAGACGACGCCCTAATAGCCCGCGCGGCTGCCGTAGATCCCGATGATCCGGTGTTCTTCATGTACACCTCCGGAACGACCGGTTTCCCTAAGGGTGCGGTCCATACCCATAATCTGCTGCGGCTGATCGTCTTCCGGGCAAAACACATGGCGATGTCAGAAAACGATGTCATCCTGAACTATCTCCCGCTTTTTCATCTGTTTGGCTTCTCCGAAGGCGCGTTGATGTCGATGGTGTCCGGCGCAAAACAGGTGCTGACTGCGACTTTTGATGCAGACGAATGCATCCAGCTCGCGGAACGCGAGGGCGCAACGCTCATGCACGGCTTCGAGACACACCTGAAAGAGATGGTCGAGGCACAGCAACGCCATCAAGGAGACCTGTCAAGTTTGCGCACCGGTATCTTTGCCGCCGGCATGCAAAGCGCCGTTCCAATCTTAAAAAGGGCCCTCGAAGCATTCCCGACCATGCGCACCGTCTCCGGATTTGGCATGAGCGAGGTCGGCGTCGGCGTCACCTTCGGCGCGTTGGACGATAACCTGTCACGTCGGCTAGAAAGCTCGGGCGGCCCGATTGACGGCCACGAGGTCCGTGTGATCGACCCGGATACCGGCAGGGACCAACCCATCGGGGTACCAGGCGAGTTGCTGGTTAAGGGCTATAGCATAATGCAGGGCTACTATAAGAAGCCTGAGGAAACTGCGAAATGCTATGATACGGACGGGTGGTTTCACACCGGCGACACCGCATCGATGCGCGAGGATGGCTATATTCGTTTTCTCGGCCGCTATAAAGATATGCTGAAAGTCGGCGGCGAGAATGTCGATCCGATGGAAACTGAAGGGCTACTGCTAGACCATCCCGCTGTCCACCAGGTAGCCATAGTCAGCCTGCCGGACCCGCAGCTGACCGAGGTACCCATCGCCTTCGTTGAGAAAGTGCCCGGCACCGATGCGACCGCCGAAGACATCATTGCCTACTGTCGGGGCAAAGTGGCGAGCTTCAAGATCCCACGGCATGTTCAGTTCGTTGAGGACTGGCCGATGACCGCATCTGGCAAGATACGCAAGATGAACCTGAGGACAACCGCGAAGGAGCTATTTCTTTGAACGCTGCTAAGTTGCACAGCGCCAAGATCGTGGAACAGCTCACGGAACGCCCGCTCGAACGACAGTTCAGTGAGGATGAAATTCGCAAAATATGGAACCTGAACTGGATGCGTGTCTGCCTCACCGCTTGGGGTGGCTGAGGTGGACGCAGCCGAACTGCATCGAGACGCAATCATCATAGATGCAACTTGTCCGCTTGCGCGCATCCATACATATGTTGACTGGTACCGCGAGGGAGGGGCCACCGCGATCGCGCCTACGATTACCGGTGCGACCGGCAGCGCGCGTACTGGCTTCGCGCAGATCGGCGGTTGGCATCGCTACGTCCGTGAACGCAACGACACAACCATCGTCCGGCAAGCAGCGGACATCGAAAATGCGAAAGCTAAGGGCAAACTTGGCCTCATCCTGCACTGCCAGGGCACGGCCCTGATCGAGGACGACATTGATTTGCTTGAAAGCTATCACGCGGCGGGGCTGCGGATCGTGCAGCTTTGCTACAACACCAAAAATTTGGTCGGCGACGGCGCGTCAGAGCGCACTGATGCCGGACTGAGCCATTTCGGCGTCCGCCTGATCGAACGTCTAAATACGTTAGGGATGCTCGTCGACTGCTCGCATACGGGCCAGAATACCAGCATGGAGGCGGCCGACGTCTCGGCCGATCCCATTATCATCAGCCACGCCAACGCACACGCCGTGCAGGATAATGGCCGCAACGTCTCCGACACGCTTATCAAGGCGGTCGCAGCCAGCGGTGGTGTGGTGGGCACGGTCGGCTTTCCACCCTTCCTCAGTTGGGACAGCCAGCCGACCCTCGACCAGTTCATTGATGACATCGCCTACAAGGCTGACCTAGTCGGCATCGACCATACAGGCATCGGCATCGACTATTACGAAGGCCAGCACCCAATCGAAGATAACGAAACCGCCAAGGCACGCTATCAGAACCGCCTTGAGACCGGCCAGTGGCGCGCGGAAGAATACCCGCCGCCGCCCTACAAGTTCCCCGTCGGCATCGAAACGCCTCGCACCCTCGAGAGACTAACCGAACAGCTACTGGTGCGCGGCTTTGGCGAGGACGATATTCGCAAGATTTGGGGGCTCAATTTCATGCGCGTCTATCGCGCGGTGTGGGGTGGGTGAGCGCCCCCAACCCCGCTTCTTTTTGTCTTCAGCTAGTACAGCTATCCCATAGTTTGGCCCTGCAGGGTCTCATAATTCCCATTAGATGGTATAAATTTTGGCTATTTCAATTCAACCAAGGCTATGTATTGCCCGTCCCGGATTATACTATCCTTATTAGGTTTCAGTTTATAAATTCCCAGCGGCACACCGGCGGCACGAGTAAATTCAAATGCAGCATAAGAAATCAACGCTAAATGGCGAATTTGGTCTAATGATTGAAGGGGTCACCCGCAAGGATCTCGAAGACGAGGCATTTCAGCTCGAAACTTATGACCTTTGGGCCGGCCATGGCGGTTTGATCGCAGTCCGTGGCCACGATCTCGCAGAAACATCTCCGGAGCAACTCTTGGCTTGGTCGGAAGTTTTCGGCGCGGTCGAAAATAACACGCTTGCGGCGCGCCAGGACAAAATGGTGCCGGGCTTTCCGATCCTGCGCATTGGCAACATCACGGATGCCAACGGTAAGCTTTTAGCCCAGACAGCAAAGGTCGAGCCGCTCAAGTCGGATGCAGAAATTCGCTACAATCCAGAAAGCCGCCGACCCGTCTGGCACACAGACTCAACCTTCCGGAAGCATCCACCCATCGGTTCTGTCTTCCACTGCCGTCAGGCTCCACCGGAAGGGGCCGCCACCCTTTTCGCTGACACGCGGGGGGCTTACAGGGGTCTGGATGCAGCGACGAAGGCGAAGCTGGTACCACTAGAAGCCGTCTGTTCTCTAGCCCATCACGACAAGAAGATAAGCCTCTACTCGCCCGGATATCCCAACCTGACACCGGAGCAGCGCACCGCCAATCCGCCTAACCGGGTGCCCGTCGTCCTTAAACATCCGGTGACTGGCGTGCCGGCCCTGTATGGCTTGAACAGCTCGACCTGCGCCATTGTACCAGTAGGCGATGAAATCACCGACGAAGACCTGGACAAGTGGGACCTAGAAGGTGTCGAAGACGAAAGCGTGCTTATCCTGCGTGACTTGCTGCCCTATATCACNGGACCGAACTTCTCAGTGAAGTGGCAATGGCAACCGGGTGACATCGTCGCCTGGGACAATCGATCCACCATTCACGCGGCCACCGGNTTCGACTACGATCTATACAAGCGAGAAATGTGGCGGCTGACCTTGCTGGACAAANCGGTGGCACAGGCCGCCTGANGNTATCNAGCATTTGGTTAAATTAGTTTTGACATTTATTNNCACAACCTNTGTATAGATCTGCCTTCCGAACCCNACCAATGACCGCCTTGCAACNATGGCAATTGCAGTTGAGCGATGGGGGATCGAGAAACGGCTGCTTACCGTAGCCTGCGCGCCACGCCGAGTTAAAAGTTATNGTGTNAAGCTGTGGTCCTCGGCTGNAAGGCCAAGGTCACAACCCACAGCTGAGATTTCATGTAGNAGCAAGAGCATGTTCAGCCGACTNCAGTCGTGATGGACAAGGCNATGGTAAAATCGCCAACTATTATTNCCCGTAGAAAATTTTCCACATGTTTAATCGAATTACAGATGCAGGGCTTCGATGGCTGTAGCGCACATCAATTTGCAAACCCTTTTAAATCGGTTGGCTTAAATCATTGCACATTCATGACCAGGTGCGTTGCGCCTCTTCCTTTCAGCGGGCATCCTGTTGCAAAAATAAACGCGTTGAGGGGAACACAATGGAATTCGATTACATCATCGTGGGCGGCGGATCCGCTGGCTGCACGCTGGCAAATCGCCTGACAGCACGCGAAAGTAATAGGGTCCTGATCTGCGAGGCGGGTGAGGACACACCACCGGACAATGTCCCTTCAGAGGTGCTCGATTCCTATTCTGGAACAGCCTATCTCAACGACCGCTTCATCTGGTCGAACTTGAAGGTCACAACTGAGGTGATTCCCCACAACGACCCAGACGCCCCAAAACCGCCGCTGCGAAAATACGAACAAGCGCGTATTCTCGGTGGCGGGTCCTCCATCAACGGACAGATGGCCAATCGCGGCGCGCCAACCGACTACAACGATTGGGAGGCCCGCGGCGCCACTGGATGGAACTGGGACAAGGTTTTGCCCTACTTCAAGAAGCTTGAGACTGACCTGGATATCGATGACAAATGGCATGGCCAAGATGGTCCGATACCTGTGCGCCGAGTGCCAAAAGATCATTGGTCTGGCCATTCCAAGGCGCTTGCCCAAGCCTTCGACCGCGCAGGTTACAAATACCTGCCCGACCAGAATGGCTTCTTTGAGGACGGCTACTTCCCGGTCACGATCTCCAATGCCGAGGAAAAACGGGTATCCGCCTCAATCGGCTACCTAAACGCCGAGGTGCGCAAGCGGTCGAACCTGCACATCTCAGTCCATACCTCTGTGACTGAACTGTTGTTTGAGGACAAACGCTGCGTCGGCGTCAAGGCGTTGGTAAACGGCAAGGAGACAGATTTTTACGGACGCGAAATAATCCTATCGTCCGGCGCCATCCATTCACCGGCCCATCTAATGCGCGCCGGCATTGGACCGGCCGGTCACCTGCACGAACTTGGCATACCCGTCCGCCACGCACTCGAGGGCGTCGGGCAGCGCCTCATGGATCACCCCTCCGTCGCAATTGCCGCGTTCCTCAAACGGCAGGGCCGTGTCAAAAATGAGTTATCACGCCGACACATGCATATCGGCATGCGTTATACCTCAGGCATGGGGGAGGCGCCGGCAGGCGATATGTTCGTAGTCTGCACCTCGAAGAATTCCTGGCATAAAGTGGGCGAGCAAATTGCCGCCTTCGTAATCTTTGTCAACAAGACCTTCTCCGAAACCGGCGAAGTAAAACTGCAATCTTCGCACTGGGCAGAAGAGCCAGAAGTTGATTTCAACCTGCTATCCGACCGGCGCGACCTGGAACGGCTCGCCGACGCGATACGACGCCTGGCCCCCCTCTACGCCGACCCATCCATGCAGAAAATCACCAGCCACCCCTTCCCGGCAGCGTATTCCGACAAAGTACGTCAGGTCGGCGCCGTCAACGCCAAGAACAAATTACTCACCGGGATCATGGCCGGGTTGCTAGACGGTCCAGAATTTCTACGGCGCCTATTAATCGAAAATTTCATCATGGAGGACTTTACTTTGGAAGGTGTCTGCAACGATGAGGACGAAGCGGAGGCCTTCATTCGTCGCGCTGCAGTTGGTGTCTGGCACGCTTCTTGTACTTGCCGCATGGGTGCGCCGGATGACCCGATGGCCGTCACCGACAATCAGGGCAGGGTGCGTGGCGTTACTGGCCTACGTGTGGTCGATGCGTCAATCTTCCCGGTTGTGCCCTCAGCGAACACAAACTTCCCAACCATTATGACAGCGGAGAAAATCGCCGATACGATCCTGGCAGAGGCCTAACAACGCCGATCAAAATATCCCGGCATCCAACCCTGCAGCAATCAGCATGCCAGCCTCCTCGCATTTGCCGACAAAAGACTCGTCAAAATCGCCGCGGCAAATCAGCGGCTCCTGCGCGGCTTTCCACCGCAACCCGGTGATGATTGTCTCGACCCCGCGCCGCGTGCCAGTGCCATCATGACCGGCGCGGATAATCAGCATGTAAGTAAGGCCCTGTTTCTTCTCTAGCACCGGGTAGTAGATGCGATCGAAGAAATCTTTCAGGGCACCGCTCATATAGCCCAGGTTTTCCGTCGTGAAGAGAACCACGGCCCGTGCAGCCATCACCTCCTCCGGGCCAGCGTCGAAGGGGGAGCGAACCACAAGTTCGATATCCTTACTTTCGGCCGCCGCGACACCGGTGGTGATCGCGTCGCGTAACCTCTCGGTGTTAGGCGAAGGGGCATGGGCGACCAGAAGAAGCTGTTTGGACATGTTTCTGTTCCCAGTTTCGCATTGCCAGACTATTCCACAATCGCCCGCTTCGAAACATTGGCATAACTGACAAAGGCTAACTCGTTTCCGGACGTCGCAGGACGATGACCAAAAGGGCAGTACAGAAACGATGCCATAACGGCAAACGCATGCAGACGGTCATCTGGTTGAACATCAGGACCGGCGCAGGGCGCTGCCAGTTCAAAGGGTGCCATCGCCGTCGTCGAAAATGGGCCGGCAAGCGCCCCAATCCGCTTAGAGAAGCCTCTTAACGACGACCCCCCAATACATAACGGCGGTAATTAGGTTCGCCGATACAAATTCCAACCTCGCTCTGCTAGCCGACCGAACGCTCAACCGAAACGTCGAGCAGAACCGGACCGCCGCTAGCAATCGCCTTGTCTAGAGCAGGCCGCACTGCGGCGGGATTTTCCACCCTCTCAGCCGTCATACCGAGCGAACGTGCCAGCCCAACGAAGTCGATCTCAGGATCCTCGAAATCCATGCCGATAAACTGGTCATTGCCGTGGAAGCTAAGTAGCCGTTGCTTAATTATCCGATAGCCACGGTTGTTGCAGATCACATAGGTAATCGGCAGCTTCAGATGCGCCGCGGTCCAAAGGGCCTGCACCGAATACATAGCACTACCGTCGCCGATCACCGAAACCACCGGTCGATCAGGCTGCGCCAGCGATATGCCAAC
>PBDC01000033.1 GCA_002717185.1 Rhodospirillaceae bacterium
CCTGCGAGCTGTTGGCCGGTGTACTCGGCCGGCGCAACGAAGGCTTCATGCAGATGACGATTTCGTCGGGGTCCTATCAGAACGACCGTGCCCATATGGAAAGACTATCGCAGATCAGCGGTAGGCCGCTGTTGTGGAACGTGGTTCAGGCATATGACCATAAGCCTGAAGTGCATCGTAGTGCGCTGCGCTGGCTCGACGATTGTCGCGACCGCGGCGTGCGGGTGTACGGACAGGGATTGACAACGGATGCCGGCTTTACCTTCACTTTCGAGGATTGGAATTTGTGGGATGATCGGCCGGCGTGGCGAGCAGCTACGGTAGGCACCGTTGTGGAGCGCCTGGAGAAACTGGCCGACCCCGACCGCCGCGAGGCACTGAAAGCGCAGGTACCGCTTACCGTTACCGGTCCAATCCGGGACATTGTCATCACAGGGCCACGTACCGAAGAAACGGAGAAGTATCTTGACCACACGGTGGGGCAAGTGGCCGAGGCACTTGGTAAGCACGCGGTCGATGCGATGCTCGACATCGCGGTCGCCGACAAGCTGAAAACCGAGTTCTTTGCTGCGCCACCGAACGTATCCAAGGTCCATCTCAAGGAAATCGTTGACAATCCCTGGGTTCTTTTCGGCGTATCCGACGGAGGGGCTCATACAAAATTTTTGACGGCAGGGCGTTATCCCACCGAGACCCTCACCGAGATTGTTCGGGCCGAAGGCATGCTCAGTCTTGAGGATGCCCATTGGCGCCTCAGCGCGTTGCCGGCGATGGTGGCTGGTTTTACTGATCGCGGGCAGCTCAAGGTCGGGGCGCCAGCGGATATCGTAGTTTATGACTATGAGAATTTGGCAATCACGCCAAGCGAGATCGTGCACGATCTGCCGGGCGGCGAGTGGCGTCGCATCCAGCGGGCCGAGGGCTATCGCTATATCCTGGTAAACGGACAGGTCACAATCGAAGACGACAAGGAAATAAATACTTATTCTGGACGGCTGCTGCGCCATGGTGGTGGGATGAAGATGGCGATGGCGGCTGAGTAAGATCCGATTGCATGGACCTATTGGCTTATGCGTGCCTAAACTGGTGCCTATGAAACGACAGCTACATCTCAACTTGTTTATCCAGAGCCGCGGTCATCATGAGGCATCCTGGCGACATCCCTTGGCCTCGCCGTTGGAGATGACCGATATTCGTTATTTCCAAACACTTGCGAAACGTGCGGAGGAGGGTCTATTCGATTCGATTTTCCTCGCCGACACGTTGGCCGTTTGGGACGATGTCGAGCGGGCGGCGCGGACTTGGCTGGAGCCCCTTACTGTGCTGGGCGCTTTAGCCGTTTCGACGCAGCATATTGGACTCATCGCAACCGCTTCGACGACCTACTCCGAACCCTTCAATCTGGCGCGGCAGTTTTCTTCGCTTGATCATATGAGTGGCGGCCGCGCCGGCTGGAATATTGTCACCACCTGGTCCGTGCCGGCAGCAAAGAATTTTGGTGGCGACGGGCAACCTAGCCACGACGACCGCTACACCCGCGCGGAGGAATATCTCCGGGTTGCTAAAGATTTGTGGGACAGCTGGGCCGATGACGTCCTGGTCGATGACCGGGAAAGCGGTCAGTATGCACATGCCAACCGCATTCTGCCGATCGATCACAAAGGCAACTACTACCAGGTCGCTGGGCCGCTCAACGTCCCTCGCTGCCCGCAGGGGCGGCCAGTGCTCGTTCAGGCGGGATCGTCGACGACCGGCCGGCGTTTTGCGGCGCGGCATGCGGAAGCCGTGTTCACCGCGCATTTGGAAAAGGCGACGGCGCAGGCTTTCTACAAAGACTTGAAGGCACTTGTAGTGGAAGAAGGGCGATCCCCGGATCAGGCGCTGATCCTTCCTGGATTAAGCCCTGTGATCGCTGGGACCGAAGAGGAGGCGCGACGCATCGCGCAGGAACTGAACGACCTCGCCGACCCAGAGATCGGCCGCAAAAGGTTGTCCGGCCGCTTCGGGGGGCACGACTTCTCGCACCTGCCACTCGATGAGCCATTGACACCGGATGATTTTCCGGACCCGTCTACGGTACAAGCTGCGCGCAGCCGAACGGAAGTTATCGTCGGGTTGGTGCGGCGTGAAGGGCTGACCCTGAGGCAACTGCTGTCGAAGCTTGCCGGCGCGCGGGGCCATTTTGTTTTTGCTGGCACACCTGAGCAATTGGCTGATCTGATCGAGGAATGGTTCACAGACGGCGCATCGGATGGCTTTAACTTAATGCCACCAATTTTGCCGGCAATGCTTGACGCCTTTGTTGATGAGGTAGTGCCGATCCTGCAGAAACGTGGCCTCTTTCGCACCGAATATGAAGGGGTGACCTTGCGTGATCATTTAGGCCTCACCCGACCGGAAAGCCGGTTCTGGCCGAACAAGCAAGCAGCGGAGTAGAAATCGGGGAAGGTAAAAGTGGCGGAAACGTTCGATTACGTGATCGTAGGCGCTGGTTCGGCCGGCTGTATCTTGGCGAACCATCTAACGGCCGACGGGAAGAATACCGTATGCCTGCTAGAGGCGGGCCCGCCGGATTGGAACCCCTACATTCATATTCCGGCAGGCTTCATTAAGACACTAACCAACCCGAAGGTGAATTGGCTCTACGAATCCGAGCCAAGCCACTGGACTGCCGGACGCAACATCGCAGTGCCGCGCGGTAAGACCCTGGGTGGATCTAGTTCGATCAATGGTCATATTTATAATCGCGGCCAGCGCATGGATTTCAATAACTGGGCGCAGCGTGGTAACCAGGGGTGGGGCTATGCCGACGTGCTGCCTTATTTTCGCCGCTGTGAGACGCGTGTTGGCGGTGAGGACAGCTTCCGCGGACGTGACGGCAATATGACCGTGACAGACCTCAATTACAGTCATCCGCTGTGCGAGACCTTCATGAATGGGGCGGCGGAACTCGGGATCCCACGCAACCCGGATTACAACGGCGAGCGGCAGGAGGGCATCTCCTACGTCCAGCGAACCGCGAATAAGGGGCGCCGGATGAGCACTGCGCGTGCTTTCCTGAAGCCGGTCAAGTCGCGCGTGAACTTGACACTGCGAACGCGTGCGCATGCGACACGCCTGCTTCTGGAAGGTAAGAGGGCCGTAGGCGTCGAATACGCGAAGGGTGGACGCGGCGGACATACCGTCGAGGTGCGGGCAACCCGCGAGGTCATCCTCAGTGGTGGCGCGATCAACTCGCCGCAGCTCTTGCAGATGTCCGGCATTGGCCCCGGAGATCTACTGCAGTCACTCGGCATTGATGTAGTTCACGAGTTGCCGGGCGTCGGAGAAAATTTGCGCGATCACTACGCCCCCCGGTTCAGTGGAAAGATAAAAAACACCAAAACTATCAATGAACAATCTCAAGGTCTTAATCTTGTTGGTGAGGTATTAAAATACGCGGTGGGCCGCAAGAGTATCCTCAGCCTTAGCCCGTCTATGGTCTATGGCTTCTGGCATACGGACCCGGCTTCAAAGAGCAACGATTTGCAATTTATTTTTACACCGGCGAGCTACAACGTCTATGTGCACGGCATGCTGAATGATTATCCGGGCTTCACCGTAGCGACGTGGCAGCATAGGCCGGAAAGTAAGGGCTACGTCCGGGCGAAGTCGGCTGACCCATTCGACAAGCCGACAATCCAGCCAAATTATCTGAGCCACGAAACTGACCAGCAGGTAACGATTAAAGCGATGAAATTGTCGCGGGCGCTGGGTGAGACTGACGCCATGAAACCCTATTTCGACGGATGGGAGTACCCAGATACTGATATTCGTGGCAACGATGAGCTGCTGGATGCAGCGCGCCATGTTGGGAATACGACGTTTCATGTGATGGGCACCTGTCGTATGGCACCAGACACCGACAAAACTGCCGTGGTCGATGACAAACTGCGCGTTCGTGGCATGGAAAATTTGCGCGTGATTGACGCTTCGATTATGCCAGCGATGGTGTCAGCCAATCTCAACGCTGCGACCATGATGATCGGGGAAAAAGGCGCAGACATGGTGATGGGAAAACCCATCCTCGAGCCTATTATTGTGCCGGATGCGTAGGAGAAAAAGATGCCGAAGGATGGTACCCTTACATCGGACAAGATGACTACCGTGGCCAAATTGAATGCTTTGGCTGAGTTCATGGATGATCTTGATGGTGATTTTCTTGATCTTCGTACCGTGCACCATGCTTGTGGAACCGCCCACTGCGCTTGGGGTTGGGGTGAGGTGATTGGCCTATTCCCAAAATCAGAGGGTATGGAGGTCGATTCCGTTTGGGCAGCAGAGTGGGACAGCGCGCAAAACGGGCACAGCTATATCCTCGGCCTGACTGAGGGGCAGTTCCGTCACTGCTTCGGCATGGGATACCAGTTCCGTAAACTCGGTCGGCCCTATTCTCCGGCAGACGTGGCGCGGCATCTGCGCGAAACAGTTAGCGAACTTAAAGGCGTCTAACGTTTCTCCAGTAACCTTAATATTCGCATCGCCGAAACTGGCAAACGCGTCACCGCTCCAGGTTGTTGTAGTGCATCGTCGATTGCGGCAGCGATTGCGGCGCCAACGGCATTAATACCGCCTTCGCCGGCGCCTTTCAGTCCGAGCTCATTGAGGGGGCTGGGTGCATTTTCGGTGATTAGCACGTCGATGGGCGGTACTTCGTGGGCGATCGGTATGTGGTAGTCCATCAAGGTCGCGGCTAGGGGCTCTCCATTTGAAGCGTAGTAGAACTCCTCAAACAGCGCTCCTCCTATGCCTTGCACCAGGCCGCCGGCTAGTTGGCCTTCAATTAGCATTGGGTTGACGGCGCGGCCGACATCGTAAGCGACAAGATATTTCTCAATAGTCACGGCACCGGTCTCTCGGTCGATGCGAAGGGCGACGATGTGCACGCCGTAGGGATAATTCATATGGTCGCAACGGAACGTGGCTTCTGCTCGGAGTGGTACGTTTAGGTTAGAGAGGGTCATGCCGGTATCATTACCGTCGCGTCTAATGGTGCCGTCCACGAGGTTGAGGCGATCCGTGACGCTTTGCAGGAGCGGGGCAGCAGCTAAAAGGATCTGGTTCCGGAGTGCGTTCGCAGCCTGCCGTGTGGCTTCTCCAGTCATCACGGTAACCCTAGAGGCGTGGGCGCCATAGCCCTCTGTGATGCGGTTCGTCTGGCCGTGCACCACGCGGCAGTTGTTATATTCGATGCCCAGCGTATCGGCTGCGATCTGGGCGATGACGGTCTCCATGCCCTGACCAACCGATGCGGCGCCCGTAATGATCTCGATCGCGCCGTCCTTTGCTAGCTCGATCTTCACCGTTTCGACTGGCCCGAGGCCAGTTTTCTCGACGAACATGGCAAGGCCGATGCCTGATAGCTCACCTTGTTCCCGTCGTGCCGCTGCGTCCCTTTGCAAACTTTGCCAATCGGCGGTAGTTAGCGCTTTGTCAAGCAGCCCTTCATAGTCACCGGAATCAAGAATAACAGGTACGTCCAGCGCTTTGAGCGGGCGTTTGTATGGCATCTCATTCGCGCTAAGTAGGTTGCGGCGGCGTACGTTGATGGGATCGAGGCCTAGATGGGCGGCGATCGCGTCCAGTAGTCGTTCGCGTACCAAGCTTGTTTCGAACCGGCCCGGAGCACGATAGGTTGCAGCCGGGGTTTTGTTGGTCAGGCGGACATGGCCGGTGGCCCGGTAGTGTGGCACGCGATACGGGCCTAGCATCAGGCCGGCCGCCATGTCGGCGACCCTGACACCGTGGGTACGGATATAAGCGCCCTGATCGTGGAAGAAGGTGTCGTCAATCGCTTGGATACAGCCGGTGTTGTCAAAGGCAACCGTAACTCGGTGGCGCTGTTCGCGTGAATGGTTGGCAGCCAGTAGGTGCTCGTTGCGGCTCTCTATCCACTTTACTGGTCTGCCAAGCCGGAGGGCGCCAAGGCAGACTAGCACGTCCTCGGGATAGAGCTCGCCGCGCACACCGAAACCTCCGCCAACATAGTTTTCGTAAAGATCGATGGTGGCCGCCTCGCGCCCAAGCATCTGCGCAAGTTGGTCACGGTTCCAGTGCGGGCGCTTGGCGGCCCCGTACAAATGCAAGTGTCCGGCTTCGGTGCGTGCTAGGGCACCACGTGTCTCCAGTGGCACGGCAGAGTGTCGGCCGATGGAAAGTTCGAGTTCGAGACGATGGTCGGCAGTGGCGATCGCAGTGTCGACATCGCCATAGGATTTGCGAACCACCGCCGGTTCTGTCGAATGACCGGGTGAGAAGGTACATGGAGGCACGTTAGCTTCAAGTAACGGCGGGCGGTCGTCGATGTCGAGGGTAACCTGTTCAGCAGCATCCTCGGCTGCCCAAGTAGTTTCGGCGAAGACGACCGCGACCGGTTCGCCCACATAGCGAATAACGTCGCGGGCAAGCACTGGTTGTCGATAGGGCTCAAGGCCTTTCACGCGCGTAGCTCGAAAGGGGATCGTCGGGATTTCCGTAATGTTGGCGCTGGTCCAGATGGCAGTGACACCGGGCATCTCGGAGGCTGTTGTGATGTCAATTGAACGAAGGAACCCGTGTGCGACGGGAGCACGGACGACGATCATGTGATGCTGCCTTGGAAAGCTGAGGTCTGCGATGAAGGTTGCCTCACCAGTCAGCATAGGTGCGTCTTCCAGGCGGGGCACAGAGCGCCCTATATAGGTTTGTGTCGAGCGATCCGGATCCGCCATTGGGGAATTATGCGTGCCAACCCTTGACGCAACAAGGTCAGGTGCGCTTCAAACGGGGTTTCGCTAGTAAAGACTGGCGGCGATTGGGATGGGGTACGCAGCGCATGATTATCGGTCTGACTGGCGGGATTGCGTCGGGCAAATCTACCGCGGCCAAATATCTAGGCGAGAAGGGCGCATCGGTCATCGATGCGGATAAGCTTGGTCATCGCGCCTACGAGCCAGATACCGACGCCTTCTCGAAGGTTGTAGTTGCCTTTGGTCAGGAGATAGTTGGCGCTGACGGCCAGATCGACCGCAAAGTACTCGGTAGCAAAGTGTTTGGCGATCCGGCAGCGCTGGACAGGCTGACAGGCATAATCTGGCCCGAGATAGGAAAGCTTGCACTGGCAGAGTTTGAAGTAGCGCGCACGAAGCGACCAAACGCCCCCATTGTTCTTGAAGCGGCGGTCATGCTGGAGGCCGGTTGGGAGCCGATGGTAGACGAAGTTTGGGTCGTCATCGTTGACCCTGATACGGCGGTAGCGCGGGCGACTGCACGCGATGGGGTCGAGGAGGAGGCGATCCGTAAGCGCATTAGCTCACAGCTGTCCAACGACGAACGGCGTGCGAAGGCGGACATTATCATCGACAATTCCGGCGACGAAGTTTCGTTACGAGCACAACTCGACGAGAAGTGGGATCGGATAAAATAATTTCCGTTATCGAGGCGTGAGCGGCCTCGCGTCAGGAGGCGCAGGATGCTGCATCACCCGTAACACCGTTGCGTTCATCATGTAGACACTCATAAGCGCGGTAAGCTCCATCATTCCTTTCTCAGAATACCGCCTTTTCACGGCCTCGTATGTCTTATCGCTGACTGTCTGCGCCTCTAGCAATTCGCGCCCAAATTGGATGATAAGTGCCTCGTCATCGGTTAGATCTTCAAGCGGCCCATAGGTGTCGACGGCATGGATCGCTTCTTCGCGTGTGCCCGCCGCCAGCCCCAGCTTTACATGTGCGTTCCAAATAAACGCCGCGTTGGCTGACCGCACTGCTGTGCAGATAGCTAGTTCCGATTCCGCATCAGTGAGTGAGGTGTGGTAACGCAGGTACTCGACTAAATCGGATAGGCGTGCGCCGGCCTCCCCTGCGTAGGTCAAATAGCTGCTCGGCGGCGGCATCGACTTGCGGGTCGACTTGATGTGACGTATTGCGGACCGGGTTTCCTCGGAGAATTCTTCCGAGTCGGTGGGAATGGGCAGACGAGGCATGGTGTCGCTTTCTATTCCGGTAGGACGAATTTGTTTGCCTGGGCCTCGTAGTCATCATAGCCCAGGGTCGCGCGGAGGTCGGCTGGTTCGAGAGCGCTGTCAGCCACCGCGTTACCCGCATTAAGTGCATCAAGTCCTGCGCGGATACCGGCGACGGACGGTGACAGCATTCCGGTGGGATAGGTGCCGATCTTGAGGCCCAGCATTTCCGCTTCTTTTTGCGATGGGCAAGCGCGTGGCGCCCCTGGAGAAAGTACGGCAAAGGAAGGCCGGCCCGCAGCGGCGGCGACCGCACGCCGGATTTCATCATCGTCGGCCGGGGAGTCGAGGAATAGAATGTCTGCTCCTTCTTCGACATACATCTCGACACGGGCGACAGCCTCGTCGATGCCGAGGGTTGGTCGGCAGTCGGTGCGCGCCATGACGAGAATACCGGAGTCTTTGGCTGCTTCTACAGCGGCGCGGATTTTCATGCGCACTTCTTCGAAGGGCAAGGCTGGCTTACCGTCTGCGGTTAGTGCGCGCGGTGTGATCTTATCTTCAATCAGGATCGCTGCAGCGCCGGCACGACCATAGGCTCGCACAGTTCGCTGCACATTCATTGCGTTGCCGTAGCCGTGATCGGCGTCGGCAAGGATGAGTAAGTCGGGTGCTGCTCCGTGCGCTTGGTTGAAGGAATCCATCATTTCGGCGAAGGACATGAGGTCAAGGTCGGGGCCGCCGAGCCGGCTAGCTGCCACGCAGGAACCAGATAGAAATGCCGTCTTGAAGCCGGCGTCAACGGTTAGTTTCGCGGTCAGGCCGTCCCAGACGGCGGGCATGATGACAAGTCCAGGTTGGGCGATTAGGGCGCGCAGACGTTCCGGCGGGGTCATTATGGATTACCTCTCAACAGTGATTTTCCTCAGGATCGTAGGGGCCTGAAGAGAGCCTGCCCAATTGGCTTGTTGCGCGAACGGCCGGAGGATTGGATGGTGGGTGCGAGGCACTCAATCAGGGGGACTATCATGGAATTTGATATAAAGACCAGCGCCGATAGTTGGGATAATATCGCAGAACTGGCGCGCGATATGGAGGATATGGGCGCTTCCGGTCTGTTATTCACCGAGGCGGGGCAAACACCGTGGATGATGATTGCGGCCGCCGCAATGGCAGCGCCATCGCTCGACCTATCGACCGGGATTGCAGTCGCGTTCCCGCGCAGTCCTATGGTCGCGGCGCAGATAGCATGGGAAATGGCGGGTAATACCAAGGGAAAGTTCCGGCTTGGACTGGGCAGCCAAGTAAAACCGCATATCGAGCGTCGATATGGTGTTGAATTTGAGAAGCCGGCTATGCGGATGCGTGACTACATGATGGCCGTTCGCGCTTGTTTTTCGGCATTTCGTGGTGAGGCTCGACTAGAACATGATGGGCCCTTTTATAAGTTGAACTTGTTGACACCGCACTGGGCGCCAGCGCGGCACGAATATGAAGACCTGAAGCTCGATATGTCTGCGGTCAACCCGCTAATGCTGAAGGTTGCAGGTGAGGTGGCGGATGGTGTTCACGTCCACCCGATGCATTCAATGTCCTACATCGAAAACAGGCTCATTCCGCAGGTAAGTATGGGCGCGGAAAAAGCGGGGCGCAGCCTGGAGGATATCGATTTGATTGTGCCCGTTCTGGCGGTGCCAGGGGATACGCCGGAGGAGCGTGCCATGCTGGAGCGTGAGGCTAAAGCGGCGATCGGGTTTTATGGTTCGACGCCGGTCTATGCCTTCCAGTTCGACGACCTGGGTTACGAGGGCAAACGACAGGCACTCGCCGAAAAGCTGCGTGCCGGTGACCGTGACGGCATGATTGACTTGGTCACCGATGAGATGCTCAACCAGTTTGGCCTGTCAGCGAGATGGGACGATATGGCAGACCAATTGATCGCACGTTACAAAGGCGTCGCCAGCCGCTTGGTGATGTATTTCGCTTCACAATCTATTGCTGCAAATTCTCGTAACCAAGGTCGCTGGCGCGAGATCGCGCGGGCGTTACGAGCTGCATAGAGTTGCTTAGGAATAGCGTGTCTTGGAGTTTTTTTAGGCCCTGACGCAACGCTGAGCATTGCATGCCGATATTCAATCGACCTCTAGGGCATTCTGGGGAGCGATAGCGGCGGTGCTCCACTTTAAAATTATAGGATCATGTTCAAGTGTCCGTGTTCGCCAACTGCTTATGCTGCGGGAAGGCTGTGACTGGAGCCGTTCGTCTTGCCGTAACTTGGCGGCTAAAGCAAGAGGGTGATAGGGTCGCCGCCAATTTCAAAAATTTTAAGGACACGTGCGCAATGAGCGAACAACCTGTGCTCACCGACATCGATACCAGAGGGGTCGCGACCGTTACCCTAAACCGGCCACACCGGAACAACGCCTATAACGATGCCATGATACAAGGCTTGCTCGACGCCGTCGGCGCCTTGTCGGTGGATGACGCAGTTCGCGTAATCATTTTCAGAGGTAACGGCAATTATTTCCAAGCCGGTGCCGACCTAAAATGGATGAACGATCTGTCGAAGAAGGCACTCGATGCAAATCTGGCGATGTCAACGATTACAACAGACGCAGTCCGCCACCTCAACACATGCGCCAAACCTACACTGGCGCTTGTGCATGGAGGCTGCTTCGGTGGTGGCATTGGCATGATGGCGGCGTGCGATATTGCGATTGCATCGGAAGAGGCACAGTTTTCCATTACAGAAGTGCGATGGGGTCTGGTTGCCGGGCCGATAATTCCACAGCTATGCGATGCTATGGGTACTCGGGCGTTGCGGCGATATGCGCTCACCGCGGAGCGGTTCGACCCAGAAGTGGCAAAGGCGTGCGGCCTCATTCACGAGATTTGCCCCACCGGTGAGTTAGATACGGTTGCAGCACCGATCGTCGACGCGCTTTTAAAATGTAGTCCAAGTGCGATTGCGGAAACCAAGGATATGATATTGCGCACTGCAACGCACGAAGTCGACGATCATAGGGCTCCAGGTATTGCTCTAGCGCATGCATTGCGGCGCCAGACGGATGATGGCATTGAAGGGCTGGCTAGTTTTAACGAACGGCGCGAAGCTTCCTGGTACCCGGGCGAATGATTTCAAAGAGGAGAGATTAATGTCGTTGGAAGTTGGTAAAGAATCGATCGATATAGGCATTGTCGTACGTGATATCGATGCGGCGCTGAAGTTCTATCGAGATACGGTTGGTTTGGAGTATGCGGCAGAGATGCCGGCAGGGGGTGGCCGCATGCACCGTCTTATGTGCGGCTCGACAGTCGTCAAGCTGGTTATTCACGACAAACTACCGGAGAAATCTGATAATAGCGGTGGGCCTCTTGGCGCGTCTGGCATCAGGTATTGGACAATAACGGTAACGGATCTGCAGACGATAACCAACAAATGTCGTGACGCGGGTTACACAGTCGCAGTTGAGCCACGCGATGTCCGTCCTGGCGTTCGTATATCAATGGTCGAAGACCCAGAAGGTAATTGGGTCGAGTTCCTCGAGAATAATGCGTAACTGAGCAATATCATTATGAAACTCGGCGTTTTTCTTCAGGCACAGTGGGACCCCGGCAGTAACATCGAAGAGGGAATCGCTGAATTGGTTCGTCAGGCGGAGTTGGCGGATCAACTTGAATACGATTCTGTATGGTTGCCGCAGCATTATGTCTCGGCACCGTATGCTTCTGTCCAACCAGGCCCGTTGATGGGATTGCTTGCTGCGCACACACGACGGGTTCGGTTGGGTACGGGGGTTTTTCTTTTACCTTTTACCCATCCAGTAGTGCTGGCTGAAGAGATGGCCAGCCTTGATTGGATTACCAACGGTAGGCTTATCTTCGGCGCTGGGATGGGATATCGCGAGGAGGAATTTTCGGCCATTGGTGTGCCGATGCAAGAACGGGTTGGACGTTTCACCGAAGGCCTTGAACTGATCAAACGTCTTTGGACGGAGGATGCGGTCACATACAATGGTAAGTACTTCTCGGCTGAACGTGTCACGATTAGCCTGAAGCCTAAACAGCCCTCCGGGCCGGCAATCTGGATTGGTGGCAGCGTTCCGGCAGCAATACGTCGTGCTGCGCGCATCGGCGATGTTTGGGTCTCAAGTATGAACCCGAGCTTTGAAGAATTGCGCGAGTTGTTTGGTGCATTTGACGACGCGCGGCAAGGACGACCTGCTGCGCCGGAACGGCCAACTATGCGCGAGTGTTATATCGGGCTCACAGCCGAGGATGCTGTATCGGAATCTATAGATGCATTATTTGGGAAATACAGTGCCTATCAAGCCTGGGGTACGGCGTCGAGCCGTACAAAGTTTAGCAACCGCTCGGAATTCGAGGCATTAATGGCGTCGAAATTCCTCGTTGGAGACGCTGCGGGGGTCGGCGACCGCTTGCGATGGTTGCGCGATGAAATTGGGGTTGATCATTTGATTGCTCGTTTCCGATGGCCTGGCCTGTCAGAAGGGCAGGCGCTTGACAGTATGCGTCGCCTGGCTGAAGTCGCTGCTTCCTTGTGAGTTAAACAGGGCGTGGGATAGCTGCCACGCTAAATAGATATCGTGATTAACTTTGCGGGTAGGCGGGCAAAATTGCCGGTTTGGATAAATGTGTAAGTTTATGCTTCTCGACTTCGGTTCTTTTAGTCGAATTATTTATAGTTTCTGACGGTCCTACCTTCATGTCGCCAGAATTTTTAAAACGGACAAAGACGGGCATTTTTTCAGGGGCGGACGAGGTATTGGTATGAGCAGCGAAGAGGGTATTAATCCGTTCGAAGAAGTGAGTTGGGATTTGGTGCCAAAGCGGACTGCCGTCGTCGTGATCGATCCTCAGAATGATTTTCTGCATCAGGATGGATGGTACGGGCAGCAGGGTATCGACATCTCCCACATGCGCCGCACTATCGAACCCACCAGGCAACTCCTGACGGATGCGCGTGCCAAGGGCATCCCCATCATTTGGACCCGGCACGGTAGCCGCGATGTGGAGGATGGGGGGCCTTTTATGCGTTTAAGACCTTTTCTTAAGAATGGAGGTTTGCGTCAAGATACTTGGGGTTATCAGATTCTGGATGACCTCGAACCGCAGAAAGATGACTGGTATGTCGATAAGACCCGCCTTAGTGCCTTCTTCAACAGCAACTTGGAAGGTGTCTTGCGCGCGCTCGATGCAGAAACGGTGCTGATGGCCGGTGTGCTGACCAATCAGTGCGTCGCGGCGACATCTAAAGACGCTATGTTCCGAGATTTCAAACCAATAGTTGTCGAGGACTGCACTGGCACTACCTTGCCTCACCTGCATGAGCCGGCGATAGAGATGATGCGAGTTGGTTGGTGCGAAGTGCGTGACCTGGAGGCTACACTGGGAGAAATTCGACAGCTGGCCGCTACCTGAGGTTCTCTGTCGGATTGTCACTTTTGTCGATGAAACCGATTCATCTTCTCCTCGCTGTGACCGTCATGCTGGTTTGGGGGTGCAGCTTCGTTGTTGCCAAACTGGCGATCACGGAGATGCCACCNATGCTCTTCATGGGTATCCGGTACGTCATGACTGGCGTGTTGTTGTTGCCCTTTNTGTTGAAAGAACGATCACGGCTTTGGCAGGTGTTCGGAATTTCCGTGACACTGGGNTTTTTGCATTTTGCCTGTGGTTTCACTGGNTTGCTGGATGTCGATGCGGCGATCTCGGTTATGTTAATGCAGGCGCAGGTACCGTTTGCTGCGTTGTTGGCGGTAGTCTTCTTAAAGGAAAAGATAGGTTGGCAGGGCGGTATTGGCATGTTGATCGCCTTCGCTGGCGTTTTTCTGCTTGTCGGAGAGCCTGAAACGGCAAGCGTGCCGTTTGCAGCTGGATTGATTGTCGTGGCGGCTTTCCTATGGGCATTAAGCGCAATTCAGGTCAAACATCTGGGCCTTTTCGATCCTTTTGCCTTAAACGGCTGGATTGCCTTGTTTGCGGCACCGCAAATGCTTATCGCGTCGTTTCTGCTGGAAAGCGGTCACTTTCAAGCTTTGGAACAGGTGGGACCTGCCGTTTGGTTCGGGTTCGGATATCTAATCATCGCTGTGACAATTTTCGGTTACGGTGTTTGGTATTGGCTCTTACAGCGTTACGAGGTCAATCGTGCTCTGCCATTGACCTTGCTGACGCCGGTCTTTGGCTTTTTCGCCGGGATCTGTTTTCTAGGAGAAAGTGCCGAAATTTCGCGTCTTATGGGGGCGTTGATTATTTTAATCGGGGTTGCTGCGATCGTTTTACAGAGGCGGTGGGCCCGCCCCGCATAGCTCTTAACCGAGCCTAAGAAAGCTCTTCTTTACTCCGCAACTGTATTTCCCCGGTCTTTTTTAACCTTCCTATTCACTGGGATTCGCGCTGTGCATAGCCGACCTGCTTTAAACGCACGGGTGTTTTTCTGGCAGTTGCCTTAGGGTAACCAATCCATAAGTTATTCAAGAACAATAATAACGAGACATAATGACCCTGTTTCCCAAACTTAAGAATACCGACATTAAACAGAGTGTTTCTACTTTTTTTGATCGATTTGGTTTCCACGGCACCGCATTGATTGTCACCGCAGAACTGATCTGGGCAGCATCTATTCTGGTTCCTGTACTGGCCGTTATTGGCACTTTGTACAACGCTACCAATGCTTGGATGGCGGTTTTGCCCGGCTTTCTCGGTGCGGTCACATTTTTGATTATTTTGATTATTGGAGGTCTCGCTGCGACGTTACCGTCGGTATATCTGGCGAAATGGCGGGAAGCGTTTTGGCAGTGGATAGAGCGACGTCACCCAATGTTAGACGAGCGCGAGGCTCCGATTGCAAAGGCGCCGTTTTACTCGAATGGTCTGGATATCCAGGACGCCGACTAACGTTTCCAAATATTTTGCCTACGCAAGGAAACGGTCAATCGAGAGGCGTCATCCGGCGTAGTCATTACTCCACTCCAGTACAATATTGAAGCTGACCGAGATCCGAATGTTTTCTGAATGATTCGGTTGAACATAGTGAATTAGTGGCGAGGGCCACATCAGTAAAGTCCCCGGTGAAGGGTAGACCGTGTGTCGTGCTGACGCGCTGGCATTCGGTGCGATCGAGTGTCGGTAAGCACCGTACCGAGGGTCAGAAAAGGTAATTGCAGCGGGATGCCTGTCACCTTGACAGGACGTGACTTTGGTATCTGGCAGTTGGACGTAGTAGGTCCCCGATAGGTAGCTCCAACCGTGATTATGCGGACCGTGATAGTCGCCCAGCCTGTTCACATTGGGCCAGGCCTGTACATCGCGGCGTATCGGATAGGTGATACTACAGGCCTGTAAATAGCGGCGCAGGGCTTCATCAACGGTCTCCCGCAGCCAGACAATTGCCGGTTCCTGACGACTTAGAAAGTCGACACCCTTATAGTCGACGGTCATATCGTCTTTTTCAGCATCCAAGGCCAGTATTAACTTTGACAGTGCAGCATTATGTTCTGCATGTGCATTAAGCTTTCGCTCGAAGATATGGGTCGTCCAAAGTTGCGTGAAGTGCTCGTTCCAGGTGTTGGCGGTCACGGCGTAGTTTCCAGCTTGGCGTTAAATTGTATTGCGATGAGAGATGATGCCGAGAGATTGGGATGCATAAAGTAGTCAACATGTGATGGCCAGATGATCATCACCCCTGCGGTTGGCTGAACCTGTTTTTCCATTTGGCTGTTAGGGTCTTTGGCGATTGCACCCATATTTATCCCGAACCGGGGATCATAAAAGCTAAGCGCGTTTGAATCTGCGTCGGACCGATGGTGTGGATCGCGGACACCTTGCGGCACTTCGATATAGTAGAGACCGCTTAGATAGGCGTCCGGATGGTTTCGAAGTGGTTGGTAGTCGCTATGACCATGGATCAGGGTCCGGCTTACGATGTCTACGCGCCCAGGGTCGGCTTCGGCCCAGCGTTCGAGAAACGCTGTGACGGCAGCATTGATCTGAGTTCGAAGCCACTGCGCACTGGTATCTAGGTCGTGTAACAAGTCCGCATCAGGACTGCTCTCGGCGAGACTGGCAAGTGCATTCTGGTGTGTCGCATGCGCTTCCGGGGTGAAGTGGAGAAAGGGTGTCCCCCAAAGCCCAATAATGCGGTCTTCGCTTACTTGGGACATGATGACGCCGGGCTCCCCTTCGACAGAAATGCGGCGCCGATCATAGGGAAACGTTAGCCATACTTCTAGCAAAGGCTTCCCGGCTTTCAGCCGAAAGACTTCGTGTTTGTGTGGGATGGTGTAGCGCTAAATTTAAGATTACAGGCCACTAAAAGTTTCGTTTACCCGTAAATACGGGAATTTGCCTTCTTTTAGTCAACCGACAGGTAAACAGAGTGCCGTCGACGTGTCTTCCACTGTTTTAGCCGGCACGGCCAACCATTGGCCCGGAGCGTGTTGTCGCGGACCTTCTGGTTGAGCGTTTACCTATAGATAGAGGACTGGGTCACTGTGTGGGGTGCGTCGCAAGTCGATGTGTCACACCGGCTTCCTGCAACAGCAATAACGACGGCACCCACATGTCGGGCTGAACTGCATCGAACATTTGCGCGATGAAATCTTCGCTGATACCGCGGGATCGATAGTAAACACTATCTTCCTCCTGCTCGTTATCAACATTGACAACTGCTGCGGGATAATTTGCGTCTAGTTTGTAGCGATGAAATCCCAGGCTTGCATTTGGGGATAGGGTTCTGACTTGGCCGGCGATAAAGGCGCGGACGCATGCGGAGTAACATGTTCCGTCGACATGTGTGTTCAGACCGTGCTCAGTTATTACACGGCTGACGCCACGGGCCTCGAATATGTTGCCTCCCTTGCTTAAAAGGATGATGCGTTTCACACCGCTACCTTGGTCCAGCGCGGCTTCCAGCTTTGCGGTGAGACCACGTTCGAAAACTCCATCAAGATGTAAACTGGTACCGTCACTAGATATGCTCAATTGGTAACTCGAGGCCAGGATGCGTTTCAAATCTTGGCTGAAGGTCGTTTTTACGGGTTCAAGGAAAGTATTCTGGACCGCAGTGAAGGCGCTTGAGAGGGTAAAAAGTAGGCAAACTGCAATCCCGAAATAGGCGCCGTAGACGGGGATGACCTCTCCGTTTGCGTTCTGGAACCGGTCGCAGGCGCGAACGGTGCCGACGATTTGCCAGGTGAACGCCACGCAGTGGGCGGCGAGGATAAAGAATATGCTACCGATCACCGCTACTAGATGGTTTTGCATGATCGGTGGGTGAGTGAGGGGAGCAAGCAGAAGGGCGCCGATACGTATCAATACTAGATTGATCCAGAAAGCCTGGAAAAGCTGCAGGTCGCCGCGCCAATGGGATCGAATAAAGTACCAATATGAAGCTGGGTCGAGGAATTGTTTTACCGTTGTACCGATCTTAAGTTCCTCCGCGCATAGGGATCGTAGCATAGAAGGTCTGTTTGAATGGTGCCCGAGGGCCGGCTATGGTTCATCGCAGGTATTACTGGTGGAGCAGGATAGATGAGCGCAGTAGCCGCAATTGACGATGGATATATTTCGACAGGCGCGACGGCGGAACGTGCGTCGGGACCAGTGGGTGGTCCGGGGGCCTGGCGGGGTGTCGATATGGCGGAGCGGCCTGACGAATGGCTGTATACTTTATCAAGTGCTGAAATCACTGAACTTGACGATGCCATGCACCGCACGCGTAGCAAGGACATTATCGACATCGAGCGTGCGGATTTCGTCCTACCGACACTTGGCGGTGTGTTTGATGAAATGCGCCGCGAGTTACTGAACGGTCGCGGTTTTGTTGTCATACGCGGCATCCCTGTAACAGACTACGGTGTGGAAGAAGCGGCGCGCGTTTATTTTGGGCTTGGCCGCTATTTTGGAAATGCTCGCTCCCAGAACGGCAAGGGACATGTGCTCGGGCATGTTTGCGATCTTGGCGCGCGTTACGATGCGTTCAAGAACCCGGGTAAAGCGCGAATTTACCAGACCAAGGTCAGGCAACTCTTCCACACCGACGGGGTCGATATCGTCTCCCTTCTATGCCTGCAAAAGGCAAAATACGGTGGCGAGAGCAGTATCAGCAGTTCCGTTTTTGTCCATGATGAAATGTGGCGCCGAGACAACGACCTTTGGGCTGCGATGTACGAACCCTTCTGGCGTGATCGGCGCGGTGAGGTGCCGGAAGGTAAGAAGCCATATTACCCCTCGGCCATGTTCCACTACCACGATGGGCGATTCGAGTCGCCCTGGCCTCAAGGCCTGCATACTGGCACTTTGCCACTGATTTACCAACTGCTGCAATTGTGCTTCTGTTGCGTCTGTTGCAGGTCGCAGGCGCCAGCCCTGGCCAATACGCTCCAGTTGGTGATGACCAAACTC
>PBDC01000034.1 GCA_002717185.1 Rhodospirillaceae bacterium
TTTTGAGATGAAGTATCTGACTGTAGATGGCGTGGGTTTTGGCACCGGAGTGCGGGATACCTATGAAGGCGGCTACGTTGATTTGGATGAACTCAAAATCTCCGGGCGACTGAAGAAAGATATCCGCACATGGATTTCAAAGTATGAAACGGCGTTTTTTGCTGACTTTCGTGATCAGGCCACTGTAACGGTTCTGGATGAGGCAGGCGAAAAAATCGCCAAACGCTTGTCCGACGAATTGCCTCTCTCGAAAATAGTTTATTATTCAGAAGCAAGGAACGAGAGGCTGCACTTTCCGAAGTAGGCCTTCTGTCACCATGGAAATGGCCTGATTATGCCCTTGCCCAATTTGAGCAGACTGTCATTGCGCGATGCGCCTGAGACAAGAGTCTTTGCAGCCTATGACATGTGACAGGCCGCGAATGCAATTGCATCCTAATCTTAAGGCAAAGCTATTTGGTCGGGAAAATGGTAGCGGAGGAGGGACTCGAACCCCCGACACGCGGATTATGATTCCGCTGCTCTAACCGGCTGAGCTACTCCGCCACTATTGAGCTTCGAATACGATTTCGACAGGCTGGTGTCAACCGAGGAAACTTTTGGCAATTTATGGTTACCATTCCGTCTTTGTCCCGATCAATCATCTGATGGAGCGGCTGGCAGAGAGAGAACGAAAGGCTCGTCATTTCCACCCAACTCTGCGCGGCTAGCCAGCTTCGTCATCAGTCGCATCGAAGTATCGATGACCCAGCGTATCTGGCGTTCGCCAGCCTTATTTCCGGCAGCAACCGCTTCGGGAAGAATTTGCTCCTGCAGGAACCCGGCGACGCCCGCAAGCCCGCGCGCTGCAATCCGCAACCTGTCAAACGGAACCGTGATTTCGCGAGATGCCTCCAGCACATCCGCAATTCGACCAAGTTCAGCAACCATCATTGCAGTTTCCGGCTCAGAGGTATCAGTTTTGGCCGCAATAAATCTTAGATGTGCGACGAAAAAACCGTACTCGCCCATTCAGGCCACCACACAATCCGCTTGTCTCTGAATCCAACCACCACCTAACACTCGGTCCCTGTCATAAACGACACAGGCCTGACCAGCCGAGATCCCGAACTGCAGTTCATCCAGAACAACGGTCGCGCTATTATCGCCATCGGTAAATAGACGTGCGCCGACTGGTTCCATCGTCGAACGTACCTTAACGCCACAAGTGATACCCTCAGCGGTAATAGCAGCTGCACCTAGCCAGTTGAGCGCCCCGATAGGAATGCGCTTAGTCCCCAAGGCGTTGCGCGGTCCAACGACAACTTGCCGAGACGAAGGTTCGAGCCGCACTACGTAAAGTGTCTCTTCGCCTTCCAGCCGTCCGCCAAGACCAAGTCCACGGCGTTGCCCAATTGTAAAATTGATAATGCCTTCATGTCGGCCCAGCACGGTGCCAGCGAGATCGACGATATCGCCAGGATCATACGCTTCGGGACGCAACTTTTCGACAATACGGGCATAATTGCCTTCGGGAACGAAACAGATATCTTGGCTATCCGGCTTAGTCGCAACAGGCAAATCGAAACGCTCAGCATGGGCTCGGGTCTCTGCCTTCTCCATACCGCCCAAAGGAAATCGCAGAAAATCGAGCTGATCCCGCGTTGTCGCGAACAAAAAATAACTTTGGTCACGCCCGGCATCAACGGCACGCAGCAAAGCTGGCCCATCCGGCGCCGTTTGGCGGCGCACATAATGTCCGGTGGCCAACGCGTCCGCACCAAGGTCCTTCGCCGTTGCCAAAAGGTCGCGGAACTTAACAGTCTGATTGCAGCGAACACAGGGCACAGGTGTTTCGCCACGCAGATAGGAATCCGCGAATTCATCGATCACCGCTTCGCGGAACCTGCTTTCATAGTCAAGCACGTAGTGGGCAATATCTAGCCGGGCCGCGACTGCGCGTGCATCATAGATATACTGACCTGCGCAGCAGGAACCCTTACGGTTGACTGCTACGCCGTGATCGTAAAGCTGCAAGGTCACACCAATGACTTCGTAGCCCGCTTCCACCATCAAGGCAGCAGTGACCGAGGAATCGACACCGCCCGACATGGCCACGACAACACGCGTTTCGGAAACTGCCTTATCTATCTCGAGACCGTTCATGGCCGATCGTATTCATTGTCGTCGATAACCCAGCACTAGGTTAAACGTGAAAGGATTCGCCGCAGCCGCAATGTCCCTTAGCGTTCGGGTTATTGAAAACGAATCCGGATTGCAACTTGTCTTCCTGATAATCCATCTCCGAACCGATGAGGAACATGGTGGCGGCAGGGTCTATCAGCACGCGCACTCCCTGACCCTCTACCACCTCTTCGAACGGAAGCTCTTTCTCGGCATATTCGACATGATAGCTCATACCAGAGCAGCCTTGCGCCTTGACACCAACGCGGATTCCGATCACTGGTTTATCCGCCGCGTCCAACAGGGCCTTGATCCGTTCCACAGCCGCGTCGGTCAATGTCATCGCAGGAGGTCGTTCCATCACCATTCTCCGCTTCGCAAATCTATCTAAAACATATCCAATTCAACGCGCGCCGCTTCCGACATCATAGACGGGTCCCAGGGTGGGTCCCAAACAATCTCGACAGTCACTTCGCCAACCCCTTCTACGCCGGCAGCGGCTTCAGCGACCTGTCCTGGCAAGATACCCGCCACAGGGCAGGCCGGCGCAGTCAAGGTCATGTCGATCTCAACATCACCTTTGTCATTGATCTCGCATTTATATATGAGACCCAATTCGTATATGTTGACCGGTATTTCCGGATCATAGACTTTCTTGATCCCTTCGATAACGGCTCCAACCGCGGCAACTGGCAACAACGGATCGCGCGGTTCACCTGCCCTGGCGATACCATCTTCCGGCACCGGGGTCGGCATGAAACCACCCAAGGGAGAATATTCCATGGACATCTCGCTTTTCTGCCTCACGCTTCTGTCGTTGCTTCGTCCTGACCATCAATCGCCGCATTGAGCGTGTGCCAAGGCAAGGTCGCACATTTCACCCGAACCGGGAAGGCGCGGACACCCGATAGGACATTGAGTTTTTCCAAATCATCTTCCAACAATGTGCTGTCGTCGTCACTGTCTTCACCGGTGCACATTTTATGAAAGCGCTCGAACATAGCCTTGGCGTCACCGACTGTACGGCCCTTGACCAATTCTGTCATCAATGAGGCGGAGGCGACGGAAATCGCACATCCGTTGCCGACGAAGGACACATCATCGATCCGCCCATCTGCATCAACTTTCAGATAAACCACGAGTTGATCACCACACAAAGGGTTGGCACCATGTGCGTGCGCTGTGGCGTCCTCAACATCGCGAAAATTACGCGGCCTCTTGCCGTGNTCAAGGATCACTTCCTGNTANAGCTCACGAAGATCNTCCAACATTAACCTAAAAACTCCCGTGCNAATTCAAGCGCATCNGCTAGCGCGTCCGCATCGGANCGTGTGTTATACAGGCCAAAGGACGCCCGTGTCATTGCTGGCACGCCCATACGATCCATCAAAGGTTGCGCACAGTGATGGCCAGCGCGGCAGGCGACGCCAGCTCGATCGATAATTGTAGCGATATCATGCGGGTGGATGCTTTCCATACTAAAGGAAATTACCGCCGCCTTGTTTGGCGCCGTGCCATAGATTTTCAGACCCGGTATAGATGTGAGTTTCTGCGTTGCATAACCCAGAATATCCTGTTCGTGCGCTGCGATCCGTTTCATTCCAATCGCGGAGACATAATCGATCGCAGCACCGAGCCCGATCGCCTGTGCAATCATAGGCGTACCCGCCTCGAACTTGTTCGGCAATTCGGCCCACGTACTTTCTGCCAGGGTGACCTTCGAGATCATCTCGCCACCGCCCAGATATGGTGGCATGGCGTTCAGCAATTCTTCCTTACCATACAAGACGCCGACACCGCTTGGACCGTATAGTTTATGACCAGTGACGACGTAAAAATCACAATCGATAGCCTGAACATCGACAACGCTATGAACGGCTGCCTGGCTGCCATCGAATAACACCTTGGCACCAACGTCATGGGCAAGCCGCGCAATTTCCGCGGCAGGTGTGATGGTCCCGAGTACGTTCGAAGTGTGTGTGAGCGCGACGAGCTTCGTACGTTGTGTCAGGAGTTTCCTGAACTCCTCCATTTGAAACTCACCATCATCGGAGACCGGAACGGCTTTCAGCACCAGTCCCTTCTCGTCGCGCAACATCTGCCATGGCACGATGTTGGCATGATGCTCCATAACTGAAATGATAATCTCGTCGCCAGGTTCCAAAAAACGGCGGCCATAGGTCCCAGCAACCATGTTCACGGCTTCTGTCGCATTTCTGGTGAAAATGACTTCGTGCTCATGCGCCGCATTAATGAAACGTTGTACCTTAACGCGAGCCTCCTCATAAGCTACGGTTGCCTTCTCCGACATGTAATGCACGCCACGATGCACGTTGGCATATTCGTGCTCATAGACGTAGCGGACCGCATCGATGACCTGTTGGGGTTTTTGCGCCGAAGCCGCGTTGTCCAGAAAAATCAGGGGGTTGCCGTAAATTTCCTCGCTTAGGATCGGAAAGTCGCTGCGATAGCGTTGAACATTGTATTGCGTGTCAGGCGCCGCTGGCATGGCATATGCGGTATCGCTCATGTTTATTTACTCCTGCCCTTTACTGCGTCTCGCCAGCCAATCATCGACCAACGCCCTGAACGCGACGCGCGGTCCTTCTACTTGCATTTCATCCAACGCTTCACCGACAAACGCCGCGACCAGCATTGCGCGTGCCCTCTCTGGATCAATCCCGCGCGCGCGCAAATAAAACAGCGGCTCTTCCTCAAGTTCACCGGTCGTCGCACCATGACTGCACTTCACATCGTCGGCATAGATCTCAAGTTCCGGCTTAGTATCGATTTCGGTGCCCGGTGACAGAAGAAGTGTTTTATTCAACTGATGCCCGTCGGTTTTCTGCGAACCCTGGCGCACCAGGATCTTGCCTTGAAACACGCCGCGTGCGCTTTCATCGAGGACGCCTTTGTAGACTTCGCGCGAACTACTGTTCGGCGCCGCATGATCGATAAAGGTCGTGTTGTCGATATGCTGTTCACCGCATGCCAAATAGGCACCGTTCAGGCGGCATTCGACACGCTCGCCCAATACCGCGCGGATTTCGTTTCGAGCAAGCTTAGCACCCACCTGCAGTACAAAATTATCGTAGACAGCGCCGTCAGCCAGCCGAACCAAGTTGGTCGCCACATGAAACACCTCTGAACCTTCATTTTGCAGCTTGTAATGGTTCAGAACTGCACCGCCGTTAACGGAAATTTCCAACACGCCATTGCTAAAATATGTACCCTCGCCGATGTGACTTTCGACAACCGTCGCGACGGTGCCGGCCCCCATAGCGATCAAGTGGCGTGCGTGAAATGACACTGGCCCGCCGTCGGAATGGCCAATCGAAACCAGATGAATTGGCTTTTCGAGAACCACTCCGTCATGCAGCCTAAGGTACAGCCCATCCGAAATTAGCCCAGTATTCAGTGTCGCAAGCGGCAACCCATCAGTATCGCCAAATCGACCCTCGAGAGACGCTGCGTCCGTATTAAGCTTCGCCGCCAAACTGACTGCTTCAACACCCTCTGGCAGATCATCAAGCGACGACAGCGACGGTACAAAGCAGCCATTCACAAAGGCAGCGATATAAGCGTCCGTGAGCGCAGCACACCCCTCAGGCAAGGCCGATATTTCGGCAGAACAACCTGCTCGGGCTGCGACGAAGCCTGCCCGTGCGAGCTGTCGTAGGTTAGTGTATTTCCATGCTTCGGTCCGAGGAGTCGGCAGGCCAGAAATTTGATAAGTTTTCTGCGCGTCTGCCCGTAGCCGGTCAAGCCAACCGGTTCCAGAGCCGGGCAGTATTCCTTCGAAGTCTTCCAGAAAGGGTACGGGATTCGCCATCCCTAAGCGGCCTCTGCCTCAACGAAGGCGGCATAGCCTTTCTCTTCCAATTCCAGCGCAAGTGACTTGTCGCCGGACTGAATTATCTTACCACCCGCCAAGATGTGGACACGGTCCGGCACGATGTAGTCGAGCAGACACTGATAATGGGTGATCACTAGCATGCTACGCTTTGCATCTCGCAGCGCATTGACACCGTCCGAGACAATCTTAAGCGCATCGATATCTAGACCAGAATCCGTCTCGTCCAATACGGCAAACTGAGGCTCCAGCACTGCCATCTGCAGCACCTCGTTCCGTTTTTTCTCACCACCGGAGAACCCGACATTGAGAGCGCGGCGCAGCATATCGTCATCTATGTTCAATGCTTCCGCCTTTTCGCGCACAAATTTAAGGAACTGCATGGCATCTAGAGGGCTCTCGCCTCGATACTCGCGCACCGCATTCACGGCTGTCTTTAGGAAAGTCGTGGTCGCGACGCCCGGGATTTCTACCGGATATTGGAAGGCGAGAAAAAATCCAGAGCGGGCGCGTTCGTCCGCCTCCATTTCCAGAAAATCAGCGCCCTCGAACGAGACCTGGCCCTGTGTCACCTCGTACCCGTCCCGTCCCGCCAGAACGTAGGAAAGCGTGCTCTTGCCAGAACCATTCGGCCCCATAATTGCATGCACTTCGCCAGCCTCAATCGTCAGGTCGACCCCCCTGAGGATTTCCTTTCCATCAACACTTGCGTGCAGATCGCGTATTTCGATCAATGACATTATCTTTTTCCCTGACGTCTCGTTAGGCGCGGTTATCCAACGCTGCCTTCTAGGCTAATACCAATCAGCTTTTGCGCCTCGACGGCGAATTCCATTGGTAGCGTCTTCATAACTTCCTTACAGAACCCGTTAACGATCATAGAGACCGCCTCTTCTGCGGAAAGGCCCCGCTGCAGACAATAGAACAGCTGGTCGTCGCTGATTTTCGCCGTCGTCGCCTCGTGCTCGACACGCGCCGAAGGATTACTGGTTTCGATGTATGGCACAGTATGTGCGCCGCATTGATCGCCGATCAGTAAGCTGTCGCACTGCGTGAAGTTGCGTGCACCTTCTGCGCTGGTCATGACTTTGACCAAGCCGCGGTAACTTTGATCAGCGCGACCGGCGGAGATCCCCTTAGAAATAATCGTCGAACTTGTGTTCTTGCCAATATGGACCATCTTCGTACCAGTATCGGCCTGCTGCCGGTTTGAGGTGATCGCGACGGAATAAAACTCGCCAACTGAATTGTCACCGATTAGCAAACAACTCGGATACTTCCAAGTGATAGCCGAACCCGTTTCAACTTGGGTCCATGCGATCTTAGAATTATTGCCGCGACAGGCACCCCGCTTGGTCACGAAGTTATAGATACCTCCTCGGCCTTCCTCATCCCCGGGATACCAGTTCTGCACCGTCGAGTATTTAATTTCTGCATCGTCCAAGGCCACTAGTTCTACAACCGCTGCATGTAGCTGGTGCTCATCGCGCTGTGGGGCCGTGCAGCCTTCCAGATAACTGACGTAAGAACCCTTATCCGCAATGATCAGGGTACGTTCGAACTGACCAGTATTCTCCGCATTGATCCGAAAATAGGTCGACAGTTCCATTGGGCAGCGCACGCCCTTGGGTATATAGACGAAGGACCCATCGGTGAAGACGGCACAATTTAGACAGGCATGTTTGTTGTCCGCGTAGGGTACCACGGAGCCAAGATACTTCTTCACCAGCTCCGGATGTTCCTGAACCGCTTCCGAGAAGGAGCAAAATATGACGCCGACGTCTTCCAATTTCTTCTTGTAGGTCGTGGCGACCGAAACACTGTCAAAGACAGCATCCACAGCAACACCAGCCAACATCTCTTGCTCTTGCAGTGGGATACCGAGCTTTTCGTAGGTCTCGAGCAATTTGGGATCAACCTCATCGAGACTCTTTGGCTTGTCACTGTCCAATATTGGTGCTGAGAAATAGTAAGCGTCCTGATAGTCTATCGGCGGAAAATCAACCTTAGCCCATGCCGGTTCTGCCATAGTCAACCAATGACGATAGGCTTTGAGACGCCACTCCAACAGCCATTCTGGCTCTTCTTTCTTGTCCGAAATAAATCGGATGATGTCTTCGTTCAGGCCCTTCGGCGCGCTTTCCTGCTCGATATCGGTGACGAAGCCATGCTTATAGCCATCCTCCGTAATCGCGTTAACTTGCTCAAGGGTCTCCGTACTAACTGCCATCGCTATACCTGCTCCCGCACCTCCGCCGACGTCTCCATATTAAGAGATGGCAGATCCTCAAAACTCGTATAGATGAGATCGGAGAGTGACACAGCCTCAAGCGCACCGCGGATCGCGTCGTTGACCTTTTCCCAACCGCCGCGGATCGGACACAGACTCTCAACCTGACAGTGGGCATCCGACGCCTCAACGCAAGCAGTGAGCGCNACCGGCCCTTCCAAGGCTTCCACNATGGCAGCNACNGAAATTTCATCCGGTCCGCAGGACAGGNTGTACCCNCCATGGACACCGCGATGCGACACGACNAGNTCNCTCCGCGCCAGGGATTTCAATACCTTACTGACCATAGGCGCTGGGAGGCCCGTGGCCTCGGCGAGCTCGGGCGCNGTCGTCAGATTGTGGCGACGATGGGCCATCTGAGACAAAACAACCACGCCGTAATCTATCATGCGGCTGAGTTTTAGCACACGTTTTCCAATCCGTACCTAAATGGTACTATTTGTAAATGTTTCTTTTCCAACGTTAATTCAAGCCCGGCAAGCTTTTTTTTTCCACTTCCCCGAAAATATTGATTTTTGTTTGTGCGTTACGCTGCTGCATCGATGCCCATTTGCCAGAATCCAACTTCCAGCCGGGTCGCCTCAGCAAAGGTTCGCTGCAGCTTTTTCATTCTGCCGGGTCCACCGCGGCGCTCCAGCAGTCTATCGAGCTGTCCTGCATGCGACCAAGCCACCTCCTGGTAGTCGTCGTCGGCATAAGTGTTTATCCATTCCTGGTAGGGATTGTCATCGCCCTTAGCGGTTGCGTTGTCAGCTAGCCATGAACCGATCTCCGCGTATCCGACGACGCAAGGAGCCAATGCCGCGGCCAAATCCAGGGAATCGCCAGATAGTCCGCGCTCCAGCACGTACCGCGTATATGCTATGTTTGCTGGGTCCTCAGGCAACACCGCCATTTCAGCCTCGCTGATTCCCCAGCGTTCGCAGAATGCAACATGCAGCCCCATCTCTGTATCTACTATTGCGGAAACAGCAGCTGCCGCCAACCGCAATTCTTCCAAATCATCAGCTTTGAATGCAGCCAGCGCATAGGCCCGAGCAAAATGAATGAGGAACAGATAATCCTGCTGAAGATAGTAGCGAAATGATGCTTTCGGCAGCGTACCCGCGCCCAATTCCAAAACGAAGCGATGTTTTGTATAAGCCGCCCACTCGGACCGACAGCCCGACTTTAGACGATTGAACAATTCGTATTCCGACATAATCATCCAAAAAGCATATTATGAGTTTCCTTCGGCAGCCGGACAGTCAAACCGTCAATTGCCTCGGTCAGGGCAATTTGGCAACCCAGCCGGGAAGTTCGGGTCAAGCCCACAGCCAGGTCGAGCATATCCTGCTCGTCCTCCTCCAACGGTGGCAGTTTACAGAGCCATTCCGGTTCCACAATGACGTGGCATGTGGAGCAGGCCATCACGCCCTCGCACGCTCCTTCAATATCGATATTGTTACTGTGCGCGATTTCCAGAATCGTCGAACCCGCCGGCGCATCCACTACTTTGTGGGTTCCGTCGGTCTCGATGAAGACCATTTTCATATTCTCGTTCCTCTCATGTAGAGGCACGAGTGCCTATACGGTCACTCAGTGCCGTCAGCGTGGCGACTAGCCGGACAACATCTTCCTTGGTGTTTTCCAGGCCAAAACTGACACGGATCGCACAATCGGACAGCGAATTAGGCACGCCCATCGCCTGCAGCACATGGCTCGGCGTCACCTTGCCGGACGAGCATGCGGAACCGGTACTTACTGCAAGGCCCGCCAAATCTAGCGCCATGATCTGGGTCTCCGAACGCAGTCCGGGCACCGCGAAACAGCTCGTATTGGGCAGGCGCGCCACACCATCCCCGAAGACGACTGCGTCTGGCAGCGCCTGGATCAACATCGCTTCCATCGCATCACGCAAATTCGCAACACCGTCCATCTGGCCTAGTTCATCACGCGCTAGACGCGCGGCTACCCCAAAGCCGACAATTCCCGCTGTGTTTTCCGTTCCGGCGCGCCGGCCGCGTTCCTGCCCGCCGCCTTTGAGTTGGGAAAGGATCGGGATTTCAGCATTAAGGACTAAGGCGCCGACCCCTTGCGGACCGCCCAACTTATGCGCGGACAGACTTGCCAAAACCGCCCCGGACGCAGATAGATCAAACGTCATCCGGCCTGCCGCCTGCACCGCATCGGTGTGCACGATCGCTCCGGCCTCACCGGCGATCGCAACGATATCGCCAAGCGGTTGTACGACACCTGTCTCGTTATTGGCGAGCATCACAGATACAAAAGAGCCCCCATCTGGCAACGCGTCGTTCAGTGCTGTTAAATTTAACAAACCATCTCCATCTACAGACAAACGAATAGCATCTTCATCGACTTTCAAAACCGATTCATGCTCTATGGCAGATACAAGGATTGGGTGCCGGCCAGATGCCTTAAGGGCCAAATTGTTCGCCTCGGTACCGCCACTTGTGAAGATCACTCGATCAGCCTGGACACCGGCGAGTGCTCCAACCTCCGCGCGCGCTTCCTCAACCAATTGCCGATGACGCCGACCGAAGGTGTGTACTGAAGACGCGTTGCCGGCCCGCCGCATCACATCATTCATTGCGTCTATAACCTCTTGCCGCATTGGAGCGGATGCGTTGTGATCAAGATATACCGGCGGGTCCATCAGTCTCAGCGTATTCCGTTTCAACGTTCAGTAACGAAGTAATCGCGCGTCCACGCCGTCCCACTGGCCATGGAACAAGATCCTATTTGTTCTTAGTGAAAATCTCTCGCATACGTTCGCAACGGTTACGAAAGTGAGAAATAGATGTGTCTGATTGCTCAATCCTTCCCACAACTCGTGTGCCAGGCAGCGGCCTGACCTCCCGGCACAGCCCTTGAGCGATCCCAGATCCCAGCGCATTAAACGGACTGGTTCGTCGACGGAGAGAATGAGTTTCAATATCCGCGCCTCCTAAGCGTTGCGCGCCAAGGTGTAGCTTACACCAGGGCCACTCGCACTCTTGCCCTGACCGCCGCGACTCAGCATTGCAAACAGCTTTTCCAAATACGATAAAGAGTTTCCCTGCCGTTTTGCGATATTGGTAAACAAGACCAGCTTACCATCACAATCCATGGTGAGATCGACCATGGCCACTACAACTGCCTTCCACTAGTCGGGTCGGCCGTACCAGCCCAATTACCCAGCCCCGTAATTATTCGTTATGGGGCGCCGTACCCTTATCCTTTTCGTCAAAACCGACCGCAGTTCCCGTTGCAGAAAATACAGGGTCCTGGCTCTCCAGTTCCTCGACCCGCGCTTTCAGCGCGGTGACCTGATCCATGAGCCCATCAAGCGCGCGCGCAACAGGATCCGGGATATCGCCAAGCGGCGTCCCGTAGGGCGCAAATTGTTCAGGATCGCCCGCAGCCTGCCGCACGATTGCCCGGCCTGGAATGCCAACTACCGTGACACCCTCAGGAACATCCTTTGTAACGACCGAATTGGCACCAATCCGGGCGCCGCGACCCACCGTAATTGGACCCAATATCTGTGCACCGGACCCAACTATCACGCCATCTTGCAGGGTCGGGTGGCGTTTTTGGTCACGCTGGCTATCGCTGTCTACGGCTGGCGAAACGCCACCCAAAGTAACATCGTGATACAGCGTTACATCATAGCCGATTTCCGCCGTTTCACCGACGACGACGCCCATGCCGTGATCGACAAAAAACCTCTGACCAATTTTCGCAGCAGGATGAATTTCGATACCTGTCAAAAATCGGCCCGCGTGCGATACAAAGCGCCCGATCACCCGCCAGTCATGCCGCCATAGCCAATGGGCCAAACGGTGCGTCGTGATAGCGTGGAAACCGGGATAACAGAGGATGACCTCTAAAGATGACCGGGCTGCCGGATCACGAACCTTGATAGCTTGAATTTCTTCGCGGATTGTATTGAACATTACGCACCGTGCTTATGTTATAAGCAGTCACCAAATTAAATGTTATAAGTGTCTGATTCAGACAGTCAAGATTACTCAGTTCCGTTTATCCTTGTTGAACAAAGACTTGGCAAGTAAAAACGCTGTTTTTTAAAAGTATAGCCAGCCGTTTGACCATCTTGAGCAACGGATGAGCGTCCAACAAGCAACCGGAGACCCCATGCCAGAAGTGACTATCAATGGCCCGGAAGGCCGCATCGAAGGCCGATATTTCCATTCGAAGACCGTCAATGCACCAATCGCATTGTTCTTACACCCGCATCCACAACACGGTGGCACGATGAACAACAAGGTGGTCTACTCGCTCTATCACGCCTTCGCGCAGCGGGGTTTTTCCTGCCTGCGATTTAATTTCCGCGGCGTTGGAAGATCGCAAGGCACCTTCGCGCGCGGCGAAGGAGAGATGTCTGATGCTGCTTCAGCACTAGACTGGCTGCAAAGCAATAATGCTGACGCGCCGCAATGTTGGATCGCCGGGTTCTCTTTCGGAGCATGGATCGGCATGCAATTGCTGATGCGTCGGCCGGAGATCAGTGGCTTTATTTCTATCGCGCCACCGGCCAACATGTACGACTTTTCCTTCCTGGCTCCTTGTCCTGCCTCGGGCTTGATAGTTCAAGGAGATGAGGACGAGATTGTCCCGCCAGATTCGGTCGAGAAACTGATCGACAAACTCCGCCAGCAGAAGGGTATCACAATCGACCACCGAATAATCAAAGGTACCAATCACTTCTTCCATGGAGCGATGGATACGCTTGTCGATCACGTAGGCGATTACATCGATACCGCCGTTGACGAAAAGGCTGGCACCTAGTTCTTGTTATTTGAAAACGTAGGATTGAAGTGGCCCCCGGTTAGTGGCCAAGGCGCGCGGGTTGTCATGGGAAAAGTGAAGGGTAGCCCGCGCAGCGAACGAACCGCCAAATAGGCGAAACATTGCGCTTCGATCGCGTCACCATCCCAACCGACCGTTTCGACGGGATCAACCGGTACCGTTAAATGCTCAGCCAACCAGGCCATTAGGACGGCGTTATGACGTCCTCCACCGGTGACGAGCCATCGGGTAACTGGTTGTGGAAAATGATGGGCCGCCCTCACGATCGCGTGAACGGTGAACAACGCTAAAGTCGCCGCACCATCCGCGACTGTCATTCTAGCAATAGGTTCACTTGAAAAATTATTTCGGTCGAGCGATTTCGGGGGGCTACGGTCGAAATAAGGATGGTCAAGCAGATCCTCCACCGATTTCGTGTCCGCTTGACCCGATGCGGCGATATGACCGCCCTCGTCGTAGCGCTCTCCGGTATGAGCGTTGCACCAGTCATCCAGCATTGCATTTCCCGGCCCAGTGTCGAACGCAATCAGCGACCCATCGGGCCCGATCCAGGTCACGTTGGCGACGCCCCCTATATTGAGTACGGCAAGTGGCTTGTCCAGACCCAGTGCCAGTGCGGCATGATAGGCGGGAGCCAGGGGTGCGCCCTCCCCGCCCGCCTCAATGTCGGCCGTGCGAAAATCTGATACGACATCAATTTCGGTCATGACGGCTAGCATTGACCCATCGCCGATCTGCCAGGTTACCCCCTCTTCTGGCCGGTGCAAAAGCGTCTGACCGTGAAATCCGATCACGCTCACGTCCTCCGGTTCAATATCCTGTTGGCGCAGCAAGGCTGAAACAGCGGAAGCATGAGCTAACGTCATCGCCCGTTCAACCGATGTCACATTGGGCATTATTTCAGCTTGGTCGATTGCCTCCCGCAGCGCCGAACGTACCCCATCGTCATAGGACACCGTCAATGCGCCACGCGGCTCCGCTATGGATTCACCATCCGTCCACAGCAACGCCGCATCGATGCCATCGATGGAGGTGCCACTCATAAGGCCCAGTGCGAGGGCCGGCTCGTCTGAGGTACTCATCACCGCTTGCTCCAACCCGTAATCAGGTTTGTCGACACCTTCGGATTGTGATAAACGACCGGCCCGCAAGCATGCAAGCTAGAGCTATAGGCGGACCGACTGGACAATGACCGAACTGAAATCAGCATTCCTGGAAGCTGCTATCGCACGGGGGTTTCTGCATCAATGCACAAACTTGGGAGCATTGGACGCACTGGCTAAGCGCGAGGTAGTAACCGCCTATATCGGTTTTGACGCGACTGCCGATTCGCTGCATGCCGGCAGCCTGGTGCCAATAATGCTCCTCCGCCTTCTACAGCGTACCGGACACCGACCTTTGGTACTCATGGGGGGAGGCACCACAAAGGTAGGCGACCCGTCTGGCAAGGATACACAGCGCCAACTCCTAAGCAGCGCGCAAATCGACCGCAACATCGCCGGTATCAAAGGTGTTTTTGAAAAATTCCTAACCTTTGGCGACGCACCAACAGATGCTTTTCTCGTCAACAACGCAGATTGGCTCGACAGACTATCCTACATAGATTTCCTGCGAGATTACGGCCGCCACTTTTCGGTCAACCGCATGCTCGGCTTTGATTCCGTGAAACTGCGGCTGGAACGAGAGCAACCGCTGTCCTTCCTGGAGTTTAACTACATGGTGCTGCAGTCATACGATTTCCTTGAACTTGCGCGTCGTCATAACTGTCGGCTGCAGATGGGCGGCTCAGATCAATGGGGCAACATAGTCAGCGGCGCCGATCTGGGACGGCGCCTAGACCAAATCGAACTGTTTGGCCTGACTAGCCCGCTGATGACAACCGCGACTGGCGCCAAGATGGGTAAAACGGCAGACGGCGCAGTATGGCTCAACGAGGAACGTTTGTCTGCCTACGAATATTGGCAATATTGGCGGAATACCCATGATAAAGATGTGGGTCGCTTCCTAAAATTATTCACCGACTTGCCACTAGACGAGATCGCCCGTCTTGAAGCACTGGAAGGCGCCGAGTTGAACGATGCCAAGAAGACACTAGCCCATGAAACAACCAAACTGTGCCATGGCGAGGCAGCAGCGTTAGGGGCAGCCGAAACCGCCCGCATGACGTTCGAGGAAGGCGCGCATGGGGCCGAGCTGCCGAGCGTGGATGTACCGCGGGTCGAGATTGAAGCTGGCATTCTCGCATACGAACTGTTGCGGCGCACGGGCTTGGCGGTCAGCAACGGGGAAGCACGCCGATTAATCAAGGGTGGTGGCGGCCGGGTAAACGATTTGCAGATAGGTGATGAGAAAACGATGGTCACTGCATCAGATGTTAATTCGGACGGCGTGATCAAGATATCAGCCGGACGCAAGCGGCACGCCTTGGTCCGCCCGACATAGCCGCGTCTGGCGCTATTGCGATTGCGACTGAGCGTCCTCGCCGGTCAACGGTTTTACGTCGCCACCCAAAAGGTTTCGAAGGAACCCCGGGGCTAACGCGGATAGGGGGTTGACCGATACTCGTGGGTCTTCCAACTGGCCTTTCACCACGTAGTTCGCGGCGAATACCCCCTCGTTATCGCCCCCCGTCAGAATCTTCCCCAGGATAGGAATGTTGCCGAGAATTCTGTTAATAGTATATGCCGGCACTACGGTACCGGCGAGGTCAGCCGTTTCCTCGGAAATATAGACAACCCCTTCTGCGGTAATACCAATCGACGAACCGAAGGCTCGAGCGTTCTTAATCTCAAGCGCGCCACCGTAATAGCCAAACTTGCCATCGAGCGTTACGAAGTCGAGGCCTTCCTGACCCAGAGCGGAGAATATACCAGTCAAGGACAAGACTTGCAGGACCCGTGCCAAGGCGGGAGCATCCGTCACTTTAAATTTATTAAGCTTGAAATCACCGATGATAGGATCTCCCGGTGCGAGCTGTTTGCCGGTCACGAGAAGACTTCCCCCTTTTAAGCGATCCGTCCAGTTCGCCGCCTGCAATGCCTGGCCAGCATCTCGCGTAAATATATGCAACGAAGCCTCATCGCCTTTCGGCGCCAGCTTGACGGTGAGTCGGATATCACCCCCGACACTGGCGTCGACTCCCACCTGGCGCCAATGCTTACCATCGCTAGTTAACAAAGCCTTCACATCGCGCAGCCTTCGCCCACTGCCCAGCAACACTTCGTCGAAGGAGGCTTGGATACGCAGTGCTAGCCCCTTCTCGACTGCGACCGCATCCACTTCGTCCTCTTTGTTTAAGAAAGATGATAGATCAATCCGCTCGCCTGTAAGTTGGATATCGAAGCCACCATCATCAGCAACCCTGACATGGCCCTTCATGCTATTTCCGGAAAACGCCAGATTGCGGAACTCCAGCGTCTGAAAACTTCGCAAATCGGGCTTCGCTTCGATGCGTGCCTCCAAACGCAAATCGCCAGCTTCAAGACGCAGATCTTCTACAACTACCTCGCCTGAAGGCTTTTCGATCATGAACAGATACAGATTTCCTGGAACATCAGCAGCCTTACGCCATTGAATTACCGGTGCTTCAAGTGCAGCCTTTGTCAAATCAACCTTGGCAATGGACTCGCTGCGTCCGCCAGGAAAAATCGTATGTGTCACCTCTCCGGCAATATCACCCGTCCCAACCGGAATATCGTCTATACCCAGTTTGCGCCGGGCCGATGCGCCGACGACACCGCTCACCATGAAACGCCGAATAAAAGCTGCCGCTGAGAAATTTTCCTCCCAGTTAAATTTTAAAGGCACGCCGTTCAGCGCACCATTACCGGAAACCACCATGCCAGCTCCAGTTAACTGCAGTTCCAGCGTGCCATCACGTAAAGAGAGGCCAAAAGGCCCCTTTTTCAAAGCCACACCACGCAGTGATGAACCAGCAGCGACAGCTATCTGCTCAGTTTTTAAATCCTTCAACAACGGAAAGCTGAATGCGAGGCGAGTTGCCGCCTGGCCAGTAATAGTACCCGCATCGATACCAAGTCCGGACATAAATTGAAGCGGCTTACGATCGAGCACCGCGAGTGCTGTTCCAACCGGCCCCCGAACCACGAGATCTATATGGATATCTTGATCCTCAGCATTGAGCCCCGTGATCACCGCGCTGCCTTCATCGACCCGCAGATCGTTCAAATGTCCATCTGTGAAAGCGATATCGAACCGCTTATCCGTGAAGGTGATGTTCGCCGCGACCCCCTGCACAGGGGGGAGTGGAGTCAAATAATTGACTTCCCCTCCCCGAAGCCGAATGGCGCCGTTCAGACTCTCAACAATGGGACGGTATAAGTCGGATTCCAGAAATCGCGCCACAAGGCTCAAGGTGGCATCGTCGATATCGACTTGGCGTAAATTTTTAAAAACCCAATCTCGCGCGTCCACTCCAACCTGTTTTGGCCAATACCGCCGAATAAGTTCCAAATTGAAACCGGTCACCCCGCCATCAAGACGGAGATTCAGATCTTTCCCAACACGAGTTACCGCAGCGCGCAACGAGACAGCACCTCGTTTAAACGATATGCCAGCCTCTTCGACCCGCGTTTCCCGAAATTCATCTTTCGACCTACCCCGCAGTCGAACAGATTCAACGTTAATAGGATCCTCGTAAATCTCGGGCATCCTAATGGTGCCTGGGCCGCCCTTTAAATCGAACTCCAGCGACCTAACATCACCATCTGTCGTTCCAACCAAAGATAGTTTGCCGCCTATTGGAATTTCGGCGCGTATTCCCCCCTTAACTTGTGGAAACGCAGCTGAAAGGATTGGTCAGCTTAGACCTTCAAACTCGATGCTAGCGGAAATTCCGTACCCGTCGTCACCGATTGCCATTTCCCCTCGTGCCGCTGCCGCACCATCAACCAAATCAAAGCGAACGGTCTTCACGGCACCATCGCTTTCCATGCGAAACCCAAGGGATCCATCGAGTTGCAAACCCACCTCGGCAAAACTTCGCGCAACCGGGTGTATCAGTCGGCGGAGAAATGGCGCTGGATCTAGTTCGCGAAACCCAAATGTCGTATCGATAACACCGGTCTCTGTCTCATAACTGGCGTTGCCAGTAACACGGCTTTGCTGACCGTCAAGTTCGAGATCGACATCCGCACTCGCAGTGATGCCAACGACATTTCGTTCAAAGGCAAGGTCCGCTCGTGATGCATGCCAAATTTGGCGCAACTGCCGGTCGTCGAGGAAGAGATCGGCCTCGATAATCGCGACGCGTCTAAGATATCCTAATGGCCGCGAACGGTCTGGCTCCGACAATAATTCGGTAATAAGCCGCTCCAACACCAAGTTCTCCACACCGGGTTTGCCGTCCTGTGCTTCAACTGATTTCGCAAACCCAATCGCGAATGCACCGTCCTGATTACGTACGACCGAGATGCTAGGGCGAACGATCTCAAAATAGGTGGGGGCAATTTTTGCCCGAAACATCGCTCGCAACGATAAACCAAGCGATACTTCAGGCAATTCTGCGATTACCCGGCGTTCCGAATCTAGAACACGCACTTCGCTCGCCCGCAAATTGACTGCCCGTTGCCAGCCTGCCCATTGCAACTGCGTCTCCTCGATCTCGACCGCGATAGCGCTATCCGCGGGCGATAAGGCGTCTTCGATATAGGGCGTCAAGAAAGTGAGCGGGATAGAACCGCTCCACAGCCACCAAGCCCCAACAATCAGCAAGATAACGGAACCCGCTACCAGGCCAGCCAGGAATTCGAGGAAGATCTTCGTCGTGCGGCGGATCAACATGCGCGCCGATTCTTCAGTGTATTAAACAGTATAAACAGTTTAAGTCTTCCGCCTAGGGACAGCGTGTACACAAATGATTACGAATGGACGTCTTATGCTAGCACTGACGTTGCCATTTGACCCAATCAAACTGCCAGCGGCAAGCGAACCGGAAAAAGCTGAGATCGGTATCGTTCGTCTGTTGGAACGTTGCAAAAACGACGCGAGACAAAGTTACTTTATTGAAAAACTGATCTCAGACCCAAATGGCCGCAGGTTGCTGGACGGGATTTTCGGCAATAGTAGGTTCCTAGGACAATGCATCCTGCAAGATATTCCATTCCTTCAGCAACTCTTGGCAAAAGGTCCTGACGCCGTCTTCCGAGAGATAATTCTGTCTTTGGAGCCATTGCGAACCGGAGACGAGGGGCAGGAGCGGATCATGTCAGTCCTGCGCCAAGCACGTCGTCGCATCGCCTTGTTAACAGCAATTGCCGATATCACCTCTATGTGGCCGCTAAACCGTGTAACTGGTAGCCTGTCCAATTTCGCCGATGTTGCAACAAACGTGGCTACCGCACACTTGCTGCGCATGGCCGCAGAACAAGGTGCCATTTCGGCTTGCAATCCGGACGACCCAAACCTCGGATCTGGCTACTTCGTGATCGGAATGGGAAAGTTGGGGGCCCGCGAACTCAACTATTCGAGCGATGTCGACCTAATCGTTCTTTACGATCAAGAGAAGATCGTGACCAACGATCCGATGGGTCTGCGTCAAGTTTTTGTCCGTGCGACCCGCAACCTGATGCGCATTTTCGATGAGCGCACAACCGACGGTTACGTATTCCGGACTGATCTTCGGCTGCGACCCGACCCGTCTGCCACACCTTTGGCTATCTCGGTCGACGCCGCTTCCGAATATTACGAGAACATGGGACAGAACTGGGAACGCGCTGCGATGATCAAGGCTCGCCCCATAGCTGGCGATATGGTTGCCGGTAAAATTTTCCTTCGAAACTTGCGCCCTTACATCTGGCGCAAGCATCTGGATTTCGCCGCAATAGAGGATATCCATTCGATTAAGCGACAGACTACAGCGCACCGGGGTGGAAGCGAGATCGCGATCAACGGACACAACATTAAGCTCGGCCGAGGCGGCATCCGAGAGATCGAGCTCTTTGCACAAACGCAGCAATTGATCTGGGGCGGCCGCAATCCGTCATTGCGCATGCCGGAAACCTGTTCAGCTCTAACCGGGCTGGCGACGGCGGGCCACACAACCTACGCAGTAGCGAGCGAAATGATCTCAGCATATGAATTCCTCCGTAGAGTTGAGCATCGATTGCAAATGATTGACGATAAACAGACCCATTCCTTACCGAAGGAGGAAAGGGAAATAGATCAACTAGCAACGTTCCTGGGATATAAAAATGGCAATGGGTTCCGAGAAGATCTGCTCCTGCATCTAGGTCGCGTTGAACGGCATTATGCCAACTTGTTCGAGGGCTCGGCCGATCTTGGAGGCGGCGGCGCTCTGGTCTTTACCGGCGGCGACGATCATCAAGAGACGGTTCGCAATTTAGAAAAGATGGGTTTCGATGACGGCCGGACGGTCTCTGGTATAATTCGGGCTTGGCATTATGGCCGCTATCGTGCCACCCGATCTGAGCGCTCTCGTCAATTGCTGACCGAACTCACGCCCGGCCTGCTTACCGCACTATCACGGACAGCGGAGCCAAGCGCTTCATTGCTCAGATTTGACACCTTCCTTAAAGAGCTGCAAGCCGGAATCCAGATTTTCTCACTGTTCGCCGCCAACCCGCCATTACTCGAATTGGTGGCCGAAATCATGGGGAACGCGCCACGCCTGTCGGAGTGGCTGCGTCGCAATCCTTCCTGCCTGGACGCCGTTCTCTCCGACGGATTTTTCAAGGACGCCGCCTCCCTAGACGCTTTCAGGGCGAATTTGAATCAGGCCTTGGAACAGGCAAATGATTTCCAAGACGTGCTCGATATCGTCCGTCGTTGGACCAACGAGCACAAATTTCAAGTCGGCGTTCAGATGCTGCGCGGAACGACCAACGGGACCAAGGCAGGTCCAACCATGTCTGCGATCGCTGAGACTGCAATCACGCTGACATGGCGTGCCTTGGAATATGAATTTATTAAGCAGCACGGCACTGTCGCCGGCGGCGGTATGGCGCTTCTAGCGCTCGGAAAGTTGGGTGGGCACGAGATGACACATCAGTCAGACCTAGACCTCGTCTTCATCTACGATCACGACCTAGACGCACCTGAATCCAACGGTCCGAAACCGCTAGTCCCTGGAGTTTATTTCACCCGGCTCTCGCAACGCCTAATCGCGGCTATTTCGGCACAGACTGCCGAAGGCCGCCTTTACGAACTTGATATGCGCCTCAGGCCATCCGGCAATAAAGGCCCGATCGCATCTCACTTGGACGGATTCGAGCGGTATCATAACGACCGATCCTGGACCTGGGAGCATATGGCCATGACCCGAGCACGGGTGTTTGCTGGCCCCTCAAACCTACGACAAGCAATCGAAGATATTGTCCGTAAAAAATTGATAAGCGATCGGGACCCCAATCGGCTAATTGCCGACGTCGCATCCATGCGCGAGCGCTTGGCCAAAGAGCATGCCGTCGCATCGATTTGGGGCATCAAGGATCTGCGCGGCGGCCTGATCGATATCGAATTCATCGCACAATATCTCATGTTGCGCCACGCAGCGGCGACGCCTTCCGTGTTAAGGGCAAATACGGCGGAAGCCCTGGAAGAGTTATACAAGGCAGGATATCTAGACGAGGATACGTTCAAACTGCTTTCGAAAACGCTAGGTCTGTGGCAGCGGTTGCAAAGCACTCTTCGGCTCACCTGCAGCGGCGCGTTCAACGAAGACCAGGCGTCGGCAGGGCAGAAAACCCTGCTGGTCCGGGCGGGGATGGTGGATAATTTTGAGGATCTGAAGCGCACGATCCGTAATTCGGCAGATGATGTGCGCACCTGTTTCGACGAGTTGATCACGGCGCCAGCAATGCCTATACGTGCTGCGCAAAAGGGTAATGCGAGGAAAAAGTGACATGACTGTTCAGGCTGGCGACAAAGCGCCCAACTTCAACCGTCCCACCGACGGCAGTGGGACATGCAAGCTCGCCGACTTTAAGGGCAGACCACTGGTCCTGTACTTCTATCCCAAAGACGATACGCCCGGCTGTACGACGGAGGCGCAGGGCTTTCGCGACGCAATGCCGGTCTTCACTAAAATCAATGCAGCAATTGTTGGAGTTTCGAAGGACACGGTTCAGAAACATGACCGNTTCAAAGCCAAACACGACCTCAACTTNACTCTGATCTCCGACGANGACGGCNGGCTGTGCGAGGCCTATGGCGTCTGGGTCGAAAAGAACTTNTACGGCCGCAAATATATGGGCATCGAGCGGTCGACGTTTCTTATCGACGAGAANGGCAANATTGCCGAAATTTGGAGGAAAGTNCGGGTCAAGGGCCATGTCGAGAAGGTTCTCGAAGCCGTGCAGTCCCTCTANTCCGAGGCTGGGTCGCNTAGATGCCGCGTAAAGCTCGCATTCGCCCGGTACTGCACCACTTGCAGCCGCAGGGCATATCGGAAATATCGGANTACGGTGCCGANTTTGACGGCGTCATACCAATGTGGTTNGGTGAATCCGACCTTGTCACGCCAGAAGCGCCGCGTCGTGCCCTAATCGACTCCCTGGAGAGCGGCAGGACCTTCTATCAGGCACAAAACGGCGTCCCTGCGCTGCGGGGAACCATCGCCACATACGATACACGGCTGCACGAAAAACCCATCGCAATGGATCGCATCACGGTAACCGCCTCGGGCATGACGGCCCTGCATGTCGCCTTACAGACGATCGTAGATGCCGGCGAAAACATCGTGCTGGTGACACCGATCTGGCCGAACGCGCCAGCCGCCATACAAATCATGGGTGCAGAGCCGCGCCGCGTCAGTCTACTGAGCCAACCAAACGGTGCATGGAAACTCGATCTCGACCAACTATTCCACGCCTGCGACCACAAGACTCGGGGGATCTTCGTCAACTCGCCGAACAACCCAACGGGTTGGATGTGCCACCGCGATGAACAACAGGCGATCCTAGAATTCGCGCGGGAGCGCGGAATCTGGATCCTCGCCGACGAGGTCTATCACCGCATTACCTATGACAGGCAGACAGCACCCTCCTTTCTCGATCTGGCCGAACCGGATGATCCAGTTCTCGTCATCAACAGCTTTTCCAAGAGCTGGGCGATGACAGGTTGGCGCCTTGGCTGGCTGACCGCGCCGCCCGCAATATACGAAACGCTTGGCCTGATGGTGCAATACACCAACAGCAATTCGCCAGAATTTATTCAGGACGCGGGCATTGCCGCAATCGAACAATGCGAGGATTTTGTCAAACTGTTCCGCGACTATTGCGCCGCTGGGCGCGAAATTGTCGGCGAAGTTCTAGGTGGCGCGACCCGTATCCGGTATACGCAGCCAGAAGCTGCCTTCTACGCCTTTCTGGAGGTAGAAGGGGATCGCGACAGCATGGCGCTCGCAGAGCGTCTCGTTTGCGAGGCCAAGGTCGGCGTGGCACCCGGCATGGCGTTCGGTGAAGAGAGCGAAGGTTGGCTTCGCCTGTGCTTTGCACAGGACCCAAATTTGCTGCGCACCGGGCTGGAACGAATGGCAGAGACGCTTCGCTAAAATTCAAGATGATGCGCCACGGACCTTGGCGTAGTATGCCGCAAATGCAAAATTAGAGAGGACCATTCGATGAAACTTTTGCGCTACGGGCCCGCCGGTGCCGAGAAGCCGGGCATGTTAGACAGCGACGGCTCCATCCGCGACCTATCGGGAGTGGTCGGCGACATTTCGGGTGACATGGTCACGCCGGAGGGCCTTGACAACTTGCGTGCGGTCAGCCCGGCGTCACTGCCAAAGGTCGATGGCAACCCTCGTATAGGCCCCTGCGTTGGCGACATCGGCAAGTTCATGTGCATCGGTCTGAACTATTCCGACCACGCGGCGGAGACCGGCGGAGAAGTTCCCTCCGAACCAATCCTATTCATGAAAGCGAACAGCGCGATATCCGGTCCGAATGACGATGTCATAATCCCGCGAAAATCAAAGCAGACCGACTGGGAGGTCGAACTCGGCTTCGTCATCGGAAAGCCAGGGAAGTACATATCCGAGGCCCACGCAATGAGCCATGTCGCCGGCTATTGCGTGGTCAACGACGTCTCCGAGCGCGATTTTCAGATCCGCAAACAAGGGCAATGGACCAAAGGCAAGAGTTGCGACACATTCGGACCAGTAGGCCCCTGGTTGGTCACCGCGGACGAGGTCGAAGATCCGCAGGCACTCGCCCTTTGGACCGAGGTCAACGGTCACCGTTACCAAGACGGCAATACCGACACAATGGTGTACGGCGTACAATATTTGGTAAGTTATCTCAGTAAATTCATGACACTACAAGCCGGCGACCTGGTAGCAACAGGCACGCCACCGGGCGTCGGCATGGGCCAAAACCCTCGGGTCTTTTTGAAACCGGGTGATGTCATGCGGCTGGGCATCGAAGGTCTAGGCGAGCAGAAACAAAATCTAGTCGCCGACCACTGACCCAAGGGTGGTCATGTACCTGACGCAGTCAGCCTGCACAATTCTGCAAACCGCCCTTCCCTCGGCAAAAGCGGCGCTCTCGGGCGAAATCGCGGCGGCCTGGCGTAATGGCGCGATCACGAAAATCGGTGATAGCCGCCCGCCAATGCGTCCCATGCGACCGGCAAAACCTGTCCTGCTGCCCCCTCAGCAGATGCAGCGGCGGCGCGGCGGCGCTGGAGGGGCCGCTCTGCTGCATGCGATCGCCCACATCGAGTTCAACGCAATCGATCTCGCCTGGGATATGATCGCTCGCTTTGCGGATCCGGCACTACCGCGCGCCTTCTACGATGACTGGGTTCGGGTCGGCGACGAGGAAGCAAAGCATTTCCGAATGCTGTCAAAACGAATGGAAGCGTTCGGCCTGCGCTATGGTGACTTTCCCGCGCATGACGGGCTATGGCAAGCGGCGCAGGAAACAGCAGACGATGTTCTGTCCCGTCTGGCAATCGCACCGCTCGTACTCGAGGCACGCGGTCTAGACGTAACTCCGGCTATTATAGATCGTCTTACGCAGGCTGGTGATAGCGAGAGCGTCGCCATCCTGAGCATAATCCTAGAAGAAGAAGTCGGTCATGTTTCAATAGGCCGGCGTTGGTTCACGCACATCGCAACCTCACGTGGACAGAATCCTTTGACAATATTTCAAACACTTGTACGCAAGCACTATCGGGGACGGCTGAAGCCACCATTCAACAAATTAAGCCGCGATGCGGCTGGCTTTCATGCCGACTGGTACGAACCGCTTGTCGCGCAAGGCTGAAGGAAACAATAATGCTAAAAACATACAATCCCGCCGCGATTTCATCCTCGCGTTCAAACTACAGCCACGCGGTGGAAGTACCGCCAAACGCCCGTACTCTATACATTTCTGGGCAGGTGCCCGTAGCCTTGGACGGAACCACACCCGAGGGAATAGAAGAACAGGTCGCTCTAGCCTTCAAAAACCTACAAACGGTTTTAGTTGAAGCCAGCATGAGCCTGACCGACGTGGTCCGCGTGAATGTCTACCTAACCGACGAAACCTACTTTCCCGCCTTTCGGGATCACCGCAACCGACTTTTCAAAGATCACAAGGCAGCATCAACAGCTGTCGCGATCGCGGCATTAGCCCATCCGCAGTTCAAGGTCGAGATCGAAGCGGTGGCCGCAAAAGTAGTCTAACCATCTTAATAATTGCTCTCTCCTTCCCGACATACCCCAGCACTATCAAATTGACATCGCAATTCGATCCTAGGGTTGAATTTTACAATCTACCAAAATTGATATTTCTTATAGTCGAAGTCGGCGATAAATAAACCAAGCAGGCCGACGGTAATACCCGGACACATGCTCCGATCGTTTTTTCCGGCAAGCTAACCGCGAACAGCACGATTTGCTTGATAAGGTCGCGTACGGTCAAATCGGTACACATTACCCCTGATCAACATAAGGTAACCCCCATGACCGATGCGCCCGTCCTTCTCAGCGAAGACATCGATACGATCCGTGTTCTCACCCTTAACCGACCAAAGGCGCTCAATGCGCTCAATTCGAAACTGGTCCAAGCCATTGTGGATGCAGTCGACGCGGCCCATACTGACGATAGAGTATCGGGGATCATCCTCGCGGGAAACGAACGGGCCTTCTCAGCCGGAGCTGATTTGAAAGAGGCTCAATCGCGCCGAGGCGACGATGCGCAAGCAGCGCGTTCGCATTCGGAATTTGGCAGTCAGCTCTACCTGCTCGGCAAAAGGACCGACAAACCATTAATCGCCGCCGTACGCGGCTATGTTTTAGGGGGCGGCTGTAACCTTGCGATCTCATGCGACCTAGTGATCGCGGGCGAAAATGCGGTGCTGGGCTATCCCGAATTGAAACGCGGACTAGCAGCGACCGCCGTGACACCGGGCCTGGTCCATCGGATTGGCCCCAAAGTCGCGTTCGAGATGCTAGCCATCGCGGAAAATATCAGCGCACAACGAGCCTATGAACTAGGCATGATTAACAAGGTCGTGCCGGATGATACTGTCATCGACAGCGCTCTGGAGATGGCGCGCGCCCTAGCTGCTTACGACCTAACGGCCGTTCGCACCACAAAACGTGTTTTTCTGCAGTCCACGGAACTGTCGCTATCGCAGTCGCTCGACGCGGCGCGAGAAGCGGCACTGCTCAGCCGGACGTTGCGGGACTAATCGCTCTTCTCTTTCCGCGTTCGCCCCGCTCGAGCGGCAAGCGCCGCTTCCAGAAATGAATCGAGATCACCATCGAGCACACTCTGTGCGTTGCTCGTTTCCTCGCTGGTGCGCAAGTCCTTAACCATCTGGTAAGGGTGCAGCACGTAAGAGCGGATCTGGTGGCCCCAGCCTATGTCAGACTTCGCCTCGTGCTCAGCCCTGGCTTCCTCCTCCCGCCGTTTTAACTCACGTTCATAAAGTCGAGCCTTGAGCATCTTCATCGCGCTGGCACGGTTCTTATGTTGCGATCGATCGTTCTGACATTGCACGACGATCCCGGTCGGTTCATGCGTAATGCGAACAGCACTGTCGGTCCGGTTTACGTGCTGGCCGCCGGCACCTGAGGCGCGGTAAGTATCGATTCGCAAATCCCTGTCTTGAATATCAACTTCGATGGCATCATCCACCACCGGGTAAACATCGATCGACGCGAAGCTGGTATGCCTGCGGGATGCGGAGTCATAGGGCGAAATGCGCACAAGACGATGCACACCGGCTTCCGTCTTGAGCCAGCCATAGGCGTTGTCGCCTACGATCCGTATGGTCGCTGATTTCAAGCCCGCTTCTTCTCCCTGGGACTCTTCCATAAGCTCTACCTTGCAGCCGTGTTGCTCAGACCAGCGCGTGTACATACGCAACAGCATTTCGGCCCAGTCCTGGGACTCGGTGCCGCCTGCACCCGCGTGAACTTCGAGGTAGCTGTCGTTCGCGTCAGCCTCGCCGGATAGCAGGCTTTCAAGCTCTTTTTTAGCACTCCTATCTTTAAGAGCCAGCAAGGCACCTTCCGCTTCGACCAATACATCGCCGTCGTCTTCGGCTTCTGCGAGCGCAATCATCTCGGCCTGATCGGTCAGTTCCTGCTCGATTGACTCGATACCTGTGATCGCGCTTTCTAGGCGGTTACGTTCCCGCATGACGGATTGCGCGGCGTCAGAGTCGTTCCAGAAGTCTGGCGCTTCCGTATAGGCGTTCAGTTCCTCAAGTCTCAAGCGGGCTGCATCAAAGTCAAAGAGACCTCCTTAGCAGTTCCAATGACTGCTCGATTTCATCCACTACAGCCTGGATTTCCGCCCGCATTTTTTATCCCCCGACAATCATGTGACACCTGCCATTTAGAAAATTCACGTGACGAACGCAAGTAGCGGTCGGTCAGTATTTGCCACCGACGGATGACATCCCCGTATCCGAGAACCCGTCCGATCCGTCGATAACCGTCCCGTTGCCGCCGGGCTCGCTGCCCGAGCGGAATGCTTCGAGAATCACCTTCTTATCACCAGGGGCCGCTGGGCGGCTCGTAGCCGCATTCATCCGCACCAGCCATACGCCAGGCGGCACCCTAAACGGGATGGCTGGCTTACCCTCCAGTGCGCGCAACATAAATTCCTTGAAGATAGGCGCAGCGACCGATGACCCAGTTTCTCGCTGACCGAGCGGCCGCGGCATGTCAAAGCCTGCAAAAACGCCTACCGCGAGGTCCGGCGCAAATCCCACGAACCAGGTATCCATTTCCTTGTTCGTGGTTCCCGTCTTGCCCGCCAAAGGCTTGCCCACAGCCCTAATCCGTCGACCGGTACCGCGTTCGACAACTCCTTTTAACATCGAAACGATCTGATAGGCGCTTACTGGATCTGCGACCCGTTCGCGCAGGTCCAGTAACCGAGGCGGACGGGTGCCAATTCTATCCGCGTTTCGGCATTCGGTGCAGTCACGCACATCGTGACGGTAAATTGTCTTGCCATTGCGGTCCTGGATACGGTCAACGAAGGTGGCCGAGATCCGTTTACCGCCGTTCACCAACATGCCATATGCAGCGGTTAGACGAAGCAAAGTCGTTTCGCCGGCACCAAGCGCCATCGATAGTTGCTCGGGCATATCCCGAGCGATGTCAAAGCGCTGCGCATAATTGGCAACCGTCTCCATGCCAATCTCGCGCGCGAGGCGAACCGTCATAAGGTTACGCGATTTCTCAATGCCAAGACGCATCGGACTGGGCCCATAAAATTTCTTCGCGTAATTCGCCGGCTTCCACTTGCCAAGTCCAGGACCCTGATCAAGGACGAAGGGCGCATCCAAGATGCGGGTCGCCGGAGTATACCCGTTCTCCAAGGCCGCCAGATACACGAAGGGCTTGAAAGCCGAACCAGGCTGCCGGGTGGCCTGTGTAGCCCGATTGAATTCGCTCGACGCAAAATCATACCCACCGGATAGCGCCAGCACACGCCCAGTATGCGGGTCTAGAACGACGATTCCTCCCTGGATATCCGGTATCTGCTGTAAGCTGAATTGGCGAATTTCGCCGACGATATGTGGCGCCCCCTCCTTGATCTCATATTCTGGAAGGGGTTGGACCATCACCACATCGCCAGATTTCAAGACGTCGGATGCCTTTCTGACAACCGGGCCACGCAGCTGATTCTCGCGCCAGGCGCGGGCCCATTTCAGCTCTGACAACGGAATCACCCCGACCTGTCCAGATTCGATCCCGAGTTCAACCTCTTCATCGGTTGTTGAAAGAACTACAGCCAGCTGCCAGTTGCCGACGCCGCTCGGGGGCTTAACCGCGCGAAGCTGCGGAAGCCAACTCCTGTCGATGGTGATAGTCGTCACCGGACCGCGCCACCCATGCCGACGGTCGTAGGCGATCAGCCCGCCCCGTAGTACTTCGTCTGCGATAGACTGCAGCCGCGGATCCAGGGTTGTTCGGACCGACAAGCCGCCTTCATACAAACCATCCTTACCATAGCGTTTGATGAGTTCGCGACGAACTTCTTCGACGAAAAAGTCAGCCACGACAAACTGCGTCGCGTCCCGCGATACAACGGTTAAGGGCGCACTGCGCGCGGTGCGTGCCATCTCCGGCTCGATAAAACCTTCTTCCAACATTCGACCGACCACCCAGTTGCGCCGGTGCGTCCCTGCTTTACGCTTGCGCAGTGGATGATAGTTGTTCGGCGCCTTCGGCAGAGCTGCCAGATAGGCGACCTCTGCCGTCGTCAACTCATCCATCGACTTGTTGAAATAGTTCAGCGCTGCTGCAGCAACACCGAACGAACCATAGCCAAGATAAATTTCGTTTAGATAAAGCTCGAGGATCCGATCCTTGGTCAACGCCCGTTCGATGCGAAAGGCGAGGATCGCTTCCTTGATCTTGCGCTCAATCGAGACCTCGTTGGTAAGCAGGAAGTTCTTAGCGACCTGCTGCGTGATGGTCGATGCACCCACCGGGCGTCGCCCTTGGACGTAGTAAACAACGTTCGTCGCCATTGCTCGGGCTAAGGCGAAGAGGTCGACGCCATAATGGCGATAGAAATTCTGATCCTCGGCGGCGATAAAAGCCTGTTTCACGCGACGCGGCATCGCTGAAACCGGCACGAAAACGCGACGCTCTTTTGCATATTCGGCAATCAGTCGCCCATCGCCAGCATGAAGCCGGGTTACGGTCGGCGGTTCGTAGTCTGCAAGTTGTTTGTAATCCGGTAAATCACGCCCGTAGTGCCACAGGCCGTAGACACCAGCGCCAACAGCCACTAGAGCGCCGAAGATGCTCAGCAAGAACACAATCACGCAAATCCGCACCAAAAACCGCATCCAGCGACCCATCACTGCTGAAACTTGTCAGGGGTATACCGTTCAATACTAGGTAAGAAATATGGCGATCTTATGTTTCTCTGGGAAATTGATCGACACTACCGCAATTTAGGACCGGTTGTTGAGCGCCTTGCGCGTAAAATAGCGGTCTGCGGCACGCAGCAGCGCTTGCCCAATGCCGATTCGATAATGAGGACTCTTAAGGTTTTTTTCGTCTATACGGTTCGACAAATAACCCAATTCGATCAATGTCGAGGGGATGTTGGGCGATTTTAAAACCGCGAACCCGGCATAACGATGGGATGTGCGCAACAGCTTGATGCTCTTTTTCAACTCACTCACCAGCATCTTCGCCAGATGCCATGACTCGCGGTTGGTGTCGTTCTGCGCCAAATCAATCAGGACCCGAGATACCTCAGACGCATAACCACTCAGATCAGCGCCGGCGATGATATCGGACTTGTTTTCTCGCTGTGCAAGGTCTTCCGCTTCCTTGTCGGACGCTTTGTCAGACAGGGTGTAGATCGAACCACCACGGATTTTTCGGCTACCGATCGAATCAGCGTGCAGAGAGATGAACATCTCCGCCTTATTGTTATGCGCAATCTCGAACCGGTCGCGCAGCCGGACGTAAACATCCTGCGTGCGGGTCAATACAACGCGGTATCGGCCACTAGCTTCCATTACCTTCTTCGCCGCCTTAGCGACAGCGAGCGTGATATGCTTTTCATAACTTCCCGTCACACCGACGGTACCAGGATCTACGCCGCCATGCCCAGGATCCAGCACGACCACCCGCCGCAGACCGTCTTTGCGTCGCGGTGTCTTCGGCCTATTTACCGTTTTGAAAGAGCGCTTGCGCTTGCCCCAGTTCTCCGACTGAGCGCTACGCGCGCCTGCAAAGAACACCTCGCGAGAGACGGGCTTTAGATCGATCACAAATCGCCGAGGCTTGCTTTTCTTTGGAGGCAGCAAGAAATGCTTAGTAACCGAGGCGGGCGCCGCAACGTCGACCACCACGCGACTATTACCTGGTTGGAACAGACCGAAACGGAACCGTGACACCAAACCGTCAGAGGCCCTCATGCGGGCCTCTGACACCAGCCAAGACACTTCGGGAAAGTCGATGACCACGCGAAACGGGTCGGCCAGCGTGAAAATTTTGTAAGGCACTGCCCGGTCCATCTCGAATACCAAGCGGGTTGAATCCGGATGAACGCCAACGCGGGCGCCGAAGATGACCGGAAGCCGCTCGGCCGAGGCCGGCAAAACGTCCCACAGGATCACCGCCAATAAAAACTGTATTACGAAGATCCTGATGCGCATCGGCTTGTGCCGCCATATATTGGGCATATTGCGAAGTAACCCACTAGATATATCCCGCCATAGCAGCGCCATTCAATCGAATTCCGAACCTCTGCCTTTTCCGCCAATAGCATAGAAACTATTTGTGGAATTGCTGAATGCACCCTATTTTAATTAGGTGCGATTAGCTGCGCTCGCGCTGAATGTTCAGTTTGCATCATTTCAGTGCTGTCGTTGGTCGTTTGAAGTCTCGATCTGTCTCCTACAGGCAACATATGGTTTGAATCAGGCTTGCGTTTAAAAGCACACGACTTCCGACATAATAAGCGTAGTCCGATTTTTGGTTTAAGTGCGAAGTCTTTTCCGGATTGGAAAGGGTCCAGTTTGGAAAGTGGTGGGCGCCGAGTTCCCGCCCTGTCCTGGTGTTAAAGCGTTAATACCGTTCGACAGGACGTAGGTGGCGACGCCGGCCTCGCCGCAATGGCGACACGATGCTGCGATTCTTGATCGCGCGTATTGTCACGCATCTGCCGCCGGAGATTTAAAATGTCAAAAACAATGCTTATCGACGCCACCCATGCGGAAGAAACTAGGGTGGTCGTCGTAGCCGGCAACCGACTTGAAAATTTTGAC